>DFMR01000184.1 GCA_002376325.1 Proteobacteria bacterium UBA3588 | reverse complement strand
GAACCGCAACTGCTGCGCATCCCCGGTTCCGAACTGCGCAAGTCCGGGCTGGGCAAGGATGTCACCAATAAATTTCTCGGCGGTCTGCCCGGCGTACAGAAGGAAGGGTGCGATGGCCTGATCACCTCGGCTCGCTTTGTGGTGCACCGTATGCCGCGCCATATCCGCACGGTATGCCTCGAATTCTTCGGCGCCGATCTGCGCCGGGCGGTTCCGGCCATCGTCGAAACCAAGGAGTATCTGGACGGCCTGCCGCACGTGGTGCTGGCCGGTCTCGAACACTTGGATGAGCGGTATGTACGCGCCGTGAAGTACACCACCAAGGCGCCGCGCAAGGAGCTGCCCAAGATGGTACTGCTGGCGGACATCGCCGGCGACGATGAGGATGCCGTGGCCGAGGCGGCGTCGGCGGTGGTGCGCATGGCCAATGTGCGCGACGCCGAAGGTTTTATCGCTGTCAGTCCCGAGGCACGCCATCGTTTCTGGCAGGACCGCGCCCGCACCGCCGCCATCGCCGCCCACACCAATGCCTTCAAGATAAACGAGGACGTGGTGATCCCGTTGGCGCGCCTGGGGGAGTACAGCGAAGGCATCGAGCGTATCAATATCGAGCAGTCGACGCAGAACAAGCTGTGCATCATCGATGCCGTGCTGGAGTGTCTCTCGGGCGAGTTGCCCGAGGTGCGGCAGGCGGCCGATTACGATACCAGCGCGGAAAGCGACGCCATCGTCACCGGCAAGAAGCAGGCGGCACGCGAACATCTGCTGCAGGTGCGCGAACGTTGGCGGTCGCTGTTGCAGCAGCTCGACGCACCGGCCGCGGCCCACCCGGCGCTGGTCGGTGTGGAGTTGCTGGAGCAACTGCAACCTGACGACACCCTGTTTCACCTGTTGCAGCGGCGCGCCTTGCGCATCTCCTACCGCAGCGAGGTGGAGCGGCCGCTGAAGGAGATATTCGCCGGGCGCGATCTGGAAGCGGTGCGGCGCCGGCTGGACGCGATCCACGCCAAGGTGCGCGCCGCCCGCCTGTTCGTGGCGACCCATATGCATGCCGGCGACGGCAACGTGCACACCAATATTCCGGTGTACTCCAACGACTACCAGATGTTGCAGGAGGCGGAACGGGTGGTCGAGCGCATCATGGCGCTGGCCGAGTCGCTGGGCGGCGTCATCTCCGGCGAGCACGGCATCGGCATCACCAAGTTTCAGTTCCTGCACCCGGAGACGGTGACGGCGTTTGCCGCATACAAGAGCGAGGTGGACCCGGAGGGGCGTTTCAATCGCGGCAAGCTGCTGCCGGGGTCCGGTCTGCACAACGCCTATACCCCGTCATTGCGCCTGTTGCAGCAGGAGGCATTGATCCTGGAGGCCAGCGAGCTGGACGCTCTCAATACCATGGTCAAGGATTGCCTGCGTTGCGGTAAGTGCAAGCCGGTGTGCAACACCCATGTGCCGCGCGCCAACCTGCTCTACTCCCCGCGCAACAAGATCCTCGGTACCGGCCTGATCATCGAGGCGTTCCTGTATGAGGAGCAGACCCGGCGCGGCATCTCGGTGCGTCACTTCGCGGAGATGAACGATGTGGCCGATCATTGCACCGTCTGTCACAAGTGCCTCGCGCCGTGTCCCGTCAATATCGATTTCGGCGACGTCTCGATCCTGATGCGCAATATCCTGCGAGCCCGCAACCAAAAGCGCAGCAACATCGGTACGCGCCTCTCCATGGCCTTTCTCAACGTTACCGATCCCGCCACCATCAAGCTGATGCGCAAGGCGCTAATCCAGTGGGGCTACGCCGCGCAGCGTCTGGGCTATGGCCTGTTCAAGCGCCTTGGCCTGCTCGGCCGTGGACGGCCGCGCGCCACCACCGGCCCGATGACCATCAGGACCCAGGTGATCAATCTGGTGAAGAAGCCGATGCCCTCCCATCTGCCGGCACAGCCGATGCGGGCGATGCTGGGCTTGGAAGACCCCAAGATCGTGCCGATCCTGCGCGATGCACAAAAGGTGACCGACGAGTCCGATGCCGTATTCTATTTTCCGGGTTGCGGCTCCGAGCGGCTGTTCAGTGAGGTGGGGTTGGCGACCCTGGCGATGCTCTATGACAGCGGTGCGCAGGTGGTGTTGCCGCCCGGTTACCTCTGCTGCGGTTATCCGCAGACCTCCGGCGGTGACGAAGTGCGCGGCAAGCGCATCTCGACCGACAACCAGGTGCTGTTCCACCGCGTGGCCAATACCCTCAACTACATGGACATCAAGACGGTCATCGTCTCTTGCGGCACCTGCATGGACCAGCTGCAGAGCTACCGCTTCGCTGATATCTTCCCCGGCTGTCGCCTGCTCGATATCCACGAGTACCTGATGGAAAAGGGTGTGAAGCTGGAAGGTGTCAGCGGCAAACAGTATCTCTATCACGACCCCTGTCACTCGCCGATGAAAAGCTATGCGCCGACCAAGGTGGCGGCGGCGCTGCTGGGTCAGGAGGTGTTGCTGTCGGATCGTTGCTGCGGCGAGGCGGGAACCTTCGCCATCAGCCGGCCCGATATTGCCAGCCAAGTGCGTTTTCGCAAGGAAGAGGAACTGCACCAGGGGATTCGGCAGCTCACCGGTGAGGAGCGCAGCGACGGCTCGGTGAAGATGCTCACCTCATGTCCGGCGTGCCAGCAGGGTCTGTCGCGTTATCGTGACGATACCGGGCTGGAGACCGGTTACATCGTGGTCGAGCTGGCCAACGCCTTGTTGGGCGACCAGTGGCAGCGCCGCTTCGTAGAGCAGGTGCAGCACGGCGGCGTCGAACGCATCCTGCTATAGGCGGAAATGCAACGTCCGTCGCGCCGAAGGTGCTCCTGCGAATCGCCGCAACCTTTTACCCAACAGACCCGCCGCATGTCCGCTGCGAGAGGGACACCTGCCGTAGGGGTTACCGCGGCAGCGCAGCCCCTGGCAACGCCCGCCGTCCGGCGGGCGCCAGCAATATCGGCAGATTTCTCTGTCACACGTCTTGCTGCAGTGCCTCCAGCGCGCGATAGGGGGTTATCGCGGCCCGGTCGTTCCCGCCAACGCGGACGCGAAATATTGGCCAACCTCGTTTTCGATTCTATTCTTGTGCATCAGAGGGTCCAAAAAAAGAAAGAGGAGCAGCAGTCATGGTAAGAACAGGTGTGTTACTGGTATTGGCAGGCGCATTGCTTTGCGGCACGGGGAGTGTGGCGCTGGCTGCCGATGCCAACCCGCCACTGATCACTATTAAGAGGATGTCGCTGGAAATGGCGCTGAAGCTGGCCCAGGCGGCCATTGCCCAGTGTCGCAAGGACGGGTTGCAGGTAGCGGTGACCGTGATCGATCGCGGCGGTCATCCGCAGGTGGTATTGCGCGACGTGCTGGCCCCCGATCTCACGCTTACCATCAGTCGAGAGAAGGCCTACACCGCCATGTCGTTCAACAGCCCCACCTCTGCAATGGGTAAGCGTTTCACCGAGCCGTTTTCCGTGGGCAAGGTGAAAGGACTGGTGTTCAGTGCGGGCGGTCTGCCGATTACGGCTGCCGGGAGTATTGTCGGCGGCGTGGGGGTGAGTGGTGCGCCGAGCGGCAAGCAGGACGAGCGTTGCGCGCGCGCCGGGCTGGATGCGGTCGAAACCGATCTGCAGATGGGGGCGTTTTAAACCAACGGTCGACGGCACAAGACCGCAAAAGGAAGGGGACAGCCATGTATATGAAACACGCACCGTCCGGTGATCTGGTAGAGGTGCTCGATATAAGAGCACTTATCGATCCCATGAAGACAATGGTGGCCGGCCGCTTCCATGCCGGCGAGGAGCTGCAGGACCCGGCCAATTTTGTCAAATCGGAACTGACGTTCCCGTCAGGGGAAGCGCCACCTCGCTGTTGGGTAGATCCGCACTATCGTTGATTCAGGGGACAAGGAGAAAAAAACGGCCATCTTCGCAGACGGCCGTTTTTTTTAGCGGAAAGCCGAAGGAGATTATTTCCTTCTGGCGGCTTTCTTCTTGGCGGCGGCCTTCTTCTTCGGGGCGGTCTTTTTCTTGGCTACAGCTTTCTTCTTGGGGGCAGCCTTCTTGGCGGTTTTCTTCTTGGCTACACGCTTCTTCTTGGCGGGAGCCTCTACGGCTGCCGGTTTGTTCGCCTCGGATTGCTCTGCTTCCATGGTTGTTTCCCCCTTATGTTTGGTTGAGGAGCTCAAGGTACGAATAATGGTATCGTAGATCTCGTCGATCTCGCCGATGCCGTTGATTGTATGGAGTTTCCCTTGCCGACGGAAGTACTCAATCAACGGTGCCGTTTGCGCCTCGTAAACGCGCAGTCGGTTGCTGATGGTTTCCTCGTTGTCGTCGGCGCGGTGCCGCAGATTGCCGCCGCACTTGTCGCACCGATCTTCCAGGCGTGGCGGGGAGCTATAGATGTTGTACATCTGGCCGCAGGATTCGCAGGTGCGACGGCCGGTGAGGCGTTGCAGCAGGATATCGAAGTCGACATCGATCAGCAGGGCCGATTCGATCGGCATCCCAAGCTTCCTCAACATGGCGTCGAGCGCTTCGGCTTGCGGGATATTGCGCGGAAATCCGTCGAGGATGAATCCCATCTTGGCGTCGGGTTGGGCGAGGCGTTCCTCGATGATGCCGAGGACGATGTCGTCGGAGACCAGTTGCCCGGCCTCCATCGCCGCTTTTGCGCGCTGACCCAGCGGGGTATTCGCAGCCACCGCGGAACGCAGCAGGTCGCCGGTGGAAATCTGTGGAACGTGATACTTTTCGACCAGGAGCTTGGCCTGAGTCCCTTTGCCCGAACCGGGCGCCCCCAATAACACGATTCTCATGCGTTGTTTTCTCCAATGTGACAAGGGCAATTTTATGGATTGTTAAGTTTTTTCCATAGGCGTATATACAAATTGCATTACCTTTACAATTGGCATGCGTTTAAGCTAATCCCAGTTTTGTACTCAAGTCAATGTATCCGAGTGAAATAGATACAAAAATTGGCCTGCAACCGGCTCTTCGATCGATGAATTCCATCCCCGATTTTTCAGATTCCGAATTGTGGTCCCTGTGCGATACGCTGAAGCAGCGTTACGGCCACGATGTCGAACCCGATTTGGCCGAGGCGGAGCTGCGTCTCGACCCCCATTCCAGTGAATTGACCCCGTGCCCGGCACTCTTTTGGAAGGAACACGGTGTAAACTTCGTCATCTTCAAGGTGGGGGAGCGGCGCTATCGGGCTCAGTTCTTCTACCGTGTGCACCAGCAATACGGGACCGGCATCGACGAGTTCGATAATCTGGCAGAATGTACGGTCACCCTGCTGCAGGTGCAGGCTGACCATGAAGCCAAACAAGCGGCGCAACAAGACCGGCAATAATTTATACGAATAGGGAGCAACCAGTACTATGGCAAAGAAAAAGAATGCCTTTTACGCCCAGTCCGGCGGTGTCACCGCCGTCATCAATGCCAGCGCCTGCGGCGTCATCGAGACCGCCCGCAAGCACAAGGACAAGATCGGTAAGGTCTACGCCGGCCGCAACGGCATCATCGGCGCCCTCACCGAGGAGCTGATCGACACCAGCAAGGAGTCGGCCAAGGCGATCGCCGCCCTGCGCCATACCCCGTCCGGTGCCTTCGGCTCCTGCCGCTTCAAGCTCAAGAGTCTGGAGGCCAACAAGGCCGAGTACGAGCGCCTGATCGAGGTCTTCAAGGCCCATGATATCGGCTACTTCTTCTATAACGGCGGCGGCGATTCGGCCGACACCTGCTACAAGGTGTCGCAGCTGTCCGAGTCCCTGGGCTATCCCGTCCAGGCGATCCATGTGCCCAAGACCGTGGACAACGACCTGCCCATCACCGACAACTGCCCCGGCTTCGGCTCGGTGGCCAAGTACATCGCCGTGTCGACGATGGAGGCCACCTATGATGTGCGCTCCATGTGCGCCACCTCGACCAAGGTGTTCGTGCTGGAGGTGATGGGACGCCACGCCGGCTGGATCGCCGCGGCCGGCGCACTGGCCTCGACCAAGGATCAGGAACTGCCGATCCTGGTGCTGTTCCCCGAGGTGGAGTTCGACCAGGAGAAGTTCCTGGCCAAGGTCGACGGCATGGTCAAGAAGTTCGGCTATTGCACCGTGGTGGTCTCCGAGGGCTGTCACTGGCCCGACGGCAAGTTCCTGGCCGAGCAGGGGACGCGCGATGCCTTCGGCCACGCCCAGCTGGGCGGCGCCGCACCGGTGGTCGCCAACATGATCAAGGACGCCTTGGGCCATAAGTTCCACTGGGGCGTTGCGGACTACCTGCAGCGGGCCGCCCGCCATATCGCCTCCAAGAGCGACGTGGACCAAGCCTACGCCATGGGCAAGGCAGCGGTCGAGTTTGCCCTCAAGGGTCACAACTCGGTGATGCCGACCGTCGACCGCGTCTCCAGCAAGCCGTATAAGTGGAAGGTGGGGATGGCGCCGCTGTCCAAGGTGGCGAACGTCGAGAAGATGATGCCGAAGAACTTCATCACCAAAGACGGCTTCGGTATCACTGAAAAGTGCCGCGAGTATCTGTTGCCGCTAATCAAGGGCGAGGACTACCCACCGTACAAGAACGGCCTGCCGCAGTATGTTCAACTGAAGAACACCGCGGTGCCGAAGAAACTTAAGACAGTCTTCGAGTTGAAGAAGTAAAGGTGACGAAAAGGGGAGCGGTGCTCCCCTTTTCGTTTTTCCGGGAGTTTGATTTCCGTCAGTATTGAGCGGGATAAGAATTACAAACTGGCTATAACGGGAGGAACCGGTAATGAGTAGTGGATTGGTATTTGCCATAGTGTGTGCGATAGCAGCACTGTTGTACGGCATTTTCTCAGTGACGTGGATATTGGCTAAACCCACCGGCAATGACCGAATGCGCGAGATTGCCGCCGCGGTTCAACAGGGCGCCAAGGCCTATTTGAACCGTCAGTACACCACGATCGCCGTAGTGGGGGTCGTGCTGTTCATTGTCATTTTCTTTGCGCTCAATGCATTGACCGCCATCGGTTTTGCCATCGGCGCGTTCCTGTCGGGACTCGCCGGCTACATCGGCATGAACATCTCCGTGCGTGCCAATGTGCGCACGGCGCAGGCCGCCCATGACGGCCTGAACCAGGCCTTGCAGGTCGCCTTCCGCGGCGGTTCCATCACCGGTATGCTGGTGGTTGGCCTGGGTCTGCTGGGCGTCTCCGGCTACTATGCCATCCTGGTCCATCTGGTTGGTCTGGCGCCCACCGCTGCGGTCCACTCGCTGGTCGGCCTGGCTTTCGGCAGTTCCCTGATCTCCATCTTCGCCCGACTGGGCGGCGGCATCTTCACCAAGGGTGCCGATGTCGGCGCCGACCTGGTGGGTAAGGTCGAGGCGGGTATCCCCGAGGACGACCCGCGCAACCCGGCGGTGATCGCCGATAACGTGGGTGACAACGTGGGTGACTGCGCCGGTATGGCCGCCGACCTGTTCGAAACCTATGCGGTGACCATCGTCGCGACCATGCTGCTGGGCGGTCTGATGCTGCACGGCAGTGCCGACGCGCTGATCTACCCGCTGGTGCTGGGCGGTGTCTCCATCGTGGCGTCGGTCATCGGCACCTTCTTCGTCAGCGCACGCGAAGGCGGCAAGATCATGAACGCACTCTACCGCGGCCTGATCGTCGCCGGCGTGCTGGCGGCCATCGCCTTCTATCCGGTGACCAAGATGTTCATGGCGAACAACGGTCTCTACAGCGTCAATGCGCTGTACGGAGCCGCCATCATTGGCCTGCTGCTGACGGCGGCTCTGGTAGTGATCACCGAGTACTACACTGCCACCGAGTTCAGCCCGGTGCGTCATATTGCCCAGGCCTCCACCACCGGTCACGGCACCAACGTCATCGCCGGTCTGGGTGTCTCGATGAAGTCGACGGCGGCACCGGTGCTGGCAGTGTGTCTCTCCATCTGGGGTTCCTATGATCTGGCGGGGCTCTACGGTATCGCCATCGCCGCCACCTCGATGCTCTCCATGACCGGCATCATCGTGGCCCTCGATGCCTACGGCCCGATTACCGACAATGCCGGCGGCATCGCCGAGATGGCCGACCTGCCGCCGGAGATCCGCGGCATCACCGACCCGCTCGACGCGGTGGGCAATACCACCAAGGCGGTCACCAAGGGTTACGCCATCGGTTCGGCCGGCCTGGCCGCGCTGGTGCTGTTCGCCGACTACACCCATGAGCTGACGAGCAACGGTATTCACATCACCTTCGATCTGTCCGACCACATGGTGATCATCGGCCTGTTCATCGGCGGTCTGGTGCCCTATCTGTTCGGCGCCATGGCGATGGAAGCGGTGGGACGCGCGGCCGGCGGCATCGTCGTCGAGGTGCGGCGGCAGTTCAAGGAGATCCCCGGCATCATGGCGGGCACCGCCAAGCCTGACTACTCCAAGGCGGTGGACATGCTGACCAAGTCCGCCATCAAGGAGATGATCATCCCGTCGCTGCTGCCGGTGCTGGTACCGGTGGTCATCGGCCTGGTGCTCGGTCCCAAGGCGCTGGGTGGCGTGCTGGTGGGCACCATCATCACCGGTATCTTCGTGGCGATCTCCATGACCACCGGCGGTGGTGCCTGGGATAACGCCAAGAAGTACATCGAAGAGGGTAACTACGGCGGCAAGGGTTCCGAGGCCCACAAGGCGGCCGTCACCGGCGACACCGTCGGCGATCCGTACAAGGATACCGCCGGTCCCGCAGTGAACCCGCTGATCAAAATCATCAACATTGTGGCACTGCTGATCGTGCCGTTGCTGGGACATTGGCACTAAGTCCCCTATCGTGACCCGGTCCGCCGGGTCCACGGTGTCAACAAGGCCGGCGCTTAGGCGCCGGCCTTTTTTTGTCCGCGAACGGAGTTCCGGCGGGAGGCCATGGAGGGCCGGAAGCGACGTTGTGCCTGCTGTTCAATATGCAGGTTGGCTTTATCCATGCATAAGGCCGGTATATAATCGCCTGCTTTCCTTCGCATCTACCTGAGAGGCTGTGCCCATGAACCTCGACCGTGTCACTTCCGGCAAGGACGTCCCCAACGACATCAATGTCGTCATTGAGATCCCCGCGCATTCCGACCCGGTAAAGTATGAAGTGGACAAAGAGACCGGCGCCATGTTCGTCGATCGCTTCATGAACACCGCGATGCACTATCCCTGCAATTACGGCTACGTACCGCATACCCTATCCAAGGACGGCGACCCGGTGGACGTGCTGGTGGTAACGCCGGTGCCGCTGATCCCCGGCTCGGTGATCCGCTGCCGCCCGGTCGGCGTGTTGAAGATGACCGACGAGTCCGGCGACGACGCCAAGGTGCTGGCGGTCCCCATCGACAAGTTGTGCCGCATCTATCGCAACGTGAAGGAAATCGACGACGTGTCGCCGGCGCTGCTGGATCAGGTGGCCCATTTCTTCGAGCACTACAAAGACCTGGATGAAGGCAAGTGGGTGCGGGTGCAGGGCTGGGCCGGAGCCGAGGAAGCCAGGGCCGAGATCCTGGCCAGCATGGCGCTGTACAAGGAGGCGCCGGTCAAACCCCACTTTTAAGAAGACCGGTGCGGCGGGCGCGGATGGCATCCGCCGCGCGTGCCGCGTTATCGGTCGCGGGGGCGGCCCGCACACGCCTTCGTCTCTCGTAGCCCCTCGTCCCGCGTATCCCTATTCTTTATGTCTTCGAGCGGCGCAGTTGGGCCGATTGCAGCTCCAGCGTGTGGCGCACCAGGGCGTCGCGGGCGATCTCCGAGATGCGGGTAAATTCCACGCCGAGGCGATAGGGTTTGGCGCTGTCGGGACCGTCGTGCCGACAGTAGACGACGCGGCCGATGCAGTGGATGAAGATGTGTGCCGGGAACAGCAGCAACTTTAGCTCCAACTTGACGTCCGGCTGGAGGCCGGTCGGCGCATGGAAGGCGAGGCCGCCGCCCGACAGGTTGACGTGGGCGTTCGGGTTCAGTACGCCGTCGATTTGGGCGCCGATTTGGCTACCGATGAGGGCGCGGCCGAGGAGTTCGATTTTGCGGTCGATAAGCGCCAGGTATTGCCCGATCTCCGAATCGCGTTTGCGGATCTGCGCCAGTACCGTGCCGGCTTGCGCAGTCAGCGCTTGCAGTTGCAGGCCGACATTGTCGGCCTCCGGCTGCGGCTCCTGCAACGCTATGGCGAGCCGCTCGCGATAGTCCTCCTCGGTCAACGGCCGGTAATCGAGATAGATGTCATCGTCAATGCGGAAGAATTCGCGACGTTCGCCGTTGTGTTGGCTCATGCTGCCCCCCGTGCCATTTTTTTGCCGATGGCCTGGTCATTGATCCGGATATCGCCGATGACGGCGTGGCCACGGTTCGGCGCCGCGCAGTGCGTCACCGCTGCGGGCGCCGTTCGTTGGCTCGCCATGCCCGCCGCGGCGCTCAGCCGCGTTGCTCCGATTGTTCGCTGCGGGCCTTGTCGGCCTTGAGCAGACTGGAAAGTTTCCCGCGCTCGTGGTGCGGGATATACGCCTCCAGCACCTCGTCCATGACGCGCGGATTTTGCCCCTGCTGAATGCTCTGCATGCTGTCGATCATGATCAAGCCGTTGAGCTTCTCCTGCAGGCCGCGCAGCTCCAGCTTGTCGGCAATGGGGAGCGCGATCAGATGGGCAATAACCGCGCCGTACAGGATGGGGAGCAGGGCAGCGGCCAAGGCCGCTCCGATGGTCTTGGCGTCGTGCAGGTCGGGCAACATCCGAACGGCATCTATCAGTGTCCCGATGATGCCGAATGCCGGCGCCGAGACGCCGATGGAGCGGAAAATCCTTTGTCCGATTTCGTGTCGCTCCAGCGACTGCTCCATGTCTTCGCGCAATGCCCGGCGCACGAAATCCGGCGGCAGACCATCGATCGCGAGCTGCACCCCTTTCGCAAGAAACTCGTTCTTTATCGGTTCGCCGTCCAGCGCGAGTACTCCGTTTTTACGCACGATCGCGGCCAATTCGTTGGCATGGCGAATCAGTTCGATCGGCGAATCCAGTCGATAACGGAAGGCCTTGACGGCAACGCGAAACGCGCCGAAACAGTGAATCAGCGGGAACTTGATCAGGGTGACGGCGAGCGTGCCGCCGGCCACAATCATGACGGCGGGAAGATTGACGAAGGCCATGGGGGCCGAATCGCTCATGATCGCGCTGACGATGATGGCGATTCCGCCGACGAGCCCCAGTAGCGTCGCTATATCCAAGCGGACTCCCCCTCGGTGCCGTTGTCGGCCTCAGTGTAGCAAAATCGCCCTGCCGACGGCCGAGCCCCGGTATGCGGACCCTTGCGTCGCGTTGGCCGCTCTAGCCCAGGACGTCGACGCCATCAGGCGTGCCGACCAACACCACGTCGGCGGGGCGCATGGCGAACAGGCCGTTGGTGACAACGCCGACGATGTTGTTAAGCTGCTGTTCCAGCTCGACCGGCTCCATGATCTGAAGATCGTGTACGTCGAGGATGACGTTTCCGTTGTCAGTGACGAAACCGTCGCGGTAGACCGGGGTGCCGCCCAGCGCGACCAGCTGGCGCGCGACGTAGCTGCGCGCCATCGGGATGACCTCTACCGGCAGCGGGAACTTGCCGAGTACGTCGACCACTTTGGTCTGATCGACAATGCAGACAAACTTCTTGCTTGCGGCGGCCACGATCTTTTCCCGCGTCAGGGCGCCGCCGCCGCCTTTGATCAGGTGCATGCGGCGGTTGGTTTCATCGGCGCCGTCCACGTAGACGGAGATTTCGTCGACGTCGTTGAGGTCGAATACTTCGATGCCGTGTTTCTTCAGACGCTCGGCGCTGGCCACCGAACTGGCCACCGTGCCGGCGATCCTGCCCTTCATCTGCGCCAGGAAATCGATGAAGTAGTTGGCGGTGGAACCGGTGCCGATGCCGATGATGGTGTCCGGCACCACGTGTTCCAGGGCGGCTTTGGCGACCGCTTGCTTCATTTCGTCTTGATTCATCAGGTGCCTCCCAATAGACGGGTGTTTTTATCGATATCGGCCGATTATACGTCATCGCGGTCACTGACACCCCGGGTCGATTGCTGGTATCGTAAGCCGATGCTCGAACGCTACGCCAAAAAGATTCTCCGCGCCCGCGTCTACGACGTGGCGCGCGAAACGCCGCTCGACGCGGCGCCCAGCCTGTCGCGCCGACTCGGCAACAAGGTGTTGCTCAAACGTGAGGATCTGCAGCCGGTCTTTTCCTTCAAGCTACGTGGCGCGTATAACAAGATCGATCTGCTGTCGGCGGAGGCGCGGGCTCGCGGGGTCATCGCCGCCTCAGCCGGTAACCATGCTCAGGGAGTGGCCCTGGCGGCGCAACGCCTGGGGTTGGATGCCCTCATCGTCATGCCCAAGACCACGCCGGAGATCAAGGTGCAGGCGGTGCGCCGCCGGGGCGCCCAAATCGCGTTGTACGGCAACGCCTTCGACGAGGCCTATACCCACGCGCGTCAACTGGCGGAAGAGCAGGGACGGACTTTCATTCATCCCTACGACGACGAAGATGTGATTGCCGGGCAGGGGACGGTCGCGATGGAGATCCTGCGCCAGTACTCGGCCGACGATCTGCATGCGGTGTTCGTTCCGGTCGGCGGCGGAGGCCTCATCGCCGGTATCGCTGCCTATATCAAGTATCTGCGTCCCGAAGTGAAGGTGATCGGCGTAGAACCCGACGACGCCGCCTGTCTCTACGCCGCGCTCAAGGCCGATGAGCGGGTGATACTGGATCAGGTGGGGATATTCGTCGACGGCGTGGCGGTACGGCAAGTGGGCGCGGAGCCGTTCCGCGTGGCGCGCGCATGCGTCGACGACGTAATCCTGGTATCGACCGATGAAGCGTGTGCGGCGATTAAGGACATCTTCGAGGATACCCGCGCCATCGTGGAGCCGGCCGGGGCGCTGGCGGTGGCGGGTATGAAACGCTACGTGCAACGGGAGCAGGTACGCGACCAGGCGCTGGTGGCGATCAATTCCGGCGCCAACATGAATTTCGACCGTCTGCGCCATGTGGCGGAACGCGCGGATCTGGGCGAGCAGCGTGAAGCGCTGTTCGCAGTCACCATTCCCGAGCGGCCGGGCAGCTTCCGCGGCTTCTGCGAACTGCTGGGGCAGCGTTCCATCACCGAATTCAATTACCGCTATTCCGACGCCGATGATGCCCATATCTTCGTCGGCGTGGAGATGCGCGACGGGGCGCGCGACAAGGAGGAGTTGGTGGCGTTGCTCGGCAGCCACGGCTATCCGCTGGTGGATATGACCGATAACGAAATGGCCAAGTTGCACGTGCGCTATATGGTGGGAGGGCATGCCGCCGTACTGCCTGACGAACGGCTGCTGCGTTTCGAATTCCCGGAACGGCCCGGCGCGNNGCGAAGTCGCGGAGGGTGCCGATAATAGAGGTTCAAACGGCGGCGTTGGATCTTGCGTTTCCAAACACGCTCCGAACGCGCTATTCCAGGGCCAGGATCGTTCGCCACTGCTGCGCACTCACCGGCATCACCGACAGACGGTTGCCGCGCCGTACCAGGGACATCTCCGCCAGTTCGGGATGTTGTTTGAGTTCGTCGAGGGTTATAGTGCGTCCGAGTTTACGCACGAAGCGCACGTCGACCATGTACCAGCGCGGATTCGCCGGGTCGCTCTTGGGATCGTAATACTTGCCGTCGGGATTGAAAGCGGTATGGTCGGGATAGCCGGCGCGTACCACCTCGGCGATGCCGACGATGCCCGGCTCCTTGCAGTTGGAGTGGTAGAAAAAGAGCTGATCGCCGATCTGCATCTGGTCGCGCAGCATGTTACGGGCCTGGTAGTTGCGGACGCCGTCCCAGTGCTCGGTCTGCTTGGGGCGGACGGCGAGGTCGTCGATGCCGAAGACGTCGGGCTCGGATTTCATCAGCCAATAGTGCATAGCGTGCTCTCCACGAAACTGCCGCTATGTTAACGAGAAACATGCCATGTGGCGATTTTGTGACTGACATCTCTTGTCATATCAATTCCCTTACGGTATATAAGACATTCTCTTGCCATTGATAGGATATCGACGTTTACCATAGCCACAGGACGTGAGCATGATTTCGAGCCCGTTGCGACGGGTGTCATGAGCGTTGGAGGAAAGAAGATGCGACGGCGCAAACCCGATTTTCTCGCGGTGCTTGTCGTCCTGGTGCTATTGGGGATTCTCTTTACCGGTATTTCGCAGGCGATGATGCGCAATTCGCCGCCCCCGATTGTGGCGGAAGCCAGGAAGTAATACGGCCACGAGAGCTGAAATCGAAACCCGCCGCAAGGCGGGTTTTTTACGTCTGCCGCAAACTGAACACGGACGTGTCGGTGGCGACGCCGTCCAGCGGCACGTCCCAGGCGGCGTGGGGCAGACGCTCCACATGCTGGAAGGCGTAGGCGACTCCCAGCAGCCGCGGTTTACGCCAGCGGCAGCGCTGCGGCAGATAGGCGAGGGTGCGGTCGTAGAAGCCGCCGCCCATGCCGAGGCGGTTGCCGTGCTGGTCGAAGGCCACCAGCGGCGCCAGGATCAGGTCAAGACTCCATACCGGGCGCGCGCTGCGCCAGCCGCGCTTCGGCTCCGGAATGCCGAAACGATTGGGCAACAGCGGCGTATCGGGCAGATAGGGCGCGAACCACAGGCGATTGTGGAACGTCGGACTCAACACCGGTAGATAACAATGCTTGCCCATGGCCCAAGCGCGTTCGATGAGCGGCGTCAGATCCATCTCGCCGTCGTTGGGCAGATAGAACGCGATGTGCCGGCTGCGGCGAAACAGCGCTGATCCGCCCACCTGTCTGTCCAGGGCGAGGGCGGCGGTGCGCCGCGCATCAACAGAGAGCCCGCGGCGACGCTGGCGCATCTGCCGGCGGATGTCGTTGCGGGCAGCGTGTGGATGCGAGGGTGTGGATAGGTGATAGGAGAAAGCTGGGGCGTCGTCGAGTCCGGTCATCTCACGCTCTCGCGCCGTCACGGAAAATTAGGGAGGGTGCCCTCCGCCTGGGCCGTCGCCGCCGTTGTCTCTTGAACCCAAGGTTCAAGTGGGGAAGGTGGCCGGCGAATCAGGCTTTCCGCAGGGCGGACATGCACACAACGCCGGCTCAACAACCCCAGGGGTGAAATTATCGGCTCAAGAAATACCCCAGCGACTAACGAACTCCGCAGGGGGCACCCATATCGAATTCTACAACTTCAGCTGCCGACCTTCCGCCTCCAGGGTCCGCTCGATGCGTTCCTGAATGTGCAGCAGGCGCCGCTCATGTTCACCATTATACCCGCTAACGCCATGGCGGTGTTGCAGCAACTCGTGGGACAGGTTGATGGCGGCCATGACCGCGATGCGTTCCGTGCCTATAACCTTGCCGCTGTTGCGGATTTCGTGCATCTTTTCGTTGAGCGTGCGTGCCGCATCCAGCAGGGCGTCACGCTCCTCCACCGGGCAACCGATGGTGTATTCCTTGTCCAGAATGCGTACCGGAACCTGGATCATCTCTTTCGCCATGGTCAGCCTTGCTCCATCGCTTTGAGACGATTGATCATCGCCTCCACGCGAGTCCGTGCCAACTCGGTCTTTTCCAGCAGACGGGAACGTTCCGCCGTCAATGTCGACTGCTGCTCGCGCAACACCTTATTCTCTTCGCGCAGCCGTTCCACCGCGCGGATGAGATCGTCCACGCGGCGTTCGAGGATATTGATGTCCAATTCGTTCCTCATGGCCGAAACAGCGGTGTCGGGTTCACGTTGAGTTGATGGATGGTCAAAGCGGCACAACCTGTGCTGTTAAAGTGCAAAACCACTATAGAGCGGTGGCCTTACGGGGTCAATGATAGCCGCCGCGCGGGGTGTCGTGACCACACCGCGAATGCTAGGATCAAACCTCCGTGCTGCGATTGCGGCGATGATTTGGAGCAACCCATGAGCGAATCCGACCCCGACGCCATCACCCTGGTGGACTCTGCGTTGCGCCGCGTCGGTTCCGATGTCGGTGCCGTGGAGTGCCAGGGCATGTTGGCGGGATGGCTATGCGCCTGCGGCTCGCTGACGCGTGACGTTTGGTTGAAGCAACTGGTGGCGGTCGAGCAGCAAGGTGACCTACTGGCACAGGAGGCGCGCGATACCCTGGATGCGTTGCGCAAGGCGATGGTGACGCAGCTCAACGATCCGCTGCTCGAGTTCAAGCCGCTGCTGCCGGATGATGCCACCCCGCTGGCCGGGCGGGTCGAGGCATTGGGCGAGTGGTGCCAGGGATTCCTGATGGGTATGGCGCTGGGCGGCATCAAGGACCTGGCCAAGCTGCCGGGTGACAGCGGCGAGGCGGTAAGGGACCTGGTGCAACTCGCCCGTGCCGGCAGCTATGATCTGGGCGACGACGAAGAAGATGAACGAGCCTATGCGGATCTGGTCGAATATGTGCGTACCGCGGTATTGCTGGTGAACGAGGATATCAATCCCAGCAAGGCGCCGCCGCAGATGGATCCGACCATCCATTGACCCACGAAACGAATTAGTGTGACGACATGGCGATGACCCGTAACGAATTTGCAAGACGCCGCAAGCGCCTGATGCAACTGATGGGCGAGGACGCCATCGCTGTTCTTCCCACTGCGCCGGAACGGGTACGCAGTCGCGACACGGAATACCCCTATCGCGCCGACAGCGACTTCTACTACCTTACCGGCTTCCCGGAACCGGAAGCGGTGGCGGTGTTGATCCCGGGGCGCGCCCATGGCGAGTTTCTGTTGTTTTGCCGCGAACGCGATCCGGAGATGGAGACCTGGCACGGACGCCGCGCCGGTCTTGACGGCGCGCGCGAACGCTACGGCGCCGACGACGCCTTTCCCATCGCCGACATCGACGAAATCCTGCCGGGCCTGCTGGAGAACAAGGACCGTGTCTACTACACCATGGGTGCGCACCGCGACTTCGATCGCCAGGTGATGGACTGGATCAATACGCTGCGCAAAAAATCGCGCGCCGGCGTGCGCACGCCGGGCGAGTTTGTCGCCCTCGACCACCTGTTGCACGATATGCGGCTGTATAAAAGCAGCGCGGAACAGGCGGCGATGCGCAACGCCGCCAAAGTCGCGGCGCGGGCGCACCTGCGGGCGATGCGCAGCTGCCGCGCGGGGATGTACGAATATCAGTTGGAGGCGGATATCCTGCACGAGTTCGCCGCCCACGGCGCCCGCTTTCCTTCCTACAACTCCATCGTCGGCGGCGGCGCCAACGGCTGCATCCTGCACTACACCGAAAACAGCGATGCGCTGAAGAGCGGCGATCTGGTGCTGATCGACGCCGGTTGTGAATACGATTACTACGCCTCGGATATCACTCGGACCTTTCCGGTCAGCGGGCGCTTCAGCACCGCCCAGCGCGCGTTGTATGAGCTGGTGCTGGATGCCAACTATGCGGCGATCGAACAGGTGCGCCCGGGCAACCACTGGAACCAGCCCCATGAGGCGGCGGTGAAAGTGCTGACCCACGGCTTGGTGAAACTCGGCCTGCTCAAGGGGCGGGTGCCGCAGTTGATCAAGGAGCAGGCCTACCGCAGGTTCTACATGCATCGTACCGGCCACTGGCTCGGCATGGACGTGCATGACGTGGGCGACTACAAGGTGGGCGAGGCGTGGCGCGTGCTGGAGCCGGGCATGGTGCTGACCATCGAACCGGGCCTCTACGTCCCCGCCGGCAGCAAGGGCGTGGCCAAGAAGTGGCACGACATCGGTATCCGCATCGAAGACGACGTGCTGGTGACCAAGAGCGGCCACGAGGTGCTGACCAAGGACGCGATCAAGGAACCCGATGCCATCGAAGCCTTGATGATGGAAGAAAAATAGACTGAACCACGGGGAACACGGGGAATTTCCGGTTTGTGTTCTCATCGTTCATATTCAGGTGTTCNNCAGCGGCAACCGGCGTTCGACGCGCGCGCGATCGCGCTGGCCGATGGGTCGCACCGTATCTTCCAGGCGCTGGACCTGTGGCCCGCAATGGTGGAGCGCGGCGCCACCGCCATCAGGCATATCCACGTCTCCGATCGCGGCAGCTTCGGCAGCGCGCGTTTGGCGGCAGATGAGGAGGGCGTCGCGGCACTCGGCTACGTGGTCGAGGGCCGCGTGATCGGTGCGGCATTGACTGAAGCCGTGGCGCAACTGCCGAATGTGGAGTTGCTCTGTCCGGCGCAACTTACCGCGCTGACGGTGGAAGCCGACGCGGTTGAGGCGGCGCTGACGGTTGACGGCACGCCGCGCCCGGTGCGCGCCCGGCTGCTGGTGGCGGCCGACGGCGTCCACTCCACGGTGCGCGAGCGCGTCGGCGCCAGGAGCTGGGGCATGGGCTACGGCCAGACCGCGGTGATCGCCACCGTCGCCACCGATCGGGCCCACGGCAACGTCGCCTACGAACGCTTTACCGACACCGGTCCGCTGGCGCTGTTGCCGTGCGATCCGCCCCGCGACGGGGAGCAGGAGACCCGCGGTCACCGCTGGTCGCTGGTGTGGACCGTGCGCGACGGTGAAGTCGAAGAGATGCTGGGCCTGGACGACGATGAATTTCTGCGCCGCCTGCAGCAGCGTTTCGGCTATCGCGCCGGCCGCTTCCTGCGCAGCTCGGAACGTCACGCCTATCCACTGGTCTTTGATTTCGTTCGCCGGGCGGCACAACCGCGCGTGGCCTTCGTCGGCAACGCCGCTCACGCCATTCATCCGGTGGGCGGCCAGGGTTTCAATCTCGGGTTGCGCGATGTGGCGGCGCTGGCCGAAGTGATTGCCGCCGCCCACGCCGACGGTGTCGATATCGGCACCATGACTGCGTTGCAGCCCTACGTCGCCTGGCGCCGCCCCGACTACCTGCGGGTTGCGGCTTTCACCGACGGTCTGGTGCGCCTCTTTTCCAATCGGCTGCCGCCGCTGCGACTGCTGCGCAACCTCGGCCTGCTCGGCATGGATATCCTGCCGGCGGCCAAGCACCTGTTCGCCCGCCAGGCGATGGGCCTCACGGGTAAACTGCCGCGTCTCGCCTGCGGGATAGCATTGAAAGAGGGAACCACGGAGGAGGCGGGGGATGTTCGGGTTTAAGACTGCCTTCTTCGTGTATTTGCGGTGAGTGACCTCTGTGCATAGAGGTCGTTGTAATGGATATGCCTTGCTCCCCGTACTCCGCACCCCAAGGGCATAAATGCTCTCTGTGGTTAATCGCTTTTTATGGACGATAAGATGAAACACTCATACGACATCGTGATCATCGGCGGCGGCATGGTGGGGGCCACCATCGCCTGTGCCCTGGGCGGTTCGCAGCTGCACGTCGGCGTGGTGGAGCCGGTGGCGGCGCTGCGTTCGTTTCCGGAGGAGTTCGACAACCGCGTCAGCGCCATCACCCGTGCGACGCAGAACGTGTTCGTCAACCTCGGTGCCTGGGACGGCATGGCGGCGCGCCGGGTGCAACCCTACCGCGAGATGCGGGTGTGGGACGCCGGCGGCAACGGCGCGATCCATTTCGACTGCACCGAGCTGGGCGAGCCGAACCTGGGCCACATCATCGAGAATCGCGTGATCCTGGCCGCACTGCTCGATCGCATGGCGCAGTTCGACAACATCGATTTTCTCTGTCCTGCCGAGGCGCAGGGGATGCATCTGGGCGACGAGCGGGCGGAGCTCTATCTGGCCGACGGCCGCACCTTGCACGCCAAGCTGCTGATCGGTACCGACGGCAGCAGCTCCTGGGTGCGCGAGCAGTCCGGCATCGATACCACCGGCTGGGCCTATGACCAGAGCGCCGTGGTCTGCACCGTGAAGACCTCCAAGTCCCACCGCGATACGGCCTGGCAACGTTTCCTGCCCGAAGGACCGTTGGCCTTCCTGCCGCTGCCCCACGGTTACAGCTCCATCGTCTGGTCCACCGGCCACGAGCGCGCCGGCGAGCTGTGCGCGATGCCGGCCTCGCAATTCCTCGATGAGTTGCAGCTTGCCCTGACCGGAACCATCCCCGGCGCCGGCCTTGCGGGTAGCCTGCGGCTTCCACGTTTCGCTCCTGGCGAAACGTTTGGTGATGCGTTGGGGCGCATGGAGACGGTGGGGCCGCGCGCCGCGTTTGCGTTGCGGTTGCAGCACGCCGATCACTACGTGCGGCCGCGTCTGGCGCTGGCCGGCAACGCCGCTCATACGCTGCACCCGTTGGCCGGGCAGGGACTCAATATCGGTATAGCGGACGCCGTCGAGCTGGCCGAGGTACTGCTCGCAGGCGGTCGGGACCCCGGCCGCCTGTCGCTGCTGCGCCGTTACGAGCGTGCGCGCAAGGGCGACAACATCGCCATGCTGGCGGCGATGGACGGCTTCAAACGGCTGTTCAGCAACCGCAGTACGCCGCTGGCATGGCTGCGCAACGGTGGGCTGAACGTCACCAATCGCGTGGCGCCGATCAAGCATTTCTTCATGCGCCGCGCCCTCGGTCTCGGCGGCGAGCTGCCGCGGCTGGCCCGGGCGCCACGCAGTTGACGGCGCGCCGGCGCCGTGGACGTCTTCAACCTGATCGCCCTGCTGATCACGCTGACGGCGCTGTTCGCCTACGTCAATCACCGCTTCTTCCGCCTGCCGACCGCCATCGGTCTGATGCTGGTATCGCTGCTGGTGTCGCTGGTGATCATCGGCCTGGGCAAGCTCGGTTACGGCGGCGTCGACCTGTGGGCGCGCGCCATGCTGGCGCGCATCGATTTCAGCAGGGCGTTGCTGGAAGGCATGCTCGGACTGTTGTTGTTCCCCGCCGCTTTGCAGGTGGATATGCAGGAGCTGGCCGCGCAACGCTGGGCCATCGCCATTCTTGCCAGTTTCAGCGTGCTGACCTCGACCTTCATCGTCGCCGGTCTGGGATGGCTGGCGGTGAAACCGCTCGATCTCCATATCACCTTCGCCTACTGCCTGGTATTCGGCGCGCTGATCTCGCCCACCGATCCCATCGCGGTGCTCAGCATTCTGAAGCGGGCCGGCGTGTCGCCCAGCCTGCGGGCCAAGATCGCCGGCGAGGCGCTGTTCAACGACGGGGTCGCCGTGGTGCTGTTTATCCTCTTCTTCGATATCGCTGTCGGCGGCCGTGACCCCAGCGTCCGGGCGGTTACGGCGCTGTTTCTGGAGGAGGGGATCGGCGGCATGCTGTTGGGCATAGCGTGCGGCGCTCTCGCCTACTATCTGCTGCGGCAGGTGGACAACTATCAGGTGGAGATACTCATCACCCTGTCTCTGGTGATGGGCGGCTACGCGCTGTCCGAGTGGCTGCACGCCTCCGGCCCGATCACCGTGGTGGTGGCCGGCATCTTCATCGGTAACCGCGGCGGTATGTTCGCCATGCCCGAGCAGACGCGCCGCCACATCGAGACCTTCTGGGTATTGGCGGACGAGATACTGAATGCGGTGCTGTTTGTGCTGATCGGCATGGAAGTCATCGCGATCCACTTCCCCCACGGCTACGTGCTGGCGGCGCTGTTCGCCATTCCGGCGGTGCTGGCCGGGCGGCTGGTGAGCGTCGGATTGCCTATTGGTTTGATGCGTCTGCGCCGTCCGTTCAGCCGCGGCGCGGTGCGTATCATGACCTGGGGCGGGCTGCGCGGCGGCATTTCAGTGGCGCTGGCGCTGTCGCTGCCCCATGGGGAGGAGCGCAGCCTGATCCTTGCCGTTACCTACGTAGTCGTGGTGTTTTCCATAGTGGTTCAAGGGCTTACGGTAGGACGCCTGGCCCGCGCCAAGGCGGACTGATCTTGGTTTCGGGCGCGGCTACAGGTATAGTGCGGACACGACCCATGGTTCCCACGGGAGAGAGCGGCACCGGATAACCGGCAGGCCGCCGCCGAAGGCGCAACCCGCCCGGAAACGCTCAGGCCCAAGGACCGCCGGAACCGGTCGACTCTGGAGAGAGACTGCGACGACAGTCCACCGAAGGGGCCAAGCTCTCAGGTGAAAGGACAGAGGGGCGACGTAAGGCCAAGGTCTGACGTCGCCCCTTTTTTTATTGGTGGGTGAGCGGGAACCGCAACAGGGCGCGGTACGCTGTTCCGACCCTGACGATTGCTGAGAGTTGAAGTCATGGCCCATAGTGCCGCCGTCATCCCCGTATTCGACCACTCGGCGCAGCCCAATGTGGGGCGCATGCCCGTATGGGTGCGCCAGTCGCTGGCGGCGGGCGACTATGCCGCGACCGCGCAGCGGGTGCACGGCAACGGCCTCAATACGGTGTGCGAGGAGGCGCGCTGCCCCAATCGCGGCGAATGTTGGAGTCGCGGCACCGCCAGCATCATGCTGCTGGGCGATACCTGCACCCGCGCCTGCGGTTTCTGTGCGGTGAAGACCGGCCGTCCTGAAGCGGTTGACGCCGACGAGCCGCGCCGTGTCGCCGAGACGGTGGCGGCGATGAATCTCGATTATGTGGTGCTCACCTCGGTCAATCGCGACGAGCTGCCCGACGGCGGCGCCTCCATCTTTGCCGCCACCCTGCGCGCGCTGCGCGCACGCCGGCCGGCCATCGGTCTGGAGCTGCTTACCCCCGATTTCCGCGACTGCCAGGAGTCGGCGATCGACGCACTGTGCGCCGCGGCGCCGACGTTCGTCTGGGGACACAATGTGGAGACGGTGCCTTCGCTCTACCGCAGCGTGCGTAAGGGGGCCAAATACGAGCGTTCGCTGCGCCTGCTGGAGCTGGCGGCGGCGTGCGCCGGTATCGAGGCCAAGTCGGCGCTGATGCTGGGGCTGGGGGAGCGTTTCGAGGAGGTGGTGGCGGTGTTGCGCGAGCTGCGCAGCGCGGGTGTCAGCCGCGTCTCGCTCGGCCAATACCTGCGCCCGACCCGCTTCCACCTGCCGGTGCGCGAGTACGTCCATCCCGATACCTTCGCCGCCTACGCCCGCGAGGCGCAGGCGCTGGGCTTCGCCTGGGTGAAGGCCGGGCCGATGGTGCGCAGTTCGTACCATGCGGAAGAGTAAACAAGGCTAACCACGGGGAACACAGGGGGAGCCGGGAATAATGAATGTATTGATCATCCCCGTGCACCCCGTGTTCCCCGCGGTTAAAGGCTTTTCTTGAGGAGAGCAACATTGGGTAATAGAACACCGCTGTATGAAGCCCACGTGGCGATGGGCGCGAAGATGGTCGATTTCGCCGGTTGGGAGATGCCGATCAACTACGGTTCGCAGATCGAGGAGCATCATCAGGTGCGCCGTGACGCGGGAATGTTCGACGTATCGCACATGTGCGTGATCGACCTGCGCAGCTCGCGTGCCGTCGATCTGCTGCGCTACCTGCTGGCCAACGATGTGGCGCGGCTGACGCAGCAGGGCAAGGCGATCTACAGTTGCATGCTCAATGAACGCGGCGGCGTGATCGACGACCTGATCGTCTACTATATGGACCCGAGCTGGTACCGCATGGTGGTCAATGCCGGCACCCGCAACAAGGACATCGCCTGGATCACCCGCCACGCGCCGTCGTTCGGCGTCGAGGTGGAGGTGCGCGAGGACCTGGCGATGATCGCGGTGCAGGGTCCCAATGCCCGCGCCAAGGCGCAGGCGGCGCTGGGTCCGCGTATCGGTAACGCGCCGGATCTGCCGCGTTTCGCCGCAGTGGAGTCGGGCCAGTTGTTTATCGCCCGCACCGGCTATACCGGCGAGGATGGCTACGAGATCATGGTGCAGGCGGAGCAGGCCGAAGAGCTGTGGGACGCGTTCTACGAGCAGGGGGTAAAGCCCTGCGGCCTCGGCGCGCGCGACACGTTGCGACTGGAGGCCGGGATGAATCTCTATGGCCAGGATATGGACGAGGAGACGACGCCGCTGGTATCGGGGCTGACCTGGACGGTGGCGTGGGAGCCGGACGATCGCAGCTTCATCGGCCGCACGATACTGGAGCAGCAGCGCCGCGACGGCGCGCCGGCACAGCTGATCGGCCTGGTGCTGGAAGACAAAGGCGTGCTGCGTTGTCACCAAAAGGTGTTCACCGCCGCGGGCGAGGGCGAGATCACCAGCGGCACCTTCGCGCCGAGCCTGGGGCGGGCGGTGGCGCTGGCGCGCGTACCGGCCGGCGATGTGGGCGAGTGCGAGGTGGAGATCCGCGGCAAGCGTCACAAGGCACGCGTGGTCAAGCCGCCCTTCGTGCGCAATGGCCAGTCGTGCATTGATTGAGGGAAGATCAACGACGATTAACCACGGGGAGCATTTATGCCCTTTGGGTACGGCAGACACGGGGTATATGGATGCCTTACTGATTGCGCGCGGAGACTCCGCACTCCTGGTGGTTGATGTTTTGACGGTTTTAAGTTGGATGGTCGGCGCGTCGGCGCACGGGTGGTTGGGCGACATGGTCTTGCGCTTTTCGACACCCCGTGTTTCCCGTGCCCTCCGTGGTTAAATCTTTTGTCTGGGAGATAACAATGAGCAACGTACCTGCCGAACTGAAGTACACCAAGACCCACGAATGGGTGCGCGTCGAAAGCGACGGCAGCATCACGGTGGGCATCACCGAACATGCTCAGGAGTTGCTGGGCGACATGGTGTTTATCGAGTTGCCCGAGGCGGGCAGTGCGCTGAAGGGCGATCAGGATAGCGCGGTGGTGGAATCGGTGAAGGCCGCCTCCGACGTCTACGCGCCCGTCGCCGGTGAGGTCGTCGCTGCCAATGAACTGCTGGCCGACAATCCGGAACTGGTGAACAAGGCGCCCTACGGCGACGGCTGGCTGTTCAGCATGAAGCCGGCCAATGTCGATGACGTGAAGGGTCTGCTCGACGCCGACGCCTACGCGGCGATGGTTGCCGAAGAGAGCCATTGATGTTGTAGGAGCCCGATTTTTTGCCATGGAAGGCATTATGTGGCGAGAGGGCAGGAAGCCCGAAGCCACCATCGGGCGATGTCGGTTAGGTAAATCGCCCGGCGCAGCCGGGCTCCCACAATATTTTCGAGAGTAAGATATGCCGTTTATTCCGCATACCGAAGATGATGTGCTGGCCATGCTGGCGGCGATAGGTGCCGACAGCATCGAGGCGCTGTTCGATGAGATCCCCGCCGAGCTGCGCGTGCGCGGCCTGGAGGGCGTGCCGCCGGGCATGAACGAAATGGCGGTGGCGCGGCTGATGCACCAGCGCGCGGCGCAGGACGGCATGCCGCTCTGCTTCATCGGCGCCGGCGCCTACGAGCACCACATCCCGGCGGCGGTGTGGGAGATCGCCACCCGCGGCGAATTCTACACGGCTTATACGCCGTACCAGGCCGAAGCGAGCCAGGGCACCCTGCAACTGCTGTACGAATACCAGACGATGATCGCCAGCCTCACCGGCCTCGACGTCTCCAACGCCTCGCTCTACGACGGCGCCTCCGGCCTGGCCGAAGCGGTGCTGATGGCGGTGCGCGCCAACCGCAAGTCCAAGAGCCGGCGGGTGCTGATGCCGGCCACGGTCCATCCCATCTACCGCAAGGTGGTTCACACCATCGTAAGGAATCAGGGCATCGAACTGGTGGAGCTGGACCACTCGGGCAGCGGCAACATCGAGCCGGAATATCTCAAGCGTTTCGAAGGCGAGGAGTTCGCCGCGCTGGTGATCCCGCAGCCCAACTTCTTCGGCGTGCTGGAGGAGGTGGATGCCCTTACCGACTGGGCCCACGTCAACAATGCGCTGGCCATCGGTCTGGTCAATCCGGTCGCCTTGGCGGTGCTTACGCCGCCGGGCGAATGGGGCGAACGGGGCGCCGACATCGCGGTCGGCGACGGCCAGCCGCTGGGCGCGCCGCTCTCCTCCGGCGGTCCCTATTTCGGCTTCATGGCCTGCAAGCAGGAACATGTGCGGCAGATGCCGGGGCGCATCGTCGGCCGCACCGTCGACCTCGACGGCCGCACGGGTTTCACTCTGACGTTGCAGGCGCGCGAGCAGCATATCCGCCGCGCCAAGGCGACCTCCAACATCTGCTCCAATCAGGGCCTGATGGTGACCGCCGCCACTATCCATATGGCGCTGGTGGGGGCCGAAGGGCTGGTACGCGTCGCCCACGCCTGTCACGCCAATACCCGCGCCCTGGTGGAGCGGCTGACCCAGATCGAATGCGTCGAACAGGTGTTCAGTTCGCCCTATTTCCACGAGGTGGTGCTGCGCATCAATCAGCCGGTGGGCGAGGTGCTGCGCGCCCTGGCGGTGCAGGACGTGCTGGGCGGCTACGACCTCAGCGCCGATTACCCGGAACTGGGCAACGCGATCCTGATATGTGCCACCGAGACCAAGGACGAGGCCGATATCGAACGTTATGCGCAGCATCTGGAGCGCATCCTGTCACGGCGCAAGGACGGACCCATCTGCACCAAGCTGCGACCGCGCGCGGGGACTTTCTGAGACCTACACTTCAGTCTTTATCCCAACGCTAAGGAGACGGCCATGGCAACTATCACCTTGAGAGGCGCGACCATCCACACCAACGGCGAACTGCCCAAGGTCGGCACCCCGGCACCGGCGTTTACGCTGACGCGCGGCGACCTGGGCGACGTGTCGCTGGCGGACTACAAGGGCAAGAAGAAGCTGCTCAACATCGTACCGAGCCTCGACACCGGCGTCTGCGCCGCCTCGGCGCGCAAGTTCAACGAGGCGGCCAAGGCGCTGGGCGACCAAGTGGTGGTGCTGGTGGTTTCCGCCGACCTGCCGTTCGCCCAGTCGCGCTTCTGCACCGGCGAACAGCTGGAGAACGTGATCGGCCTGTCGATGATGCGCGACAAGAATTTCGCCAAGGATTACGGCGTATTGATCCAGGACGGGCCGCTGGCGGGGATCTGCGCCCGTGCCGTGGTGGTGCTGGATCGGGATGACAAGGTGATCTACACGCAACTGGTTCCCGAGATCGGCGAGGAACCGGATTACGACCAGGCCATCGCGGCCGTGCACTGACCGAAAAGCGACGACGACATGTTGATCTTCGAGCATTCCAAACCGGGCCGCCTCAACGCGGCCCAGACCCCCGGCCCGCAGCCGGCCTACGACGGTATTCCCGAGCGGTTCCGTCGCACCCGCCGGCCGCTGCTGCCGGAGGTCTCCGAACTGGACGCGGTACGCCACTATACGCGGCTGTCGCAGAAGAACTTCTCCATCGATACCCAGTTCTATCCGCTCGGCTCCTGCACCATGAAGTACAACCCGCGCGGCAGCAACAGCCTGGCGATGCTGCCCGGCTTCCTGGCGCGCCATCCTCATGCCCCCATCGAGAGCCACGGCCAGGGCGTTCTCGCCTGCCTGTTCGAGCTGCAGGAGATGCTGAAGGAGGTCACCGGCATGAAGGGCTGCTCGCTCACGCCGATGGCCGGCGCCCAGGGCGAGTTCGCCGGCGTGGCGATGATCCGCGCCTATCACGAGGCGCGCGGCGACGGCGCGCGGACCGAGATCCTGGTGCCCGACGCGGCCCACGGCACCAACCCGGCGACGGCGGTGATGTGCGGCTACCAGGTGAGGGAGATCCCCACCGACGCCAACGGCGACGTCGACGTCGAGGCGCTGCAGGCGGCGGTCGGCCCGCACACGGCGGGCATCATGCTCACCAATCCCTCCACCCTCGGCGTATTCGAGCGGCGCATCAAGGAGATTGCCGGCATCGTGCACCGGGCGGGCGGCCTGCTCTATTACGACGGTGCCAACCTCAACGCGATCCTCGGCAAGGTGAAGCCCGGCGCCATGGGATTCGACGTGGTGCATCTCAACCTGCACAAGACCTTCTCCACGCCGCACGGCGGCGGCGGCCCCGGCGCCGGCCCGGTGGTGGTGGGCGAACGCCTGCTGCCGTTTCTGCCGGTGCCGATGGTCGGCTACGACGGCGACGAATACCGCTGGCTCGACGAAAAGGAGTGCCCGCAGAGCATCGGCCGTCTCTCGGCCCACTCCGGCAACACCGGCATCCTGCTGCGCGCCTACATCTACGCCCGCATGATCGGCCGTGCAGGGATGGAACGGGTCGCCGAGTACGCCACCCTCAACGCCAACTACATGATGGCGCAACTCAAGGCCGCCGGTTTCGCGCCCGCCTTTCCCGCGCGCCGCGCCACTCACGAATTCATTATCACCCTCAAGCAGGAGGCGAAGGAGCTGGGCGTCACCGCGCGTGACTTTGCCAAGCGCCTGCTCGACTACGGCTTCCATGCGCCGACCACCTATTTCCCGCTGCTGGTGTCCGAGTGCCTGCTGATCGAGCCGACCGAGACCGAGAGCCGCGAGACGTTGGATGCCTTCGTCGAGGTGATGGCGAAGATCCGCGAAGAGGCGCAGCAGAATCCCGCCGTCGTCACCGGCGCCCCGCACACGCTGCCGGTGAAGCGGCTCGACGACGTCAAGGCGGCGCGCGAACTGGACCTGGTGTGGAAGGACTAAAGGCTAGGCCAAGAATTAACCACTGGGAACACGGGGGGCACGGGGTCAACAATGCTGTAGCGAACCGGCTATTGGATCGATTTCCCCGTGTTCCCAGTGTCCTGCGTGGTTAATCGCTTTGTTTTTTGAATTTTTGAAAAGGTAATAGGTCGGGATGGCGCAGATCAACAAACCGGATCATCGGGGCCTCAGCCATGTGCTGAAGGCATTCGGTTACTCCATGAAGGGGTTCAAGGCGGCGTTGCAGTTCGAAGAGGCATTTCGGCTGGAACTGCTGGCGCTGGTGGTGATGGTGCCGGCGGCCATCTGGCTGGGCAGTAACGGCATCGAGCGGGCGATAATGGTCGGCAGCCTGCTGTTGGTGCTGATCGTCGAGCTGATCAACTCCGCCATCGAAGCGGTGGTCGACCGCGTCGGCATCGAACACCATACCCTGGCCGGCCGCGCCAAGGACATCGGTTCCGCCGCGGTCTTCATGGCGCTGCTCAACGTCGCCACGGTATGGGGTTTCATCCTGTTCGACCGGTTCTGGAAATAAAGGATTCAACCACGGGGAACACGGGGAGACTTGTAGAAAAAACCATGAAATCCCCGTGCGCCCCGTGGTTGATAAGCTTTTGATTTTTGCGAGACGTCATTGAGAAATAGAAGGGGACGATCCATGTCTGCACTGATTTGCGGTTCCATCGCCTACGACACCATCATGGTGTTTCACGATCGCTTCAAGAACCATATCCTGCCTGAGCAGGTGCACATCCTCAACGTCTCGTTTCTGGTGCCCGACATGCGCCGCGAGTTCGGCGGCTGCGCCGGCAACATCGCCTACAACCTCAAGCTGTTGGGCGGCAACCCGTTGCCGATGGCCACCGTCGGCCGCGACTTCGATCCATACGCCCAGTGGATGGGGCAGTGCGGCATCGACATGAGCCACATCAAGGTACTTGAAGACACCTATACGGCCCAGGCCTTCATCACCACCGATCAGGACGACAACCAGATCACCGCCTTCCACCCCGGTGCCATGAGCTTCGCCCATGAGAACAAGGTGGGCGACGCCGGCGGCGCTACCCTCGGCATCGTCGCACCCGACGGGCGCGATGGCATGATCGAACACGCCGAACAGTTTGCCGAGGCCGGCACCCCCTTCATCTTCGATCCGGGCCAGGGCATGCCGATGTTCGACGGCAACGACCTGACGCATTTTATCGATCTGGCCGCCTGGGTGACGGTGAACGACTACGAGGCGCAGCTACTGGAGGAGCGCACCGGGCTGGCGCCGCACGAAATCGCCGAGCGGGTCGAGGCGCTGATCGTCACCCGCGGCGGCAACGGCTCGCTGATCTACACCAAACAGCACCGCATCGAGGTGCCGGTGGTGCCGGTGGAGGAGATGCACGATCCCACCGGATGCGGCGACGCCTATCGTGCCGGGCTGCTTTACGGCTTGATGAACGGACTGGATTGGGAGACTACCGGGCGCGTTGCATCGCTGATGGGCGCGATCAAGATCCAACACCACGGAACCCAGAACCATCGTTTCAGCTTCGACGAGTTCAAGAACCGGTTTCACAAGGCCTTTGGCTATCACATGTAACGGACTTGGACCCGCGGCACGGCAGCCGCGCGTGGTGCGCACAGCGGGGAGCGCCAGGGGCGGTGGCTGCCTGACTTTGCTGCGCTCTAGCGAGATTCCTTTGCGCTTGTTCGGTGTGTTGGCCGAAAGAACAATAAGAAAAGGGGCCGCGGCCCCTTTTCTTATGGCTCCTCCGCGGAATCTGTGGGCAGTCGTAGGCCCGATAGAGNNGCTCTACCGGAACCGCAGTTCTCCCACAAATTTTGCTGACGCGCCTTTCTTATATTGATGCGTAGATGGCCGCTTAGTGCCAGTCGGTCCAGCCGGAGCGCTTGCGCAGGCGCGGCACGATAATCCCGAGGACAAGGCCGAGCAACAGTACGCCGGCGCCGGCAAGGAACCAGTCGCGGTTGGTGCGATCGCGCAGGGCGGCATTCTCTTCCTTCAGCACATGCGTCTGCAGGTCCAACTCCTGCAGGCGTTGGTGCATATCCGTATTGTCCTTGGCCAATTCCATCGGCCGTGCCGCGACGTCCTTCAGATGGGCCAGTTCCTTTTGCAGTTTAGCGTTGGCGCTGCTTAGTTGCTGTTGTGTCGCGGTGGTGTGCGCCTGGCTGCTCTTGAGGGTTGCCAGCTGCTGCTTCAGTTGCTGGTTTTCGCTGTCCAATTGCGTCAGTTTAGCTTCCGTCGTCGCCAGGCGATCGCGTGCGATCGGCTGGTCGGTGAGATATTGGGCCGACATCCAGCCGACCGTCCCATCCTGGGTCTTTACCTGGGCATACTTGCCGTCCGTCTGCAGCAGGTCCAGCTTGGTGCCGCTGGGCAGCGAACGCACGATCTGAAAGCTGTTCCCTTCACCGCTGCGCAGGGTAACGATCAACTGATCATCCACATAGCGGGTGTCAGCCGCGGCGGCGCCGACCAGGGTCAGCAGCAGTACGAAGACGGTAATTCTCATGGCGGTTGGTCCTCGAACGTTAAATTCGTACATTGTTCTAGACAGTCGATATGTGAACAGTGCCCATGGTCACAGTTCGCGCGCGAGCGCCCACTTAGCAGTTGTAGCCAAGCCGTTCGTAGCAGAAGACCTGGTTGCGGCCTGAACCTTTGGCGGCGTACAGCGCTTCGTCGGCGCGGCCGATGTTCACGTTGGGCGGCAGCGCTGCGTTGAACCGCGTATGGCCGATGCTGACCGAAATATTGCCGACGCGCGGAAAAGAGGTGGCCGCAATGCGCTCACGGAATCGATCAAGCACAAGTTGGGCCGTATCGTCGTCGACGTTCTTGATCAGGACCACGAACTCTTCGCCGCCATAGCGGAACAGATGATCGTTGTCGCGAAACGACTCATGCATGATGCCCGCGAATCGCACCAGCACCTCGTCGCCGCACAGATGGCCGTAGCCGTCGTTGATATGTTTGAAATGATCGATATCAAGCAGCGCCACCTGCCAGCCCGGCGTCTGGGGTTCATCTGCACGGCGCGCCTGGATGTCTTTCTCGCGGTAGATGCTTTGCAGCCGTTCGTTGAGTGCCTGGCGATTGAGCAGATCGGTCAGGCCGTCGCGTTTGCTGCGGCTGAGTATGAAGTACTGGTTGGCATACAGGTCCAACAGCACCCGCAGCATCCGGCGTTCAATCGGCTCGGGCGCGCCAACGATCACCAACCCCGCCAGCAACTCGTGTTCGCTGACGACGGGATAGAGGTTGCGGTAGCCGTCGGCCTGCGCGGCCGGCACGATCAGCGGTTCGCGTTTCAGCAGCAGATCGAGAACGTCGTAATCGTCGGACCACTCATGCAAACCGAGCGCGGGCTGCCAGCAGCGCTGCTGGCGATTATAGTCGTAGAGCCGGAATTCACGGTCCGGAAAGATAGTGCCGACGATCGAGACAAATGTTTGGTTGAGCACGCCAAGATCCCGCACCTGGGTCAGGCGCAGCAGCAGGTCGTGGTGACATGACGTTTGGTAATCGACCGCTTGGTTCATTGGTGTATCTGTAGCCTTACAACGGTATGCCGCCAGCGTGGTCAATATCATCAGCGGCGTCGTGGAGCGACGTCGATGTGAGCAGCTCGCGGTTCGGATGACCGATGTGGTAACCCTGGGCATAGGGTATACCCGCCAGACGAATGTGATCCAGCACTTCCGCATTCTCGACAAATTCGGCCAGCGCCTTGATGCCGAGTTCCTTGGCCAGGTTGGCGATGCTATGAACAAAGGCCCTGTCGCGCGCGTCGTTAACCATGTTAACGATGAAGTCGCCCTCAATCTTGAGATAGTCGATGGGGAATCGCTTCAGATAGTGGAACGAGGAGAAGCCGGAGCCGAAATCGTCGATGGCAAGACCGAAGCCCTCCAGTTTCAGGTCGTTGACGAAGCGCTCCAGCAGCGACATATTCTTGACCGTGTCACGCTCGGTAATCTCGAAGACGATCTGGCCGGGTTTGATGCGATAGGTGGCGGTCAAGCGTTTTACTTCATGGATGAATTCATTAAGTACTAATGCGCGCGGTGACAGATTGACGAACAGTTGTCCTTTGTATCCCACTTCGTTGACTTTCTGGAACGCCTTTTCCATTACGATGTAGTCGAGACGGTGGATCATGCCGGTCTTTTCGGCGATTTCGATGAATTCGTGGGCGCCCAGTATCCGGTCGTCCTCCAGCTGAATACGGCTCAATACTTCGTAGGCCTCGATGGTATTGTTCTCGAGATTGAGGATCGGCTGGAAAAAGGGGACGACGCGTTTCTCCTCGATGGCGTTGGCGATGATGATGCTCTTCTCGCCGATGCTACGGAACACCTCGACCACGTCGGTTTCGCTGGGGAAGCCGATACGGTTTTTGCCTCCGTTTTTTGCCTTGTACATCATGTTGTCGGCAAACAGGAATAGGTCCTTCGGCTCGCCGGCGTGGTCCGGNNAACTCCTGCAAGAATTTGTCGCCGAAGGCATGGCCATAGCTGTCATTGATGGCCTTGAAGTTGTCCAGGTCGATTACCAGCACGCCGAACTGGTATCCATGGCGCTCGGCGCGATTCACCTCGTAGCCCAGCATTTCCCAGAACAGCCGCTGGTTGTACAGATTGGTCAGCGGGTCGCGGGTGGCGTAAAACTCCAGGTCTTTGGTGTACTTGTAGATCGCCTTGACCGAGCCGACCACGTTGAGCAGCGTGGAGAGGATGCTCTCGATCACCAGCATGCGCATCTCGTCGCGCTTGAGGCCGGCATGCACCCCGATGCCGACGATACCACCGATCTTCGGCGTGTCGACGAACAGCGTTTTGGTCTGCAGCTCGATCTCGGCTTCGTTCAGCGTGATCTCCGGGCCGTCCGGCTGGGCGATGTTGTGGTTGATGGTCACTGTGGTGACATCGCTGAAGTAGCTGCTTTGCCGCAGGATATGCCGAACCGCGGTTTCCATCTGCAGACGTGTGGACTCGGCGGGCGGGCCGATCCAGAACACCTCCAGATCAAACAGCTCGTCGTCCACCTTGAAGATGGAGAACAGGGTATAGGCATGGATCACCTTGTTGATGTCGCTCATCAGGTAACCGACATATTCGCGCCAGTCCCGGACCACTTCCGAGGTAATGACGAATTTCTCCAGCAGCCGGATCTCGAACTCCAGCAGCTCCTTGTCGACGGCGACCGAACGCAACTTTTTCGCCAGTTGCTCCACCTTGACGAACAACTCGTTGAGTTCGCTGAAACCAAGGTCGACGTGCCGCATCTCGATGCCGGTCAGATCGGATACGTGATTGACCGCATCGATGTTGTCCTGCAGCAGCGCCAGGGAGCGATTGATGCGCCGGTTCAGCATCAGGGCGACGCCGAGTGCGACCATGAACGGCAGCGGCGCGATCAGCAGCAACGGCAGTAACAGGTCGCTCTCTGCCCGGCCGATCAGCGGCGACAGCGGCTGTTTGACCTCGATGACGCCGAGTACGTTGCCGAGCTGGGCGTTGATGTGGCAGCGCAGGCACTCGCTGCGGGCTTTGAGCGGATAGATGTAGCGAATGTCGTCACCGACCGTTTTATTTTGCGGTGCGGCGGTTTGAAACGCTTTGTTGATCAGCGGGTCGAACGGCGGCTGCGCGATTGGCCCGAACAGCGCCTTGACGATGTCGCCGCGATAGATGGTGACGGCGTAGGGACTGCCTTTCTTCGGTTCCTTGATGGCACTGATGAACTCCTCCAGCTGCGGGCGGGTCCAGCCGCGCCGCATAATCTGAAACATGGCGTTGAAGGTGCCTTGCGCCAGCGTATCGGAGACGGTGACGGCACTGTCGCGCACGGCATGGTTATAGACTCGGATGGTGGCGGCGTACATGCCCACGAACAGAATGAGCGATACGGTGAACGCCGCGGTGAGGATCAATCCCTTTATTGTTTTCGGTCGTAACATAGCGATGGTATTGCGCACACGGTCGAGGTCGGCGTTGCGTGTGTCGTGTCGTTATCGTTATCGCCGTCGCGCCGGGAGGGGAGAGGCTGACGGTGTGCCGACCGTCAGCCATTCTCACACAGATTTGCAGTGAATTGCGACGATTTAACTGCGCCGCTTCAGGCGGCGGCAACGATAATTTGACGTAGCGTCTGTTCCAGTGCATCGCGCTCGTCGAACGGCGCGTGGCACTGCTCGCCGCTGCACAGATAGGCCGTGACCGGCGCCGTGCCGGCGGGACGTTGGACCAGCAGCCCCGGCAGTTCGAGCGCCTGTGAGGGGATCGCGACGCTGTAGAGCCAGGGGCGATAGTTCGTCTCCAGGTGGCGTTGCCACGCCGCCGTGGCCGCCGCCGTTCCGCGCAGCACCAGGATGGAACGGGGCGTCAGCAGATCCTCCAGCGCCAGCACCAAGGTGGCGTGTGCATAGGGGGACTCGGCAAAGGCGGGCCAGGCATTGCGTACCGTCTTCTCCGCCGCATCGAGATAATCGAGGTTGCCGACGAGGTGGCCGAGCCGGGAGAGGGCGCGGGCGGCGATGCCGTTGCCGGAGGGAATGGCTTCGTCCGCCAACGGTTTGGGGCGGTGGATCAGCCGCTCGTGGTCGGCGGCAGTGAAGAAGAAGCCGCCATGCGATTCATCCTCGAAGGCCTCAAGCAGCGTCTCCGCCAGGGTCACTGCGAAGTGCATGTCGGCGTCGCGCCACTGCGCCTGGAGCAGTTCCAGCACGCCGTCGAGCAGGAAGGCGTAGTCGTCCAGATAACCGGCGTGGCGCGCTTGCCCGTCCTTCCAAGTGGCGCACAGGCGGCCGGTGCGGAACATGTGCTCGCGGATGAAGTCGACCGCGCGCTGTGCCGAGGCGACGAAATCGGGCCGGCCGAGGCGGCGGCCGGCGCTGGCCATGCCCTTGATCATCAAGCCGTTCCAGGCGGCGATGACCTTGTCGTCGCGGCCGGGCGCCGGGCGCCCGCCGCGTGTCTTGCGCATGCGTTCCTGCGCTGTGGTAAGCAGCGCGAGGGCGCGTGTTGCGTCGATCCCCAGTGCCGTGGCGACGTCAGCCAACGGTGTCGCCGTCTGGAGGTGCCACAGCCCCTCGAAGTTGGCGGGGCGATCCAGGCCGTAGTGGGCTGCGGTCACCTGGAATTCGTCATCGCTCAGCAAGCCGCGCAGCGTCTGCGCGTCCCACAGGTAGAAGCGGCCCTCGCCGCCGTCGCTGTCGGCGTCCTGGGTGGCGTAGTAGCCCCCTTGCGGCTGCTCCATCTCGCGCAGCACCCAATCGCCGATGGCGGCAGCCACCTGCGCGAAATAGTCGTCGCCGCTCACCTGCCAGGCGTCGGTGAAGAGCGCCAGCAGCGGGCCGTTGTCGTAGAGCATCTTCT
>DFMR01000050.1 GCA_002376325.1 Proteobacteria bacterium UBA3588 | reverse complement strand
TCTCCTCGATATTGCGCCGCACCCGCTCCGGTTCCTGGTAGGCGGGGATACCCAACGCCTCCAACACCTTGCCGCTGGTCACACCGTTCTTCGGCGGCAGCCCGTCGGAGGAGTGCAGCAGCATCGGCACGCCCGCCGCCGAGGCAAGGATCGCCGCCGCCGGGCTCAGTTGCAGAAAATGCTTGCGCCCGTCGTAGGGACCGTTGGCATTGAGCAGATTGGGCACGTCCGGCCGGATGATATCCGAGCTGGCATAGATCGCATCGAAGAAGCCCAGATACTCCCCCAGCGTCGCCCCCTTGAAGCGCATCGCCGTGAGAAACGCCCCCACCTGCGCCCCGTCGCGCTCGTCGGAAAAGAGAAACGCCAGCGCCTCGGCCGCCTCCTCGCGCGTCAGCTCCCGCGCCCCGCGCTTGCCCTTGGCGACATCGCGCAGGATGTAACGGAATTTAAGACCTTGTTCGCTGGTGAAATCTTTCATTGCTGGAATCCCCCGACATCAAGGAATGCAACCGTAATGCATTGCCCAGGCCGTGTAAATGACAGAGAGAACGGGGACGCCCATCCCCCATAACCCGCCACCGACAACGCCGATCACGGCGCCGGAGGTAAACGACCGCCGTCGCAGGCCCGATAGAGCGCAGCGGTATCGGGCGGACCTGCCGGACACCGCTGTGCGATGTCCGGCCTACATGAACGGAGAGCAGGGACACCTAAAACTCCATTTTCGCTGACACGCGCTGATCTGACTCAAAACGACGCTTCACGGAACGGACGCGCAACGGCCAGGACTGCCCCTACGCCGGTGATTGGATTTTGCCAAACAATTGAGGGTAAATTAAGTCAATACCGCCCGTCAGAAGGACCGCCGCATGGACACTGAAGGAACGAAGGTCACTCGAAACGACACCAACGGCACAGATGCGAACAAGCCACTTCAAATGCCGGCCCTAAAAGGACAACCAGAAACAGTTCAACTCGTAAAAAACAACTGGAAAAAGCTACTGTTACATTGCCCAGGATTAAACAAATACCAGAATGACCTATCCTTCGCTGGGATTGATGACATGCTCGATCCATCCATGGGGAAAATGTCCCGGGCCGAGATAAGATTCAAGATTTCGGATAACCCAAAAATCATCCCAAATAGGTTTAGAGCTTGGGGTAATGCATGTGGATATGGGATTTCTCCTGACGGGAAAACGCTCAGGATACAAAAGAGCGTATGTGTTTCAGTTTGTCTCCAAAGGGAATACAACGGCCCCACAGACTATGTCGCCGGTTTGTAAAAGGGAGAGCGGGGACACCCATAACTCGCCACTAGCAACGCCGATCACGACGCCGGAGGTAAACGACCGCCGTCGTAGGCCCGATGGAGCGCAGCGGTATCGGGCGGACCCTGCCGGACACCGCTGTGCTGTGTCCGGCCTACATCGCCTCCAGGTTCCGTGGAAGGGAGAACGGGGACACCCATAACTCGCCATTGGCAACGCCGATCACGGCGCCGGAGGTAAACGACCGCCGTCGTAGGCCCGATGGAGCGCAGCGGTATCGGGCGGACCCTGCCGGACACCACTGTGCCGTGTCCGGCCTACTTCGCCGCCAGGTTCCGTGGTGGTAACAAGGGGTATGAGTGGCTGCGCCATCAGCCGCCCTTCAACCACTCCCGCAAAAACACCTTCCTCTTGCGCTCAACCAGCACGTCCCGAATCTTCCCGCTTACTTCTTCCAGCGGCACCTCGCCGCCATCCGCCACGGCCTCGCACCAGAGCAGATGAAACCCCAGTTCCGATTGCACCACGTCGCTGATCGTCCCGCACGCCATGGCGAAGGCGACGGTGTCCAGTTGCGGATAGAGCATGCCGTGCTTGATCTTGCCGATGCGTCCGCCTTCCATTGCGCTGGGACACTCGGAGTGGCCGCGCGCCAGTGGTTCGAAAAGTGAAATATCGCCGCCCAGTTTCTTCTTTACCTCAATGATGCGCTCGCGCGCACGCTCGGGGCTGTTTTCGGGATAGGCTTCGTTGACGGTGATCAGGATGTGGCGCATCGTGCGCACTTCGGGGCGGGTGAAACGCTCCTTGTGTTGCAGATAGTAAATGGCCACTTCGTCGTCGCTCACGTCGCAGTGATCGGCAAGCGCGCGTTCGATTACCGCCTCGACCCGCAGTTCGCGCTCGACGGCGCGGCGCAGGGTGTCGGCGTCGAGGCCGTTGCGCTCCAGGTCGGCCTCGAATTCGGCGTGGTCGGGATAACGCTCGACGATACCTTGCACCGCCTGCTCCACCACCGGCGCCGGGACGTGCACGTCGCGCGCCTCGGGCATGGCCAACACCCGCTCCTCGATGGCGTAGGCCTGCACCGTCTGCTGCTCGACGGTGCGGCGTTCGTCGTCGTTGAGTTCCGCGGGGGTGCGCTGGAAACCAGCCAGCGCGCTGCGCAGACGCAGGTAGTTGGCGGTACGCGCTTCAGTGGACATCGGCCGTGGCCTCCTCCAACGGCGCCAGCGCCCGCTCGGGGACGCTCAGCGTCTGGTCGTGAAAGATCACGTCGTAGATCACTTCGTCGCCGCCGTCGCGCCACACCTTGAGGATCTGGCCGGGCGCACCCGCTGCCACCAGCACCTCGCCGCGATGGGCCAACGTCATCAGGGTGCGTACCTGCTCGCGACTCTCGAAACGGCTCGGCACCCACGGCTCGTCGACACCGATCAGCTCCTCTTCGCGGCAGCCGACCACGCGCCCCTCTTCCAGGAAATGCACTTCGTAGATGATCTGGTCCTGGAGGAAGGTGCCGATGCTGCGCACGTAACCGACGGTGCCGCGGCGCACCAGCAGCGTGCCGGTGGCGATGCCGGGAAAGGTGCCGTCGTTGCGCACGTTGCGGATCACCCGCACGGCGTTGCCGTAGTCGTAACGCGGACGCATCAGGCCCTCCGGATATCGCTCATTGAAACGAACGCCACCTGCGGTTCGCCCTGCTTGAACACCTTGAACACCTTTTCGGTCTGGGCATCGGAGTCGACGAAGTCGCGATAGGCGGTTTGCAGCGCCTGGCGATAGATGTCGCGCTGCGCCGCCTCGCCGTCCGGCAGGGCGATGCGCTGCACGTAGTCGTGAAACCGTTGCAGGATGTGCAGCCGGTTGACGTGGACCACCTGGGGGTCGTAGTCGATGCGGAAGTAGTCGAGAAACTCTTCGGCCCCTTCCAAGTCCCGCAGTTCGCTTTCGAGGGTATTCATAGCGCCTCCTTATAGTCGGCCGCCAGGTCCGGCGCCGTAGGTTCGTAATCACCGCAACTGTCGATGATGGCCAGCAGGGCGGCGGAGCCGAGACGGTCGGCCTCGTCCAGCTCGCGCACCTTTTGCAGCCGTTCGCGTCCGGCCGCGTATTGGGCCAGGCGCAGATAGAGGAAGCCTTCGGCCTTGAGCGAGAGCAGGTAGAAACGCACCTGGCCGAGGGAGCGGCGCGCGCCGGCGCTCAGGTAGAGCAGGTCCATGGTGCGCCAGTCGTCGGGGAAGCCCATCTCGGCGCCGGCGACCACGCGGGCCTGCCGCGCGACGTGCAGCGCCTCTTGCAGACGATGGTTGTAGTAGTAGTAGCGGTAGAGCGCGACCAGCACCGTCAGGTGGGTCGGCGCCTGGACGAAGGCGCGCAGCAGCGGCAGCTCCGCCGCCGCGTCCATACCGGCGTCCGACGCCTGTTCCAGCAGCGTCTCCGCCCCTTCCGGCAGCGGCCGGTCGAAGTAGAGGTTGTGTTCGTTGAATTCA
>DFMR01000052.1 GCA_002376325.1 Proteobacteria bacterium UBA3588 | reverse complement strand
TTGACGTGACTGCGCGGCACGTCCACCAGCATCAGGACCTCGCCGTGACCGAGGGCGCTGCGGAAGCGGTCGAACTGGGCGCTGGGGACGCGGTTGGTGAACAGGTAGCCCGACACCTGCGCAGCCACCACGATTAGCGCCAGCAACGCCGACCAGATCCACGATGCGGCGAGCAGTGCCAGCACGAAGCCGATCAGGGCGACGGTGAATACGCCGATGCTGAGATACCAGTAGAACCGCTCCATGCGCCGCGCCTGCGGCGTTATGTTGTCGATGGTGGCGTCGGCCAGGGTGACGAACCCGCCGGGTTCACTGCGCAGGGTATGGATATGATAGTCGTCGAGACCCTGTGTCCGTTCCAGCTCCGTTACGATGTTGCGCGCACTGTTTTCGTCGTGAAACAGGAAGTAGACGCGTCGATAGAGCATCACACACCTCCTTGAGCATCGATGATAAAACCATTGCGATATAATGGTTTATAGTGATGTCTCGCTTGTGAAAATAGTAGACCATGGGACGCGCTGAGACAGTGGGCGGGTGCGGCGCCGTCGATTTGTCGCGTATAGTGTTTGCCATGGACACGTCGAGGAGGGATATGGAACGTTTCGAACCGTGGTGGGGTGATTTCGAGCTGGCGCCGGGCAGCGCCGGGCGCTGGAGCATCGGGCCGCTGCGGCTGTGGGTCGAACATCATCCGCGCGAATGGCGTATCGCCTGGCGCAGCGGCGGCGACATGTTCGACGACAGCAGCCGGGTAGAGATCGGCCTGCCGCTGGGCCAGGCGGACGCGGACGCCGCCGTCGAACGCTATTCCTTCGGCGAGATCAACGCACACATGGCGATAGTGCCGCTGCTGGCGGACCGGCCGGTGGTATCGCGTCCGGAACTGCCGCTGTTCGTGCCGCCGCAGCAATCGATCACCCTCTACGTCAGCTCGCCGCTGTGGCTGCAATTGCGCGGCGGCGCCCAGGCTGCGCTGTTGCGCGAGATGCCCATCGTCCGCTCTTCCGACACCTGGTCCGGTCCGCTCATAGAGGAGGGTGGCCTGTGCTACCACGCGTCGACCCTGGCGCTCACCTCCCTGGACGGTTTTCCCTTCAGCCCGTGGCGCGCGGTGACGCCGATCCGGCTCATCAACCGGGCCGAGGATACGGTGGCGGTGGAACGCCTCAGTCTGCCGGTGCCCTACCTGTCGCTGTTCCAGGCACCGGACGGTACCCTGTGGACCCAGGCGGTGGAACTGGAACACCGTGCCGCCACCGCCCTGACGCTGGCGCAACTGGGCAGCCGTGCGCCGACGGAGGCGGGCGCCGCGCAGCGCCTGGCCGCGCCGCGCAGCCGCGCCGATCGCAATCTGCTGGCGAAGGCCTTCGGTTCGTTGTTCGGCTTCGGGGGAGGCGACGATGGCGCTGCTTAGCGGGCTTCAATTCGAACACCTGCTGCGTGCGGGGATCATCCTGGTGGTCGGCTGGTTTGCCGCCAAGGTCGCCAGTCTGGCGGCGCGGCGCGCGGCCAAACGCTACACCGCCGCGCAGGAAACCATGATCGCCGAACGGGTGGTGCTGTACGGCATCCTGGCGCTGGCGATCGTCTCGGCGTTGCAGCAGATGGGCTTCAATCTCAGCGTATTGCTGGGCGCCGCCGGCATCTTCACGGTGGCGATCGGCTTCGCCTCGCAGACCTCCGCCTCCAACCTCATCAGCGGCCTGTTCCTGATCGGCGAGCGCGCCTTCGTGGTGGGCGACGTGATCAAGGTGGGCAACAGCGTCGGCGAGGTGCTCTCCATCGATCTGCTGTCGGTGAAGCTGCGCACCTTCGACAACCTCTATGTGCGCATGCCCAACGAGATTCTGATCAAGTCCGAGATTTCCAATCTCACCCGCTTTCCGATCCGGCGCCTGGACCTGCTCATCGGCGTCAATTACAAGGAAGACATGGCCAAGGTGCAGCAGGTGCTGATGCAGGTGGCCGACGCCAACCCGCTCTGTCTGATCGAGCCGCGGCCGCTGTTCATCTTCAACGGCTTCGGCGAATCGTCCATGGACCTGCAATTCTCGGTATGGGCGGTGCGCGAAAACTTCCTCGACCTGAAGAACAGTATCCAACGCGAGATCAAGGAGGAGTTCGACGCCGCCGGTATCGACATCCCCTATCCGCATCGCACGGTCAACGCCGTCGAGCCGCTGCCGGTGCGGGTGGTCGATAGCGGAAACTGAAACAACATCGCTGCCGGCGGTGCTGCGCAACAACAATACGACCAATGCACGCAAAGGAGAGCCAGGTGTCCTTTATCGAACCGACCGTCGAGCAGTTCGCCGGCAACCCCATCGCCAAGTACGTGGCGGCGACCCGCCCGCCGTTCCTCCTCGCCAGCTTCGTGCCGGCACTCATCGGCATCGCCACCGCCCATTACAGCGGCGTGCCTGTCCTGTGGTGGACGGCCGTGTTGACGGTGATCGGCGCGGTGATCGTGCATGCCGGCATCAACGTGCTCAACGACTATTACGATGCCCTCAACGGTACCGACGCCATCAACACCGAACGCCTCTATCCCTTCACCGGCGGCAGCCGCTTCATCCAGAACGGCGTGCTCAGCCGCGACCAGACCGCGCGCTTCGGCTTTGCCCTGCTGGGTATCACCGCGCTGATCGGGTTCGCGCTGCTGGAGCGCGCCGGCAGCGGCCTGATCGTCATCGGGCTGGCCGGTCTGGCGATCGGTTGGGCCTACTCGGCGCCGCCGCTCTCCCTCAACAGCCACGGCCTGGGCGAACTGTGCGTGGCGGCGGGCTTCGGCTCGCTGATTCCGCTCGGCGCCGACTTCGTGCAGCGCGGCGCCTTCGACTGGCTGCCGCTGCTGGCGGCGGCGCCCTACGGCCTGCTGGGCGCGGCACTGCTCTACATCAACCAATTTCCCGACCGCCGGGCCGACGAGCGTGCCGGCAAGCATCACTGGGTGGTGCGGCTCGGGGTGCGGCGGGCGCGCTGGATCTATCTGGCGGCGATGGTGGTCGCCTACGGCGGACTGATCGGCATGGTGGCTGCGCATATCCTGCCGGCGTGGTGCCTGCTGGCGTTGCTGGCGGCGCCGCTGTCGTTGCGTTCGGCGCTGCAACTGGTGCGCTATGCCGAGACCCCGCAGCGGCTGGCGCCGGCGATTCAGGGCACCATCGGCGCGCTGCTCGGCCACGGCCTGCTGTTGTCGGTGGGGTTGTGGATTGCGAGTTGAATTCCGCGACGTTTATTTACCGCAGTGGATGCGAGAGCGCCAAGCATTTGGTCATAGACAAATCTACCAAGAAGAGTCCCCTCTCCTCCAGGGAGAAGGAACGTACTGCATGCAGCGCGCAGCTGGTTTTTATTTTGGCTCCTCCGTGGAATTTGTGAGCCGTCGTAGGCCCGATAGAGCGCAGCGGTATCGGGCAGACCATGCCGGACACCGCTGCGCTAAGTCCGGCCTACATCGCT
>DFMR01000098.1 GCA_002376325.1 Proteobacteria bacterium UBA3588 | reverse complement strand
CGCCTTCCGCCTTCCGCCTTCAACTATTTTCCCCAGCCGCCGCCGCCTGGGGTATAGATCGTTACGCGATCCCCCGCCGCCACGGTAAAACTGCTCTTGCCCGGCAACGGCGCACCGTTCAATTGATTCTCGCCCGTCGCGCCGGGGCCGCCGCCCGCCAGCCCCCACGGCGCGTGGCGTCGCCGCTCGGTGAGCAGGGTCACCTGGGCCGGGGCCAGGAACTGGAACTCGCGCACGATGCCGTCGCCGCCGCGGCGCCGGCCGCTTCCCCCGGAACCGCGACGCACCTCGTAGCGCGTCACCCGCACCGGATAATTGGACTCCAGTGCCTCGATCGGGGTGTTGAGGGTGTTGGTCATGTGGGTCTGCAGCGCCGACAGCCCGCCGCCTAAAGGCCCAGCCCCCATGCCGCCGCCGATGGTTTCATAGTAGTCCCAACGCGGCACCGCGATCTCCTCGCGGGCGCCCATGGCGGTGCGATCCCTGGCGCCCATGGCGACATTGTTCATCGACCCGTGGCTGGCCGCGGGAATACGCTGCGGCAGCGCCGCGGCCAGGGCGCCGCAGATCACGTCGACCACGCGGGTGCTGGTCTCGACGTTGCCCGCCGCCACTGCCGCCGGGCGGCAGGCGTTGAGCAGGCAGCCCGGCGGGGCGCTCAGGGTGATCGGGCGGAAGGCGCCGGCGCAGGCCGGGGTCTCGCGCGGCATCAGGCAGCGCAATACGTAGTAGACGGCAGCGGCGGCCACCGACAGGGGGCAGTTGACATTGCCCGCCGCCTGCGGCGCGGTGCCGTCGAAGTCGACGTGGACCCGGCCGGCGGCGACGGTGATGGTCGCCGCTATGCGCAAATCCGTAGTGCCGACGCCGTCGTCGTCGAGAAAATCCTCGCAGCGGTAGCGGCCGTCCGGGATCGTCGCCAGGGCAGTCAGCGCCAGCCGTTCGGCATAGTCGTTGAGGGCACCAAGCCCGGCTTCATAATCGGAGATGCCCACCGCTTCAACCAACCCGTGCAGCCGCGCCAACCCGGTGAGATTGGCGCTGATCTGGGCGGCAAAGTCCCCCTGGGCCTCGACCCGCCCGCCGCTCAGACGCGTCATCAGCGTCTCGTCGGTGCGGCCGTCGCGGCGCAGCAGGGTCGCCGGGATCACCATCCCCTCTTCGTCCAGCGAGCGCGAGATGGGCATCGAACCCGGCGCCGCTGCGCCGATGTCGGCGTGGTGGGCGCGGTTGGCGATAAAGCCGAGCAGACATCCGGCGCCAAACAGCGGCGCGATGACCGTGACGTCGGGCAGATGGGTGCCGCCGAGATAGGGGTCGTTGAGCACCACCATGTCGCCGTCGCGCCACGCGATGCCGCCGACGATGTCGCGCATGGCGTAGGCCATGCTGCCCAGGTGCACCGGGATATGGGCCGCCTGGGCGCACAGCTCGCCCGATGCATCGAACACCGCGCAGGAGAAATCCAGGCGATCGCGGATGTTGGGCGAAAAGGCGGCGCGGCGCAGCGCGGCGCCCATCTCGTCGCACACCGCCTCGATGCGGCTGGCAAAGATGGAGAGTTCGATGGCGTCCATGGAGAGAGGATGGTAGCAGACCGGCGGCGTTGGAAAAAAATATTAACCACGGGGTACATGTATGCCCTTTGGGTACGGGGAGCACGGGGTCTTGATGACCATGATCCTTTGGTCCCTTCGACGATGCGCTGGGCTACCACATACACCGCCCTTTCGTTAAGCGTTCCACATTGCGCGCAATAGATCCCCCGTGGTTAGATTTTTTTTACGCCACCAGGAAATTCTTGAACTGCCGCGGGTCATCGTCGCCAAAAGCAAGGGCGGCACGAAGCCGCCCTTGCGCTACCGTGTTGCGGCGTATTGATTAGAAGCGGTAACCGATGTTGGCGCCGAAGGAGGTCTCCGACAGGGAGATCTTCGCCCCCGGCGTCTGCGGGTCGGTCATCGGCGCGGTCAGACTCACCTTAGGCGCGTACATGTAGTGCAGCGCCAGCTGCCAGTGGTTGTTGAGGCTGTAGTCCATACCCAGCGCGTAGTGGGTCTCGGTCAGCGCCGGCAGGATCAGGTTGTGGCTCACCTGGTTGGCGCCGAACGGCGCCTTGGCGTAGTTGTAGCCGGCACGCAGGTTCACGCGCGGGTTGACGGCGTAGGCCACACCCACGGCGTAGACGGTCTGATCGCTCCAGCCCGGATTCATCGCGAAACTGCCGCCGGGGCCATTCACCGCCAGTTTGCCCATGGTGTCGGACCAGTTTATCCATTTGAGGTCAGCTGAAACAGTCAGCGCATCGGTGCTGCGCCACTTCACACCGACTGCCGCCTGCTGCGGGAAATCGAGAGCCAGTGTATAGGTACCTGCCGCCCACTGGTGAGACGAGCTAGTGATATCGCCGGCTGCCAACTGATACTGCATCTTGTCGAACTGCTGTTTGCTCTTATAGGAGGCGCCGACGGTCAACCTGTCGTTGACGTCATAGAGCACGCCGAGGGAGAAGCCGAGACCGAAACTGCTGGCAGCGCGGCTGAGATCGAAATTGGAAACGGGAGTACTGCCATTCATCACGCGCTGCATGAACGAGGCCGACTGGTAGTCTATATCCAGCGACACGCCGAAACTCAGATCCTTGTTCTGGTTCCAGGCGACGGTCGGCGCCATCTGCCAGAAGGAGATGTTGCTGTAACCGTCCCATTTCATGCCGTGCCCCATCGCCACCTGGGCGTAGTCGACGCCCATACCGGAGGTGCCGTACATGCCGCCGCCGAAGTAGACGTTGCTGCCGTCGCTCACCGGCGCGGTCCAACCGATCGCAGGCACGCCGTAGATGTCCACGGCACTGGTTTCCGAGCTCCCGCCGGCGGCCGCGAAGTTCACGTCGCGCCTGGGCATGAACGCCTCCATGGAAAAGTCGGCGCGGCTGCCGACGCGGGCGGCACCGGCCGGGTTGGCGACCGCGGTCATGGCGCTGCCCGGATTGGCGGTAACGGCACCGCCGAGGCTCATCTGATAGGCGCCGACGCCGATCAGTTGGTAGCCGTTGGTGGCAAATGCTGCGCTAGGTAGGATCAGAGAGGCCGCGAGTGCGGCACGTAATGGGGTTTTGATTTGCATGCTCCACCGATTTTTGGTTGTGTTGTTGTCAGTGACCTCCCTGTCCTCCTTTGGTCGATATGCCGATATTTCCGCATATACCCATATACTAACATTCCAGTCGCAGGCGCCGCAGCAAATGAGCCGGGATACGGCATCGGGCCGTGAGACTTTCGTGAGAAATCACAGTTATCCTAGCGGCAGACCCGACAGGCGACGGACACCCATGCCCCCATCGATACTGGTCATCGAAGACGACCGCGACATTGCCGATCTGGTGGCGCTGCACCTGCGCGATGAGGGCTTCGCGGTGACCGTGCAGCACGACGGCAATAGCGGCCTGCAACAGGCGCTGAGCGGCCAATACGACCTGCTGGTGCTGGATTTGATGCTACCGGGCCGCGACGGCCTCACCCTATGCAAGGACATTCGCCGCCAGGAACGCTACCTGCCGGTATTGATGCTCACCGCCCGCTCCTCCGAACTCGACCGTGTGCTGGGACTGGAGCTGGGGGCCGACGATTATCTCACCAAGCCGTTCAGCATCCGCGAGCTGGTTGCGCGAGTGAAGGCGATATTGCGACGCCAGACCGCGTTGGCTCCGCCGGCCACGGCGCCCGCCACCCTCGATTGCGGCGAATTGCACATCGACGTCGGGCGCCGCGTGGTGACGGTATACGGCCGGCCGGTGGAGCTGACCGCGCGTGAATTCGACCTGTTGCTGCACTTCGCCCGCCACCCGGGCCAAGTGTTCAGCCGGGCCCAGCTGCTCGATCAGGTGTGGGGCTACGGCCACGAGGGCTACGAACACACCGTCAACTCCCACATCAACCGCCTGCGCGCCAAGATCGAACAGGACCCGGCCAGGCCGCGCTACGTCCTGACCGTCTGGGGCGTCGGCTACAAGTTCGCCGAGCCGGCGTAATGTTTCGTACGCTCTATGCCAAGCTGGCCGCAGTCCTGCTGGTGCTGCTGTGCACCCTGGGTCTGCTCTACGGCGCCTTCAATCTCTACGCCACCCGCATCTTCCTGCAGGAGCTGACCCAGCGCTTCAACCACGATCTCGCGCGCCAACTGCTGGTGCAGCGCAACCTCGCCAACCGCCGCCTGCTGGACGAAAAGCAGGTGAAGGCGATCTTCTCCGATTACATGCGCATCAATCCTGCCATCGAGATCTATCTGCTCGACCGTAACGGCAACATCGTGGCGTTCGAGGCGCCGGAGAAAAAGATCAAACGCCGGCGCGTCGACATGGCGCCGATCCGACGTTTCCTGGGGGGCGATACCCGTTACCCGATCCTTGGCGACGATCCGCGCGACGCCGCTCGGCGCAAGGTCTTCTCCGCCGCCCCCTATCCGCTGCACGGGCCACCGCGCCAATACCTCTACGTGGTGCTCAACGGCGAAAACTACGACAACATGGAGGCGTTGCTGAAGAACAGCTACTACCTCCAGGTGAGTAGCGCCGCGGTGATCGGCGGCATTCTGGTGGGGCTGCTGGCGGGCCTCTACGCCTTCAACCTCCTCACCCGCCGGCTGCACCGCCTCACCGGACTGATGGAGCGTTTCCGGCGCAGCGACTTCCGCCGCTACGACAGCTACAGCGGCGCGGTGCTGCCGCAACAGCTGATCGATCAGGGTGACGAAATCGACGTGCTCGGCGCCACCTTCGACGAAATGGCCGGCAAGATCATCGCACAGGTGCACAGCCTGGAGCAGAAGGACAGCCTGCGGCGCAATCTGGTGGCCAACGTCTCCCACGACCTGCGCACGCCGCTCGCCTCGTTGCAAGGCTACCTAGAGACGCTGCTGCTCAAAGAGGGGCTGGAGGCACAGCAACAACGCCACTATCTGGAGATCGCCTTCGGCCAGAGCGAACGGCTGACGCGCCTGGTGAGCGAACTGTTCGAGCTGTCGAAACTGGAGGCCCAGGAGGCACAGCCTCAGTGCGAGGCGCTGGCGCTGGAGGAGCTGGCGCAGGATGCGGTGCAACATTTCCGGCTGCGCGCGCAGCAGCAAGGCGTCACCCTGCAGATACAGCGCAGCGGCGCCATTCCCTTCGTCCGCGGCGACATCGCGATGCTCAACCGCGTACTGGAAAACATGATCGACAACGCCCTGCGCCACACACACTCCGGCGGCGTCGTGACCATCGAATTGGAGCCGTGCGAACTGGGCGTCGAGGTATGTGTGGCCAACCCCGGAAAAGGCATCACGCCGGAGCAGCTGGTGCACGTGTGGGAGCGCTTCTACCAGTCGCCGGACCTGCGCCAGGGCAACGGCGCCGGTCTCGGACTGGCCATCGTCAAGCGCATCATCGAACTGCACGGCGGGACATTGAGCGTCAGCAGCGAACAGGCGGGTATCACCCGTTTCTGTTTCACCGTGCCGCTGTGGCGACGCAACCATTGAATAATCTTTTCGGTGTGCCCGGCGGTTCCCTATTCCTTACTTGGCGTGCCTGGCGTCTTGGCGAGAGTCATGGCTTTGGGATAGAAGAATATGGATCGCGCCAAGAGGCAAAGAACGCCAAGGAAGACTGCTCACAATGGCTGCGTAATCTTTACGACGTCATCGATGTCTTGGGCGGTTCCGTGAGTCAAAAGTCCGGACGGCAGCGGCCAAAAAGAAAGGCCGCCTGCGCTGCAGGCGGCCTTCCGGTCTGCTTATGGCCGATGGTTTACTTGCTGCCGCAGGTGTTGAGACCGACCACCGGGTAGAGCGGGCAGAAACCCATCAGCGCGGTAGCCAGCGGGACGATGCCCACGGCGCCCCACCAGTTGTGGGCCATCACGCCCCAGCCGATCAGCGCCAGGCCGACGATGATACGAACCACTTTATCTGCTGTTCCGACATTGCACTTCATCTGCATCTCTCCTTAGGTTCTCCGCACAATGGAGGCCAGCATATCCGCCGTCGACCCCGCTGTCGGTGACAATGTCACACAGCGGCCTTGCGCCGCAGTCCATCGCGGTCGAGCAGCACGATGGCGCCACGGTTGCGCCGGATCATCCCTTCGTTCTCCAGGTCGCGCAGGATGCGGCTGATCACCTCGCGCGAGCTGCCCAGTTCGACCGCGATCTCCTGGTGCGTGCTGTGGGCGGCGCCATCGGCCGCGCCGCTCTCCAGCAGCAGCGCCGCCACCCGGGCGTCCATGCGGCGGAAGGCCACCTCCTCCACCACCGCGATCACGTCGGCCAGGCGCTGCGCCACCAGTTGGAAGATATAGTGGCGCCAGGTGGGCGACTCCGTCATCCAGGCGCGCACCGCCGCGGCGGGCACCAGCAGCGCCTCCACCTCGGTCTCGGTGATGGCCAGCGCCGGGAACGGAATGTCGCTCATGATGCAGGAGGCGGTCAGCACGCAGCTGTCGCCGGCCTCGATGCGGTAGAGGGTGATCTCGCGTCCCGATTCAGCCACCTTGTGCACGCGGGCGCGGCCGGCCAGCAGCAGCGGCAGCACGCCGCAGCTGTCGCCTTCGTGGCAGACGTATTGTCCGGGCGCCAACGTCCGCACCACCGCCGCCTGCTCCAGCCGCCGCACGAACTGCGGGTCGCCGTCAAACAGCGAAGGGAACACTTCGTGCAGCCGTTGTTCTAATTCCGGTGTCATCGCATTTTGTCGCCGTTAAAACCCTACGCATGGTAAGCGAATCACGCGGCACCGAACAGGCGCCGTGATAAAAAAGTGACATTTGCGTGAGGCGACCGTGATCCCGCGGCCCCATGCTTAACAACGACGCAGGAAGAATGGCGTCGCACCCACCACAGCCAATAATGAGGGAACTGTCAATGAAACACACCAGCACCAAACCTATCGCCGCCGCCGGCACCGCGCTGCTTGCCGCGCTGGCACTGGCGCCCGCCGCCTCGGCCGCCACCTTCAGCGCCATCAACATGCCGAGCGGCTACCTGGTGGCCGACAGCATGAGCGGTGGTGCGAACACGATGAAATCGAGCCATGAAGCCAGTTGCGGCGCCAACAAGGCGAAACAGATGCAGTCGACGAAGAAAATGGATCAGACGACCGGCAGCAAAAAGATGATGCACGCGAAGAAGATGAAGGAAGCCGGTTGCAGCGCCCATAAAGGGAACATGTAAATGACGGCCCGCGCCGCCGATACCCTGCACGGCGCCGGCCTCGGCCTGCGCCGTGCCCTGCTGACACCATTGCGTGACTGCGCGACACTGCCCGATTTTTTCGAGGTGTCGCCGGAAAACTGGATGGGTGTCGGCGGCGCCATCGGCCGTCGGTTGCGCGGCTTCAGCGAGCGTACGCCGCTGCTGTGTCACGGTCTGTCGCTCAATCTTGGCGGCACAGTGCCGCTGGACCGCGATTTTATTGCCGGCCTCGGTAACTTTTTCGCTACCCACGAGGTGCACTGCTACAGCGAACACCTCAGCTACTGTGGCGACGACGGGCATCTCTATAATCTGCTGCCGCTGCCGTTCACGACGGCGGCGATGCACCACGTGGCGGCGCGCATTGCCCGGGTACAGGAACAACTGGGCCGCCGCATCGCGCTGGAGAACATCTCCTATTACGCCGTCCCCGGCGCCGAGATGAGCGAACTGGAATTCTTCGCCGGCGTCGTCGCCCACGCCGATTGCGACATCCTGCTGGACGTCAACAACGTCTACGTCAACAGCGTCAACCACAGCTACGACGCCCGCGCCTTCATCGACGCCCTGCCGACGGAGCGCATCGTCTATCTGCACATGGCTGGCCATCAGCGCGAACCGGACGGGCTGTTGATCGACAGCCACGGCGCCGCGGTGATCGACCCGGTGTGGCAGCTGCTGCAGCACACCTATAGCCGTCACGGCCTGTTGCCGACACTGCTGGAACGCGACTTCAAGCTGCCGCCGCTGGCCGAGCTGCTGGTCGAGGTAGAACAGATCAGGACGGTGCAGCGGCAGACTGCCGGTGAGGGACGCCGCTATGGCTGACCCCACCCCGTTGGCACAACTGCAGCAGACGATCTGCACCCACTTGCGCGACCCGCAGCGTGCGCCCGCGCCGTCGCAGATCCCGCTACAGCGCCTGGCGCTTTATCGTGAACTGGTACGCACCAATTTCGTCGAACAACTGGGCGGCGCCTTCCCGGTGCTGCAACAGAGCTGTGACGACGATTACTGGGAACGGCTGCTGGACGATTTCCTTGCCGACCACCGCTGCCGCTCGCCGCTGTTCCATCAGCTGCCCCAGGAGTTCGTCGATTATCTGCAACATGAACGGACAGCGGCCGCCGGCGACCCGCCCTGGCTGGCGGAGCTGGCCCACTACGAATGGATGGAACTGGCGCTGGCCCAGCACGAAGCGGAGCTGCCGCCGGCCGACACCACCGGCGATCCGTTGCGGCGGGTGTTCCGCCTGTCGCCGCTGGCCCGGCCGCTGAGCTACCGCTTTGCGGTACACCGCATCGGCCCGCACTACCGGCCGCAACAGCCCGAGCCGGAACCGACTCATCTGCTGGTCTATCGCGATCGCGGCGACCAGGTGCAGTTCATGGCGATCAATGTAATGACCGCACACCTGCTGCAACTGATCGCCACTGAGGAACAACTCAGCGGCGCGGCACTGCTGCGGCAAATTGCCGCCGAGCTGCAGCATCCACAGCCGCAACAGTTACTGATGGATGGAAGTGCGTTGCTGCAACAGCTGAACCGGCAGGCGATCCTGCTGTAACCAAGCACTAGTCAGGAGGCGCCATGCTGATCAAGAAATCCGCCGATATCGAGCCCTCCGAGATCACACCCGAGTCGGTCTACCGCAGCCGGCGCCTGTTCCTCGGCGCCGCCGCCCTGGGCGTGGCCGCAGCCGCGGGCGGCGCGCTGCTGCTGCCGCGCGGCGCCCGCGCAGTGCCGCCGGCCACCTTCGGCACACTGCCCGAGAGCCGTTTCAACACTGACGAAAAACCGACCAGTTACGACGACGTCACCCACTACAACAACTTCTACGAATTCGGCACCAGTAAAGAGGATCCGGCACGCTATGCCGGCAGCCTGATCACCGACCCGTGGTCGGTGAGCGTCGACGGCGAGGTGGAGAAACCGGGCAAGTTCGCCCTGGAGGATCTACTTAAACCGTATGCGCTGGAGGATCGCATCTACCGGCTACGCTGCGTCGAGGCCTGGTCGATGGTGATCCCCTGGGTGGGTTTTCCGCTGAGCGCGCTGCTCAAGCGCTTCAACCCCACCTCGCGCGCCAAGTTCGTGCAGTTCACCACGCTGTACGATCCCGAGCAGATGCCGGGACAGCGCCGCGACGTGCTCGATTGGCCCTACACGGAAGGACTGCGCATCGACGAGGCGATGCACCCGCTCACCATTCTCGCAGTCGGTCTCTACGGCCGCCATCTGCCCAACCAGAACGGCGCGCCGCTGCGCCTGGTGGTGCCGTGGAAATACGGCTTCAAGAGCATCAAATCCATCGTCCACATCCGCCTGGTGGAGCAGATGCCGCAGACCACTTGGCACGAGGCGGGGCCGGGCGAATACGGCTTCTACTCCAACGTCAATCCGCACGTTGATCACCCGCGTTGGAGCCAGCGCACCGAACGGCGCATCGGCACCTTCTTCCGCCGCGACACGCTGATGTTCAACGGCTACGGCGATCAGGTGGCCCACCTCTACAGCGGCATGGATCTACGTCAGTGGTTTTGAACAGCGCCACCCTGCCGCTGCCGCGCAACGCCGTCGGCTGGATCAAGCCGACCCTGTTCACTGCGGCCCTGCTGCCGCTGCTGTGGTTCATCGTCGCCGCCCTCGGCGACGCCCTCGGCGCCAACCCGATCGAAGCGATCGTACGCGGCCTCGGCGACTGGGCGTTGCGGCTGCTGCTGCTCACCCTGGCGGTGACGCCGCTGCGCCGCCTCAGCGGCTGGGGCTGGATCGGTCAGCTGCGGCGCATGCTCGGCCTTTATGCATTTTTTTACGCGATGCTGCACGTGCTGGCCTACGTGGTGCTGGATCAGTTCTTCGATTGGACCGCGCTCGGTCACGACATCCTCAAGCGCCCGTTCATCACCGTCGGCATGGTTGCATTCCTGATCCTGCTGGCGCTGGCCGTCACCTCGGCCAAACGGCTGGTCAAACGACTCGGCGGCACGCGCTGGAAACGGCTCCACAGTCTGATCTATCCTGCGGCCATCGCCGCGGTGCTGCACTATGCAATGATGGTCAAGGCCGACCTGCGCAACCCGCTGATCTACACCGCGCTGCTGGCGCTGCTGCTCGGCTGCCGGGTGTGGCACCGGTTGCTGTACAAACCCCTTGAAAGCCGGTAATCTTTACCAAACATATAGGGTATTGGCCGCATCTATGCGGCCGTTTGCATTCACACCCACCAATCAGCGGCTATCTTTTCTCTTTGCGAACAAGAGAGCCAGGAACAAACAAGCAGACAAAGGAGTTTGACGATGAAACACGAATTGCCCGCACTGCCCTTCGCCAAGAACGCACTGGAACCCTACATCTCCGCCGAAACCCTGGAGTATCACCACGGCAAGCACCACAACGCCTACGTCACCAATCTGAACAATCTGATCCCAGGCACCGAATACGAAAATCTCGCGCTCGAAGAGATCATCAAGAAGGCCCCGGCCGGCGGCGTGTTCAACAACGCCGCCCAGGTGTGGAACCACACCTTCTACTGGAACTGCCTGGCGCCCAATGCCGGCGGCGAGCCGAGCGGTGCCGTGGCCGACGCCATCGCCAAGGCGTTCGGCTCTTTCGACGCCTTCAAGGAGAAGTTCTCCACCTCCGCCGCCACCAACTTCGGTTCCGGCTGGACCTGGCTGGTAAAGAACGGCGACGGCTCGGTGGAGATCGTCAACACCTCCAACGCCGGCAGCCCGCTGACCCAGGATAAAAAGCCGCTGCTCACCTGCGACGTGTGGGAACACGCCTACTACATCGACTACCGCAACGCCCGTCCCAAGTACGTGGAGTCGTTCTGGAACCTGGTCAACTGGGAGTTCGTCGCCAAGAACTTCGCTTAAACGGCGAACCGAGGCGGGGCGGGCAACAGGCCCGCTCCGCTCTCCCTCGAAACGGAGCAATCCCATACCCTTTCGCAGGGATTTGCACCTCTCCTGGGAACTCAGTAGAATCGACCGGTATGTGGACGGTGGCAGTCTCCATTGGAGACTGCTTTTTTATTTTTTTCCGCTCGGATCTGTCGCGAAGAACAGCGGGGCGCGTAGCCAATATTTAGAGCAAGCCGCGTCTTCGCCAACGGACTCCAAACCAGAATTGATTCGCTGTAGGGAACACCATGTCTGACGTCCTGATGACGACCTACGCCCGCCTCCCCGTGACGTTTGTCCGTGGTGAAGGTGCTTGGCTGTGGGACAGCAACGATAAGAAGTACCTCGACGCCCTCAGCGGCATCGCGGTATGCGGTCTCGGCCACGCCCACCCCAAGGTGGCGGATGCACTGTGCCGCCAGGCCCAGACGCTGATCCACACCTCCAACCTGTACGGCATCGCCAACCAGCAGGCGCTGGGCGAGCGGCTGACGCAGCAGGCCGGGATGGAGCGCGCCTTCTTCTGCAACTCGGGCGCCGAGGCCAACGAGGCCGCGATCAAGCTGGCGCGCCTGCACGGCCATAAGAACGGCATCGACACCCCGCTGATCATCGTCGCCGAAGGCAGCTTCCACGGCCGCACCCTGGCGACCCTGTCGGCCACCGGCAACCGCAAGGTGCAGGCCGGCTTCGAGCCGCTGGTCAGCGGCTTCGTGCGCGTCCCCTTCAACGACATCGAGGCGATCCGTACCGTCGCCAAGAACAGCGTCGGCGTTGCCGCCATCCTGATCGAGCCGATCCAGGGCGAAGGCGGCGTACAGGTACCGACCGAAGGCTACCTGCGCGACATCCGCGCGCTGTGCGATCAGCACGGCTGGCTGATGATGCTCGACGAGATCCAGACCGGCATGGGCCGCACCGGCGAGATGTTCGCCTTTCAGCACGAGGGTATCGTTCCCGACGTGATGACCCTGGCCAAGGGGCTGGGCAACGGCGTGCCCATCGGCGCCTGCCTGGCGCGCGGCGCCGCGGCCGAGCTGTTCAAGCCCGGCAACCACGGCACCACCTTCGGCGGCAACCCGCTGGCCTGTGCCGCCGGCCTAGCGGTAATGCAAGAGCTGAGCGCCAGCGAACTACCGACCCGTGCCGAAAACCTCGGCACCCGCATGCTGCTCGGCCTGGCGGAGGCGCTCAACGGCAACCCGCATGTGGTGGACGTGCGCGGCAAGGGGCTGATGATCGGCATCGAATTGGATCGTCCCTGCGGCGATCTGGTCAAACGGGCGCTGGAACAGGGACTGCTGATCAATGTGACCGCCGAACGGGTGGTGCGCCTGTTGCCGCCGTTAATCCTGAGCGACGCGGAGGCCGATCAAATCGTGCAGCAGGTCGGCACGCTGATCAGCGCCTTTCTCCGGGAACACGCCGCTTAAAGAGAGCATCACGTGGCCGTACGACACTTCCTCACACTGCACGACGCAAGCCCGGCGGAACTGAACCGACTGGTGCGGCGCGCCATCGAACTGAAGGCGATGCAACAGGCTGGCACCGTCTACGAGCCGCTCCGGGGCAAGGTGCTCGGCATGGTGTTCGAGAAATCCTCGACCCGCACCCGCGTATCGTTCGAAGTGGCGATGCTGCAATTCGGCGGCCACGCCCTGTTCCTGTCGCCGCGCGACACCCAGCTCGGCCGCGGCGAACCGATCGAGGACACCGCGCGGGTGCTGTCGCGGATGGTCGATGCGGTGATGATCCGCACCTACGCCCATGAGCAGGTCGAGCTGTTCGCCGCCCACTCGCGGGTGCCGGTGATCAACGGCCTTACCGATCTCAACCACCCCTGCCAGTTGCTGGCCGACATGCAGACCTACGTCGAACTGCGCGGCGCCATCGCCGGCCGGACCGTGGCCTGGATCGGCGACGGCAACAACATGTGCCACACCTACATGGAAGCGGCCACCCAGTTCGATTTCAACCTCAACATCGCGACGCCGAAAGGCTACGAACCTGACGCCGAACTGCTTGCCGCCGCCGGCGATCGCGTGCGCCTGCTGTCCGACCCGGCGCAAGCCGCCGCCGGCGCCGACCTGATCACCACCGACGTCTGGGCCAGCATGGGCCAGGAAGACGAGCAGCAGCAGCGGCAGCGCGACTTCGCGCCGTATCAGGTGACCGACGCCACCCTGGCCGTCGCCAATCCCGACGTGCTGTTCCTCCACTGCCTCCCCGCCCACCGCGGCGAGGAGGTCGCGGCATCGATCATCGACGGCGCGCACAGCGCCGTGTGGGATCAGGCGGAAAACCGCCTGCACTCGCAGAAGGCGCTGCTGGAATTCCTGCTGGTCGGCCCGCGCTAGACAACTGCACCGAAGTCCGACAAAGCCGGTGGCTGGTTTGTCAGCGCCTCAAAGGCGTCTTCAAAACCGCTAGCGCTTCGCGCATGACAACTAACTCTCGCCAAGACGCGAAGATCGCCAAGGGATCCCTACTTTTGACCTCTTGGCGATCTTCGCGTCTTGGCGAGAAAATTTTGCAGTCAAACAGCTCAACCGAGCTGATTTAAACCAAAGCGGTCAGCGCCTGCGCCGGCACGCCGTCGAAGAATTCGACCCGCCCGCTCTCCAGATCGTACTCCGCGCCGACCACCAGCATCCCGTCGTTGAGGATCAGCTCCTCCAGCAGCGCCGAGCCGTGGCGCAGCTGATCGGCGGAGGTGCGCACGTTGGCACGCACCGCATCGTGTACCAGCTTGTCGCCGCGGATACCCGCATCCATCAACGAAGCCACCGACGGACGTACTCGATCGACGATGGAACGCAGGCCGCGCGAATGGCCGGTCGCCTGCTGTTCCAGCGCCTCGATGGTAGCCAGCACCGCACCGCAACTGGAGTGTCCCAGCACCACCACCAGCCGCGTGTCGTAACGCTCGGCGGCGAACTCGACGCTGCCGATCTGCGACGGCGCCACCACGTTGCCCGCCACGCGGATCACGAACAGGTCGCCGAGCCCCTGATCGAACACGCTCTCCGCCGGCACCCGCGAATCGGAACAGCCGAGGATGATGGCGAACGGCTCCTGGCCGGCAAGGGCCAATTCGCCGCGCCGGGTATGGCTGAGCATGGAGTCGAGACTGCGGATATTGGCAACGAAGCGCTGGTTGCCCTCGCGCAGACGCTGTAGGGCCGCGAGCGCTTTTTCATTGATAGCGGTCATAACCAGTCCATTATTGTTGTGTGCAACAATGCGCGGTGATTCTACCCCAGCCGGGCCGCTGCGTCGGTTCAGTAACGCTGATGGTTCTCATCAGCCCGCCACCGTGTTGAAATAGCAGCCATGAAACGAAACCTCGCCCTGCTGTTCACGCTGTTGCTGTTCGCCACCGGCGCCGCCGCCGGAGCACTGGATGAAGGTATCGCCGCCTTTCAGGCCAAGGACTATGCCCGCGCCTATCGCCTGTGGCAGCCGCTGGCGGAAAAGGGCGACGCCGATGCGCAATACAATCTCGGTCTGCTGTACCAACAAGGGCTGGGCGTGCCGCGCGACCTGCAGGCGGCGAAGAAGTGGTATATCGAGGCCACCAATCAGGGCCAGACCGACGCCATGTACAACCTGGGGGTGATGTACAGCCAGGGCGAAGGGGTGTTCAGCAGCAACATTCAGGCGTTCCAGCTGTTTTCCCACGCCGCCGCCCGCGGCCATGCGCCGTCGATGTTCAACCTGGGCGTGATGTACGCCTATGGCATGGGGGTCGGCCAGGACGACGCCCAGGCGATCTCGTGGTGGAAACGGGCCGCCGCCCAGGGCAACCGCGCCGCCATGGCGGCGCTGTCGCGCGCCTATGCCGGCGGCCTGTTCGGACTGCCCAAAGACCCGCAACAGAGTGCTCATTGGCAGCGGCAGGCGGATGCAACGGCGACGCCCCACTCCTGACACGCCATGACTGTCGCGGCATTCCGGACTTAAAAAGGGTTACGCGCAACACAGGACGTGTGCGAGGTATCGAGGGGAGCGATGACTGCGCGGATCGCAGGATGTCAGAGAACCGAATAGCCGGGCCGCGACAACGCGACCCGGTTTCACGCGTCGGTGCGAGCGCCTAGTGGCGTCCGCGCACTTCCTGCTCCATCTCGTCCAGGCTGACGTGACGCACGTCCTTGCCCTTCACCAGATAGATCACGTATTCGCAGATGTTGCGCGCATGGTCGCCGATGCGTTCCAGGGCGCGGGCGGCCCAGATCACATCCAGCACCCGGGTGATGGTGCGCGGGTCTTCCATCATGTAGGTGATGAGCTGGCGCATCAGCGCCTCGTATTCCTTGTCGACGTTGATATCCTCGCGCGCCACCATCACCGCCGCCTCCGGATCCATGCGGGCAAAGGCATCGAGGGTATCGTGCAGCAGCTGACGCACATGGTTGCCCAGATGCACCAAGTCGACGTATTGGCTGCCGCCCTCGCGGGTGCCGGCCAGGCGCAGCGCGATGCGCCCCACCTTTTCCGCCTGGTCGCCGATGCGCTCCAGGTCGGTGATGGTCTTGATCACCGCGACGATCAGCCGCAGGTCGGTGGCCGCCGGCTGGCGTCTGGCCACCACGCGACTGCACTCCTCGTCGATGGCTACCTCCATCGCATTGACCTTGAGGTCGCCCGCGATTACCGTTTCGGCCAACGCGGTGTCGTCGTTGACCAGCGCCGTCAGCGCGTCGGACAACTGCTGCTCCACCAGGCCGCCCATCGACAAGACACGGCTGCGGATATCCTCCAGATCTGCGTTGAACTGTTGCGATATGTGGTGGCCGAGATTGATCTTGTCCATCATGTTCATTCCTTCCAAACGGTTCAGGGCGAGCGGTTCGCTCACTTCGTCCGCCCGGTGCAGCGGGACGGGACTCAACGTCGCTGGCAGTACTCATCCCCGGCAACGACGGCGGGCTTTGGTGCCGAAGCGCACGACGTTCAGCACATATTATGGGACAGGCGCCATAATGTGTACTGTGATTTGGGTATATAAATCGCCGACAACCGTTACAGTCTCAGGCGATTCGGATCGAATTCGGTATGGTAGAGATGCATTGTGACAACCCCGTTACAAACGCGCGGCGACACTGCGGCTGAAACCTCCATGGCTGCGACACTCCCGGATTACGAGGCGCTCGGCCCCTTGGGCGGCCACGCGCTGCGCTTGCGCTTCAGCGGCGCCTTCGCCGGTTCCGCCGCGCGCTGGGACGCCACCTTCCTGACCCTGGCGCACTGCCGCCACACCGGCGACGGTGCGGCGCGGCGCAGCTTCATCGACATCGGTGCCGCCGGGCCGGAGGGACGACAGCTGACCGTCGCCCTCGACGTCCCCGCATTCGACGCCGCAACGGTAGCCAAAACCATCATCATGGTGCGCAACTACCGGAGGCTGCGCATCGGACGTCACTGGTTCGGGGCCGAAAAGCGGTTCGACCCGACCTGAAGCCGCTGTCCGAACCGCAGCGGGTCAACCCGCCGCCGCGCGACCCGGCGCGCTATCTCGACGGCAGCCTCGTTCGAGGAACGGACGCCCCAAATAAGCGTTCCGACTGGGTACTCAGCTCGGAACTTTCAGTTAGTGTCTCGTGGGAGCCCGGCTGCGCCGGGCGATAGCCCCGGATTCGACCATCGCCCGATGGCGGCTCCGGACTCCTGTCCTCTCGCCGCATGATGTCGTCCCTGGCAATAAATCGGGCTCCCACGAGGGAGGTGGCACCCGCAGTTGTGGGAGCCTGGCTGTGCCGGGCGATGGCCCCCGATTCGACCATCGCCCGATGAATCGGGCTCCCACGAGGGAGGCGACACCCGAAGGTTCCTCCTGGGACATCCAGGTTCCCGTGCCAGCTGGCTACCCATTCGGAACTTTCATTTAGCCGTCGGTGGACCCTTCGGGCTGTTCCTCCACGGGCGGCGCCGGCGGCGGACTCTTCTTGCGGCTGCGCGTACTGCGCGTCGCGGTGCGTGTCGTGCTGTCCGACTTGGCCGGTGCGGCCGCCTGGGGCCAGGCTCCCAGCGGATAGGGGTGTTCATCGCTGTTGAAGCAGAGGAAGCGGATGATTTGGTGGATATAGCCGGCCAATCCCTCGCTGAACTCCAGCAGGCGGCTATTCGCTCCACCGGTGATGAGGCGGCTGCCGAACTGGAACAGGACCACCACCGCCAGCAACGCCCCGGCAACGCAACAGAGCACTGCGAATAACAGCATGTACAGCCCGCGCACCCACGTCGTCCGCGCCTTAAGTCTCTCTTTCAGTTGGCTCTCCATGGCACTCTCCGTTCGCTTATGATTTTGTTCTTCCTCAAACTTAGCCAGCGGAGCCGGCCGCTGCCAGCCTTCAGCGCTCCAGCGCCCACGCCGGCAGCAGCCGACCGGCGTGGCGCATGGCGCGATCCAGCTCGCGGCAGGCGGGCTCCTTGGCGGCCACCAACGCCCAAAAACGCTGCGAGTGGTTCATGTGCACGGTATGGCAAAGCTCATGGACCATCAGATAGCGTACCTGCTCCGGCGGCAGGAACAGCAGGCGCCAGTTGAGGTTGATCACCTTGCGCGACGAACAGCTGCCCCAGCGGGTCTTCTGACCGCGAATGGAGAAGCCGGCGCAGGGCAGTTCCAGTTCCGCGGCGAGCGTCAGCAATTGCGGCCCCAGGGTGCGGCGCGCACGTTCCGCCAGCCAGCGCTGCAACACCCGATGCCAACCCTCGTCGTCGCGGTGCTGCACCAGCAGTCCGCGTCCCGCCCGTTCCCACCAGCCGGTGCGCATCCCCGGCCGGTACTCGACCTGCCACAGCTCCCCGAGCGCAGAAAGTTGTATCTGTGTCGGTGCGATCCGCGCCGCCGCTGCCTGTTGGTGTTCGGCGCGGAAGCGCTCAACCGTGGCGATCAGCCAGTCGCGATGCTGCGCCACAAACGCAGGGAGAACGCGCGGATCGCAGCGGGGCGGAAGCACCAGCTCCACACGTCCCGGCGGCACCACCTTGAGGCGCAGATACTTGGCGCGCGCACTGACGCGGATGCGCGTCTCAGGCGGCGTGCCGGGCCAGTCGATGAGGGGGAATTCGGTCATAATACGCCGCTGCACGACGGCAACGACTTCACGATTTGTCGGGCTTGGAGCCGAACGCTTCCGGCGGCAAGCTCTCCAGCTCCGTAACGCTGATTTCGCTACCGCCCGGTACCAGCAGATTGACGATGTTGGTCATCTCGAAACCGTAGAACTCCTTCATGTAATTGAAGATATCCTTGTGGTGATACTGCTCGTAGGTGGCGACGCCATCCACCACCCTGCGTGCCACGGCACAGGCCTCGGCGGCGGGCAGGTCGATAGTGAAAGTGCGTCCATCCTGGCGGAATCCGTGACGCAGCAAACCATCCCTGATCTCCTCGAACAGGCGATTGGATATCTCGTAGGGGTGGGTATCGTAATCCATGTTGATAACTATGCCGTAGCGCATCTCTGCTCTTCCTTTGCGAACCGGCCTACCAGCGGCCGGAAACATTTTTGGCATTGAAGCCTTATCGTTAACTTAAACCAATCGGTACAATAGCACCATGCAACGGTACGGCGGAACGGTCATATACGAGAGCAGCGACGAGATGGGCCCCCTCGAAATCATTGAGGACGGCTTCACCCGCTCGCTTCACTTCGGCTCGGAACCCAAGCAGAGCAGCATGGATCTCAACGATCCATACCGGCTGACTCTGCTCTACAGCCGCGCCATGGTCACCAGCCTGCTGTTCCACGCTACGCCGCGTCGCGCCCTGCTCATCGGGCTGGGCGGCGGCTCCCTGGCGAAGTTCCTGCTCCATCATTTTCCCGCCTGCCACATTGACGTAGTGGAATACCGCGAGTCGGTGCACCGGCTCGCCCGCAACTACTTCTGCCTGCCCGACGACCCGCGGTTAAGGGTACATATCGCCGATGCCGGGGAATTCGTGCGCCGCGTCGACACCGATTGCCATGATTACGATTTGATCATGGTGGACGCTTTTACCGGCGGCGGCATCGCCCACAGTACCGTGGGTCTGTCGTTTTTCGATCACTGCCGCCGCCAGCTCTGCGCCGACGGCGTGTTGACGACCAATCTCTGGTCCAGCGACACAGTCCGGCTCGAGGAGATATTGCAGGACATCGGCAACACCTTCGACGGCCGCATGCTGCGCCTGCCGGTGGCCGGCAAGGCCAACATGATCGCCCTCGCCACTCAACACGGCACACCGCATCGTCAATTGCGCCGCCTGACCGAGCGCGCCCGAGAGTTGCAGGAACACACCAGCGTGGAATTCACCGTTCTGCTCAATCAACTGCGCAAGCACAATCGCCGCTGGTTCTGACGGCGAGTAGGTGATCGGCATAGGCGCCGAACGCACCAAGTATCCCGCCTTGTCTGCATATTCCGGGATAGCCGGTCGCCCTTTCACCAGATCCAGCGGTTTCGGCGCTTGCCTACCGCAGTGAACCATCGCCGCGGCGGCGCAACCACCACCGTGCCAGCAGGGTAAGCACCAACGCCCCCAGTACGATGCCCGCCGCCACTTTTATATCCGCCAGTCGCTCCGGCGCAAACAGCAGCGTCAACCCCAGCCCGAGCATCATCGCGCCCGATAGCAGCTTGAGCAGCCGCCCCTCTTGCGGCTGCATCCTGCGGGCGCCCAGGGTGTAGGTGAATAGCGTTACGATGACGAACAACGGCACCACGTAGATCACGTTGTACAGCGCCAGATAGGCGTAGTAGGCGAACGTGGACAGATGTTCGAGGGTCAGCAGCCGCGTGTACAACATCGGAAAGCCGGCGGTGCACAGCAGCTCGTAGCTGTTGGCGGCGACGGCCAACACCGCGGTGGCGGCCAGCATGGTGCCGAGATGTTCGGCGTTTAGCAGTCCACGCACGCGCTGGTAAATCCGCGGTTTGTCCCCTTGCGCGATGGAGAGGCTCGGTCCCCGCCCCGGCAATGCGAAATCCTTGATGTTGAACAGGGCCATCACCACCGCCACCGCGCCGGCGGCCGCCGTCACCCACGGCAGGTGACCGGTAAGCAGAAAGACATTGAGCCAGGCCGCCATCAGAGCGAAGTAGACCAGCCCGGAGATGGTGACGAACACGCCGCCCACCAGCAGCATGCGTCCGCGGCCTCCCGCGTGAACCAGCAGGCTGAGCAGAAACAGCAGTACGAAAAAGGCGCAGGGATTGAACGCATCCAGACCGGCAATGACGACGGTGGTCAGCGGCAGCGACAGACGTTGCGGGTCGAAACGGTCCAAACCCGCATCCGCCAGCAGCCGCTGGGGCGAAGCCCCCGTCGCCGCAGACGGCAGACCGTGACCGGCGGCGAGGGCGTCGTGGCACCGCTGCAACCGGCGCTGCAGATAGCGTCCCGTCTCGCCGGCATCGTCGTAACCGACCAGCATGGAGCCGCAGAATAGAAATGCGGGCACCGAAACCGCCTCCTGCCCGACCGATGCCGCCATGCGCCGGTACAACGCCGCATTGTCACGATCGCGGCTCACTTCAAGCGAATGCAGCCGCAGCCAGGGCGTGCCGGCCGCCAGCCGCTCGATGTCGGGCCGCGCGCGCCGGCAGTGACGGCAGCTCTGCGACCAGAAAAAATAGAGATCGACGGTGACGCCGCCGAGGGAATCCATTTGATACCACTGCGGCAGCGCCGGAGCCGTCACCGCCCCCCAGGCAGGGGCCGAAACCCACGCCAGTCCGCACACCAGCAGCAACGCAAGCGCTTGTCTCATTTTATTTTTTAATGAATTTACTCAATAACCCAAAACATTTCTTTGGTATAGAGGCGACAGCTCACTTTAATATTCAGCGCTAACTTCCCAATGCGCAAGGTTTTCGCTCCCCATGGAAAAACCGTAACCAATCACAGTATTTCATGTCATTCCGCGGTAACGTACATCCGGCACAGTATCCCCGCTGGCAAATCAATTACGACCGACTATCGTTATCACTCCGGCCTATGGACGAGGTATAGCGAGGGAACGCAGGTTGGGCAACCACCACGGTAAAGGAGGCTACAGGTATGGAAAGTCGAGGATACGACAGCGACAAACCGCTGCATGTGATGTTGGCCTATGGCCCACTGGGCCTGGTACGGGCCACGGCGCAGGAGTTGCGCTTCGGCGGTATGGTCGTGGACACCGGAACGGTAACCCTGGGCGAAGAGACGGAGGTCGAAGTATCGTTCATCCACCGCCACAAGGACGAAATCATTACCCATCGCATCAGCGCCACGGTAACACGCTCATTCCGCGGCGGCGCCGTTCTGGCCTTCCGCAGTTATGCGCGGACCACCCTGCAGGTGCTGCGCTATCTCATCGAAGGCCGACGCATGCCGGATCTCAGGCGCATCGGCGCCATCCCGCGCATCAACTCAGCATTGCTGCTCGGCGGCTCACTACCAATTCCCCCCAGTGGTCGCACCTAATCGCGACCCCATAGCGACTGTCGCTAATTACGACGCCTTTTTCCGGCGTCGTTTTTTTTGCAACGGAGAAATCATTTCACCGCGAAGAGGCACGGCCGCATGGACATGCAGGAGGTAGGGCAACGCATGGGACCGTTGCCGAGAGGGCACGGAGATATCAGCGGACAATCACCCGGAGCCGTTTTTGCGCGCTGACAAGCTAGCTACGCCGTACCGAGACAAGTCCTGCTCTGCGTTCTCGGCGTCTCCGCGGTGAGATTTTATTGTTGCGGATCGTCAGGCGGAGGCCGCCGTGTCCGCGTCGGCATCGCCGTTGCCGACGATACGGTCCGGCGCGAAGTCGCAGCTGAAGACACTGCCCCTGCCGGGACGGCTCTCGACCCGCAGGCGTCCGCCGTGGCGGTTCAGCACATGCTTGACGATGGCCAGCCCCAGGCCGGTACCGCCGGCCTCGCGGGAACGGCCGACGTCGACGCGGTAGAAGCGTTCGGTCAAGCGCGGCAGGTGCTCGACCGGGATGCCGATGCCGGTGTCACGGACGCTGAAGTGAGCGCCGCTATCGTCCTTGAACCAGCGGATATCGATGTCGCCTCCGGCCGGAGTGTAACGCACGGCGTTGGCGACGATGTTGGAGAAGGCGCTGTACAGCTCACGCTCGGCACCGTAGAGCTTGAGCCCGGCCTCGGCCTGCAGGGTGACCTGATGACCCTTGTCGCCGGAGAGCAGCTCCGCATCCTCGCGGATCGCCGCCAGCAGGGCCGGCACCTCCACCTCGTCCTTCGGCGGATTGGAGCGGTCCATCTCCAGCCGCGACAGCATCAGCAGGTCGGCGACGATGTGCTGCATCCGGCCCGACTGCTGGTGCATCAGATCCAGCGAGCGCTGCCACTTGGCGGCGCACTCGTCGCCGCTGTCCATCAGTGTCTCCAGGAACCCGCTGACCACGGTCAACGGCGTACGCAGTTCGTGCGAAACGTTGGCCACGAAGTCGCGCCGCATCTGCTCCAGCCGCTGCTGCTGGCTGATATCGCGCGCCACCAGCAGCCGCTGGTCGCGGCCGTAGGTGACAACGCGGATACTGAGGGTGATCGCCGGGTCCACCGGCGAGGGCACACGCAACACCTCGCCCTTCTGGCTGTGGTGGAGGAAGTTGACGAAGTCGGGATGGCGCAACAGATTGTCGATGCGCTGCCCCTTGTCCTGGGCCGAGTGGAGCCCGAGCAGGCCCGCCGCCGCATCATTGAACCAGGTGATCTGATCGGTGCCGCTCAGCACGACCGTGGCGTCGGGCAGGGCCGAGGTCGCCTCGTTGAAGCGCTCGAGTATCTCCTCCAGCGCGCGCTTGCGCTGCCGATGTTTTTGCTGGCGCTGGTAGAGCAGGTGGAACACCTCGCCCCAGATGCCTTGTCCTTCGGGGATGTTGCGCGTCTTGCCGGTGCGCAGCCACTTCTCCAGGCGATACACGTTGTAGAGGTGCCAGATGAAATATCCGCCCAGCCCCAACCATAGGGACAGGACGATTTGGTCAAATATCGCACCCAACAGCAGCGCCAACAGCAGGATGCCGAAGGCACGCCAAAATTCGGAGGACCAGGGACTGGGCAATTTACACCTGCTGCGAGAATCGGTAGCCGGCGCCGCGCACGGTCTGGATCAGGGCATCGTGGCCTGTGGGCTCAAGAGCCTTGCGCAGGCGGCGGATGTGGACGTCTACGGTACGCTCCTCGACGTAGGCGCCGCGCCCCCACACCATATCGAGCAGTTGCGAGCGACTATACACCCGTTCGGGATGCGACATGAAAAACTGCAACAGACGGAACTCGGTCGGTCCCATGTCCACCGCCTGCTCGTTGGCGGACACGCGGTGGCTGGAGGTATCCACCTTGAGGCTGTCCACCGCCAGCACGCCGTCTTCGTCATGCGGCCGGCTGCGGCGCAGCACCGCCTTGATGCGCGCCTGCAACTCGCGGGTGGAAAACGGCTTGGCGATGTAATCGTCGGCCCCCACTTCCAGCCCGCGGATCCGGTCGTCCTCTTCGCTGCGCGCGGTGAGCATGATGATTGGCGTGCCGCGGGTGTAGTCGTCGCGCCGCAAGCGGCGCGCCAATTCGATACCGCTCATGCCGGGCAGCATCCAGTCCAACAGGATCAGGCTCGGCAACCCGTCGGCCAGCAGCCGCTCCGCCTCTTCGGCCGTCGCGGCCTGGTGCACGACATAGCCGCCGCGCTCCAGCGTCATGGTGACCATCTCGCGAATGGCCGGCTCGTCTTCGACGATCAATATCGTATTGGCTGTCATAATCCGGTAATCCGATAACCTTTTACCGGCGCTATTAAAGTGCAGCAATATTACAGCGCCATGACATGGCCGCGAAACCGTCAGGTTCGACGGCAACGCGCCGGTATTGTAACCACCTTAGACGGTTGGGCCCGAATTTCTCGCCCTCGGCCTTTCCGCCCCGTCCAGGCTCCCGCCGCAAGACGATAAATTCTTTTTATTTCCGCAGGATAGAACTGCATTTCGCAGTCGGCGCCGGTCCCTGATGCGCAACAAGCCATTCACTCTTTCAGACCTTCTCCTCGGACTGTCCGGCTAGGCGAGAGGCAACCGCACGCCGACGGTCAGCGTCCGAGGCGGACACCGAATGCCCGTTCGACCTCGGGCAGCAGGCTGACCAGATCCGCCGCCACGGCGCGCGCGATGTGCAGCTCCTCCGCCGTCGGCGCTTCCAGATCGGGCACCACGAACACCGCCATCCCGGCCCGCTCCGCCGCCGCCACGCCGGCCGGCGAGTCCTCGAATACCGCGCAGTCGTCCGGCGCCACCCCGAGCCGGCGCGCCGCCTCCAGAAAGATGTCCGGCGCGGGCTTGCCGACACCGACGTCGGCGCTGGTGACGATGACGTCGAAATGATCCATGCCGCCATCGCGCAGACGGCGCTGCGCCCGCTCGCGCTCGGTGCCGGTGCCCAGCGCCAGCGGCACGCCGGCCGCGGCCAGGGCGGCGACCAGCTCGCGCGCCCCCGGCTTCGCCGCCAGGCCGCCGCCGCGCTCGCGCTCATCGCCGATGGCCAGCCGCCGCTCCTTCACCTGCTCGAACGGCAACCCAGCGCCGAAATATTCGTACAATATGCGGCGACGCGACGCCATGTCCTTGCCCACCAGTTTGCGGTAGAGCTCGTCGGTCATCGTCAGCCCCACCTCCGCCAGCGCCTCGGTCCAGGCCCAGCGGCCGATGCTCTCGGTGTCGAACAGCAGGCCGTCCATATCGAAGATGGCGGCGCGCAATGTCTTGGAATTTGCCATATCCATCGCTTTTGTCGTTAACTCGCTGTATGCGTCGGCGCACGCAACGCATTGCGCGGCGACCTGCCGGGACATCGGCGAAACTATCGCGCGATCGGTCGTTCTAACCAGTCGTCACTTCCCCGCCCCGGCGGCAACCACGGACGAGGCGAACATGCCAGCGGCCTATTATGACACGTGATGTGAAGCACCCGACGGATGCCGCCGCGGCGCACGGACTGACCGCGCAGGAGGCGGCCGCGCGGCTGGCGCAGTACGGCCCCAACACCGTCGAGGAAGAGCATCCTCACCTCGCCCTGGCGCTGCTGCAAAAGTTCTGGGCGCCGGTCCCCTGGATGCTCGAAGCCACCATCGTCCTGCAATTCCTGTTGGGCAAGAGAGACGAAGCGGCCGTGATCGCGGTGCTGCTGATCTTCAATGCGCTACTCAGCTTTGTGCAGGAGAATCGCGCCAATCGCGCCCTCGCGCTGTTGAAGAGCCGCCTGGCGACCCAGGCACGGGTGTTGCGGGACGATAACTGGCAGCTGGTCGCAGCCAAGGCGCTGGTCCCCGGCGACATCGTCCACCTGCGCATGGGCGACCTGGCGCCGGCCGATATCCGTCTGCTGGACGGCAATTTGCTGCTGGACCAATCGGCGCTGACCGGCGAGTCCCTGCCCACCGAAGCGGAGGCGGGCGCCAGCGCCTATGCCGGCAGCATCGTGAAACGCGGCGAGGCCACCGGCGCGGTGACGGCCACCGGCAGCCGCACCTATTTCGGCAAGACCGCCGAACTGGTAAGAACGGCGAAGACCGTCAGTCATCTGCAACGCACCATCCTGACCATCGTCAAATACCTGGTCATCCTCGATCTGGTGCTGGTCGCCGCCCTGCTCGCCTACGCCATCGCCACCGGCATGCCTCTAGAGGAGACGATACCGTTTGCCTTGATCCTGCTGGTCGCTTCGGTCCCCGTTGCGCTGCCGGCGACCTTCACCCTCGCCACCGCGCTGGGGGCGCTGGACCTGGCCAAACACGGCGTCCTGGTGACGCGCCTGTCGGCCATCGAAGAGGCCGCCGCCATGGAAGTGCTGGCCAGCGACAAGACCGGCACCATAACCAAAAATCAACTGGCGGTGGCGGCCCTGCTGCCCTACGCCCAATACGACGGGGACGAAGTGCTGCGCCTCGGGGCGTTGGCCTGCGATGACGCCACCCAGGATCCCATCGACCTGGCCGTGCTCGACGCCGCCCGCGCACAGGGCCTGTTGCAGCAGGTTCCGCGGCGGCTGCAATTCATCCCGTTCGACACCGCCAGCAAGCGTTCGGAAGGCCGCTATGAACAGGATGGACGCCGGCTGCGCGTGATCAAAGGGGCTCCCGGCGCCGTTGCCGCGCTGGTTGCCGATGCGGCGGGCCTGGACGCCGACGTGGAGCGCCTGTCCGCCAACGGCTATCGCGTGCTGGCCGTGGCGACCGGCGACGACGCTCAGCTTCAACTCGTCGGCCTGGTGGCGTTGCAGGATCCGCCGCGGGAGGATTCGGCGGCCCTGATAGAGAATCTGCACCGCCTGGGTATTCGGGTAATCATGGTGACCGGCGACGGCCTGGCGACGGCGCGCGCCGTCGCCGAACAGGTCGGGATCGGCACCCGGACGTGCGCCAAGGATATCCTCGACGACGGCCGGACCGACGCGCCCCAGGCGTGCGACGTCGTCGCCGGCGTCTACCCCGAAGATAAATTCCGGCTGGTTCAGGCGTTGCAACGGGCGGGACGGGTCACCGGCATGACCGGCGACGGCGTCAACGACGCACCCGCATTGAAACAGGCGGAAGTGGGCATCGCCGTGGCCAACGCCACCGACGTTGCCAAGGCGGCGGCCAGCATCGTGCTGACCAACCCCGGTCTGACCGACGTGGTCGCCGCCGTGGAAGTGAGCCGACGCATCTACCAGCGCATGCTCACCTACACCCTGAACAAGATCATCAAGACCTTCGAGATCGCGATCTTTCTCAGTATCGGCGTGATGCTGACCGGCGTGTTCGTGGTTACCCCGCTGCTCATCGTGCTGCTGCTGTTCACCAATGATTTCGTCACCATGTCCATCGCCACCGATCGGGTATCGTTCTCGCCGCAACCGGAGCGTTGGCGCATCCCCAGCCTGATGCTCACCGCCGGTTCGCTCGCCGTCCTGATCCTGCTGCTCTCGTTCAGCGTGTTCTTCGTCGGCCGCGATTGGCTGCACCTGCCGCTGGCCCAGTTGCAAACATTGATCTTCGTCATGCTGGTGTTCACCGGCCAGGGCAACGTCTATCTGGTACGCGAACGCGGCCATTTCTGGCACTCGCTGCCAAGCCGCTGGCTCATCATCGCTTCCATCCTCGACATCATCGTGGTCAGCCTGTTCGCCATCCAGGGGATATTGATGGCGCCGATCGCCCCCGTGCTGATCGGCGGCCTGCTGCTGGTGATTGTCGGCTATCTGGTGCTGGTGGATTTCGTGAAAATACGAATATTCAGGCGCTTCGCCGATATTCACTGACAGATGTCGCGGATGTTATCCGCTGTTTTGGCTGCACCCACCCTGGGCTCCCGATGGTCAACATCTATAGCGTTTGAATTTCGCGATGGCTTGATGTCAATTCTTTCGTGATGCGGGCAAATAGGGGTAAGCTCAGCGGACCCTGTCGCCTGGAGGTCATGTGCGTAGTCCTTTCGTTCGCGGTGTCATTTCGTTCCTACTCCCCGGTGGACTGCTGTTCGCCGCGATCGCATACGCCGCCGACCACAGGACGCCGGCGTTCTGGCTCCACGCCGTCGGCGGTATCTATGCGCTGGTGGCGGTTGTCGCGGCACTGCTGCTCGGCTGGCGCTTCGACCGCAGCCGGCTGGTATTCGCCACCGTGGCGTTCGGCCTCGGTCTGTGGCTGCTCAACTACGCCGGCCACCGTTTCGACGACCTCTCCTGGATCATTCCGAAGGCGGTCGCCGTGCTGCTGCCGCTCAACATCGCGTTGGTGGCGCTGGCCAAAGAGCGCGGCATCCTCACCTGGCACGGCCTGCTACGCTGGGCCGTCATCGGCGTGCAGCCGCTGGCGGTCTGGGCACTGGTGCATTTCCACAATTACAGCTGGCTCGATCTGTTCGACGGCCAGCCGCTGCCGCCGCAGCTGTTGCCCGCGCTGCGGCTGGAACAGCCGGCGCTGCTGGCCTTCGCCGTGGCCCTGCTCGTCATCGGCTACCGCTGCCTGCGCCATCGCAATCCCATGGAAAACGGCCTGTTCTGGGCGGTGGCCGTGAGCGGTTACGGACTGCTGCACCCGCCCTTCCCCGACCTCACCAAGGCATTCTTCGCCACTGCCGTCCTGATCCTGATCGTCGCCGTGATCGAGACCTCCTACTCCATGGCCTACCGCGATGAACTGACCGGTCTACCGGCGCGCCGCGCCCTCAACGAGGCACTGCTCAAACTGGGCGGCCGCTACACCATCGCCATGCTCGACGTGGATCACTTCAAGAAATTCAACGACACCTACGGCCACGACATCGGCGATCAGGTATTGAAGATGGTGGCGGCGTGCATGGCCGGTGTACGCGGCGGCGGCAAACCGTTTCGCTACGGCGGCGAAGAGTTCACCGTAATATTCCCCGGCAAGGACTGCGACGAGACGTTGCCGCACCTGGAACGGTTGCGCGAAGCCATCGCCGACAGCGGCTTCACCGTGCGCGGCCCCGACCGCCCGCGCAAGAAGGGTGACAAGCCGGGCAAGGGCGCCATCAGCGCCGTAAAGATCACCATCAGTATCGGCGCCGCCGAACGCGACGAAGAGCAACGCGACCCGCATGAAGTGATCAAGGCCGCAGACAAGGCGCTCTATCTGGCGAAGGCGGCCGGGCGCAATTGCGTCGCGACCAATTCCGGTACCCCACTGCCGACGCGAGCCCGGCAGACGGCCTAGCATCCCGCGCGCAACCCATAACCCTGAAGAACGGAAAACCCAACGAAGGCGCTGGCGCCAGGTGAATTTATCGTATTAATTGCACGAATATTTAATGAATAAATACCCCTCTCTTAACGCTCAAAGCGACCTAAAAACAATGTATTTACGCGCCCTTGAACGCGGCATATAGTCTCCTCGCCTTCACGTTCGAGGGTATCCTAGAGGAGAACAATAAATTATGAAGAAATTTATTTTTGCGATCGCGGCTGCTGCCGCAATGTCGCTTGGTGTTTCTGGTCTTGCCGCGGCATCCACCAAGGCACCCGCCGCCAAACACCCGGCCAAGGCGATGAAGAAAGTTCACGTCAGCGCCCACATCAAGGCGCTGCAAGAGGCGCTTGACAAGAACGGAGCCAAACTGACCGCTGACGGCCGCTGGGGATCGAAAACCAGCAACGCGCTGAAGGCGTTCCAGAAAAAGAGCGGTCTGAAGGTAACAGGCCGCCTGAACAAGGCCACCGACGCGAAATTGGGTTTGAAGTAATCCCGGTTGGAACACGGTTCCGGTGCCGTATGGCACCGGAATTGTGCGCATGCGGCATGACACAGCAAGGAAAGCATGCAACAGGCGGCACAACGCCGCTCGGAAGCGATAACCCGGCTAGACCGTCTCCGGTCGGCTTAGATAGATCAGATGTGAATTCGGATAGTCCGGCGAATCAAGAATCGGGGTATATTTCTCGTTAAAGAACGCGTTTAACTTCTTCCAATCTTCGCCCGTACCGCATTTCGCGGCGAAGTGATCGACAAAAACAAAGGCCATCGTGGTTGTAAGCGTTCCGTTTGGCTTCACGCTGCACTGTAACCCTCTTTCCTTGGCATATTCCTCTATCTCCTGCACCTCCGGGAGCGTGCAATCCAGATGCTCCTTTGCCCACTCAGCGCCGGTAATTTCGATAAACAGCTTTAGTCGTTCCTCAACGTAAGTGTTCTCAATGAAAAATGGATTCAGCAGCATGACGCCTCGCTTGGCCTTCGCCAGAAGCTGATCGAGAAAGACCCTTCGCTGGTCAATCGGGATGTGCTCCAGCACATGACACGACACCACGTAATCGAACGAATGATCGGCAAACGGGAGATTTGTACCGGAAATGCCATTCACCGTCGGTTCTACAAGGCAGTACGACGCTTCGGGAATAAACGAGGCAAGCTGACCGTGACCTCCACCCACATCCAACACCGAGTAGGGCACGTCCCCCGCCCGCGCCCTGATTTCGGACGACAACGATACGAAGCGAAAATATTGATTGTGGTTCATCCACTTCGGATCGGGGAGCGCTGCTTCGATAACTGCAAGATTGCTCTCGGTACTATTCTTGTCCGCACCGAGATATGCTGCCGTCTTGAGTTCCGCGTAGGCCAGATAAAGGTGACCCGCCTGCGCCGCCGCAAAGGCATATTTAAGATGCAGATCTGCATTCAACGGGGACGCAGCAATCAAACTCACGAAATCATTCATCAAGCGTCCCTTTCTGCCACGACAATGCCGACAACAAAAAATCCAATAGTCATTACGGTTGAATACAACGACAGCGCATATAGGCGTTCCTATATATAGTTCACAGGAAGGTCGTCCAAGTCAACGGCATCGCAACGGAACCGGACCATGGCCACGCCCCAGTCGAATCGCAGAGGGAGTCACACTCATTTAATCGAACTTCAGCCCTGCGATGATGTCATTGAGCCGCCCTTGTGCCCCGCCCTCCTTCGCCTCGCCGGGGTTGGCCCTCATGGTCGCCGCATTGACTTTCTCGATGTATTCGACGTTACAGCGGCTGACCGCCTCCTTCATCTCCGCCAGATGCGCAGGGATATCCTCTGGATCGCGCACCCAGGTCTCGATGTAAAGCCCTTCGCCTTCATTGATCCTCGTCGAATACTTATGCTTGGAAAGCAAGCGGTTGAAATCAGCACACCACGCCGCCGGCGCCTTGTGAGAAAGGGTAAAGTACAGATTGATATACGGCTCCTTCATGATCCTTGGTCGCCGCTTATCATCGATGCCAATAATGCGGATATCGCTAATACCTTCCATGAACGCACTCCCACGTTAGCGCGCCCGCAAGGTCGCGGGCGATTGATTCCACCAACATAGGCCCATTCAAACTGGAATACACCAAATATCTCGTTGTTCCGGAAGAACTAAGAGAATTGCGGTGACAGTACAGCCGCCTCAAATCCTGGCTGGTTTTCTCCACGCTTGGAGTTCAGCATCAAACTAGAAACGCAACAATCTCATCCAGAATAGTTTCTATACTGCATCCGTGAGGAGTACGGGGACACGCAAAATTCATTGGCTGTCTTGGCTTGAACGCTATTCTGATCAAGTGACAGCCCAGAAGGAGAGAGCGGGCATCCATGCCCGACAGGAATCAGTAGCCCCGGTCATCATGACCTTTGCCGAACTGCACATCGCTGATGACCGCCCACAGCATGCGCGCCATGGTCTCCGGCGCGATGATGGTGTGGCGATTGCCGCTCGCCTGCATCTTGGCGCGCAGGTCTTTGCGCACGTCGGGATTGCCGGTCAAGTCGAATATCACGTCAATGGCATTACCCAGGGCCACCATTTCGTCGGTGGTCTTCAGCGGAATGCCGGCATCGATGGCCCGCTGCTTGCCCGGGGTCTCGGAATTCTGCGCCGCACAGACGACACGAATACCGCGATCACGCAGGCGCAGGATTTCGTCCAAAAACCGTCCGCCGACTTCCCCAAGTCCGACGATCGCGATATCCGCCACGGTAACGCTGTTCTGGGTCATTGCTCGCTCCTTTGGGTTGGTGTTGTTATTGGTGTTCCGGCTCAGAGTAGCGGACACCGGTTTCCAAGTCGACATCATTCGCCGGTCGCGTAATTCATGTAGGGCGCAATAAGCGCAGCGCATTGCGCCGGATGCTTGCCGCCCAACGCCATCACTCACCGCACACCAGACCGCGCTCCGCTCCGCCGGCCCAACCCGACGGATAGTGACTGTAGGTCGGGAAACCTACAGTATCAAGTTTAAGCTACACCCATAAAGGAGGGACGGGAACAGTCCGAATGACAGACTGCAAAGGGTTGAATGGTGGGAGTTATGGCTGTCGTCCCACTTCCCTCTCCCGCAAGGGGAGAAGGAAGTACAGGAGTTGAAAATTTACTTTTCCAATTGCGATACGTCGCGCACTGCGCCGCGCGCGGCCGACGTCGTCATCGCCGCATAGGCCTTCAGTGCGGCGGAGACGTGGCGTTCACGCGCCGCCGGTTTCCACGCGCCCTTGCCCTTCGCTTCCATCGCGGCGCGGCGCTTGGCCAGTTCGTCATCGGTGATCGCGATGCGTATCGAACGGCTGGGGATGTCGATCTCGATGGTGTCGCCGTTCTGCACCAGGCCGATGTTGCCGCCCTCGGCCGCTTCGGGCGACACGTGGCCGATGGAGAGACCGGAGGTGCCGCCGGAGAAACGGCCGTCGGTGATCAGGGCGCAGGCTTTGCCGAGACCTTTCGACTTGATGTACGAAGTCGGGTAGAGCATCTCCTGCATGCCGGGTCCGCCGCGCGGGCCTTCGTAGCGCACGATGACCACGTCGCCGGCCTTCACCTCGTCGCCGAGGATCTTGGCCACCGCCTCTTCCTGGCTCTCGCACACCACGGCGGGACCGGAGAATTTCAGGATCGAGGCGTCGACGCCGGCGGTCTTCACCACGCAGCCGTCTTCCGCGAGATTGCCGTAGAGCACGGCGAGGCCGCCGTCTTTCGAATAGGCATGGGCCAGATCGCGGATGCAGCCGTTTTCACGATCGACGTCGAGCGTCGCGTAGCGCTTGTCCTGGCTGAACGCCACCTGCGTCGGCACGCCGCCCGGTGCCGCGCGATAGAAGTCCTTGCGCTTCTGATCGGTGGTGAGGCGCACATCCCACAGCGCAATCGCTTCGGCCATGTTCTCGGCGTGCACGGTCTTCGCCTCGCGGTTGATCAGGCCCGCGCGATCCAGTTCGCCGAGGATGCCGATGACGCCGCCGGCGCGGTGCACGTCTTCCATGTGATAGAGCTGGGTGCTGGGCGCGACCTTGGCGAGGTTCGGCACCTTGCGCGAGAGGCGATCGATATCCTGCATGGTGAAGTCGATGCCGCCCTCCTGCGCCGCGGCCAGCAGATGCAGCACGGTGTTGGTGGAGCCGCCCATGGCGATGTCGAGGCTCATGGCGTTTTCGAACGCCTGGAACGACGCGACGGAGCGCGGCAGCACCGAGGCATCGTCGTCTTCGTACCAGCGCTTGGCCAGCGCGACGATCATGCGGCCGGCCTCCTTGAACAGGCGTTCGCGATCCTTGTGCGTGGCGAGCAGCGTGCCGTTGCCCGGCAGCGACAGGCCCAGCGCCTCGGTGAGGCAGTTCATCGAGTTGGCGGTAAACATGCCGGAGCAGGAGCCGCAGGTCGGACAGGCGCTGCGCTCCATCAGCGCGACGGTTTCGTCGCTCTCTTGCGGATTGGCCGCGGTGATCATCGCGTCGATCAGATCCAGCGCCACGGTCTGCTCGTGAATCACCGCCTTGCCCGCTTCCATCGGTCCGCCGGAGACGAAGATGGTGGGGATATTGAGGCGCAGCGCGGCGTTGAGCATGCCCGGGGTGATCTTGTCGCAGTTGCTGATACAGACCAACGCGTCGGCGGTGTGGGCATTGCACATGTACTCGACGGAGTCGGCGATGATCTCGCGCGAGGGCAGCGAGTAGAGCATGCCGTCGTGGCCCATGGCGATGCCGTCATCGATGGCGATGGTGTTGAACTCCTTGGCCACGCCGCCGGCGGCCTCGATCTCGCGCGCCACCAACTGGCCCAGGTCCTTGAGGTGGACGTGGCCCGGCACGAACTGGGTGAAGGAGTTGGCGATGGCGATGATCGGTTTGTCGAAATCACCGTCCTTCATGCCGGTGGCACGCCACAGGGCGCGGGCGCCGGCCATGTTGCGGCCGTGGGTCGAGGTGTGCGAGCGGTACTTGGGCATTGCAATTCCTTGGATTGAGCCAAACTAGGAAGAACAAAAGCATACCAGATAGGACCCGCGCATGGACCCGCTGCTGTTTGCCGACCCGCCGCCCGCGCCGCAGGGGACGCGCCTTGCGATCGCCCGGACTCACCTCGCCGACGAAGGGGCATTGGTGGCGGAACTGACGCAACAGGCCCGCTTCGACGACGCGCAGTGCCAACTGATCGACAGATGGGGCAAGGCGTTGATCGCACGGGTGCGCCGACAACCCCACCCGCTGGATGCCTTTTTGCACGAGTACGACCTGGGCAGCGAGGAGGGCGTGCTGCTGATGTGCCTGGCCGAGGGGCTGATCCGCATCCCCGACGCCGTCACCGCCGACCGCCTGATCCAGGAGAAGCTGGGCGGCGCCCGCTGGGACGAGCACCTGGGCAACGGCCGCGGCCTGCTGGTGAACGCCTCCGCCTGGAGCCTGATGCTGGCCGGGCGCATCGTCGGCCTCGCGCCCGACCTGGAACCGGAGCCGGCCTCGCTGCTGCAACGACTGGTGGCGCGCAGCGGTGAGCCGGTGATACGCAACGCCCTGCGCAGCGCCATGCACCTGCTGGCGCGCCAGTTCGTCATGGGCCGCACCATCGACGAGGCCCTGGCCCGCGCCGCCCGCCACGGCGACTACCGCCACTCCTTCGACATGCTGGGCGAGGCGGCCATGAGCAGCGCCGACGCCGAGCGCTACACCGCCGCCTACGGCACGGCCATCGACGCCATCGGCCGGGCCGCCGACAACGCCGGCGAACTGATGAGCCGCCCCGGCCTCTCCATCAAACTCTCGGCGCTGCACCCGCGCTATGAAACGGCGCAGCGTGAGCGCGTGCTGGCCGAGCTGGTGCCGCGCCTGGCGGCGCTGCTGGAACAGGCGCGCGACGCCGGCATCCCGGTCACCCTCGACGCCGAAGAGGCGCGGCGGCTGGAGCTGTCGTTGGACATTTTTGAAGCAGTGGCAACCCGGCCGGGGCTGCGCGCATGGCCCGGCTTCGGGGTCGCGGTGCAGGCCTACCAGAAGCGCGCCCCGGCGGTGATCGACTGGCTGGCCGAGCTGGCCACCGCGCGCGGCGCATCCATCGCGGTGCGGCTGGTAAAAGGGGCCTACTGGGACAGCGAGATCAAGGCGGCGCAGCAACAGGGCCTCGCCGGCTACCCGGTGTTCACCGACAAGGTCCACACCGACCTCGCCTACCTGGCCTGCGCCCGCCGTCTGCTGGGCCACGACAAACTGTTCCCCCAGTTCGCCAGCCACAACGCCCACACCGTCGCCGCGGTGCGCGCCCTGGCCGACGGCGCACCGTTCGAATACCAGCGGCTGCACGGCATGGGCCAGGCCCTCTACGACGAAGTGGTGCAGCAGTGGCACCTGCCCTGCCGGGTCTACGCCCCGGTCGGCGGCCACCGCGAGCTGCTGCCCTACCTGGTGCGGCGGCTGCTGGAGAACGGGGCCAACACCTCCTTCGTCAACCGCATCGTCGACCAGCGTCTGGCCCCGGAGCTGCTGCTGGCCGACCCGGCTGCGACCGTGGCCGGGCGAGCCTGGGCATCGCCGCTACCGTTGCCTGCAGCCCTCTATGAGGGGCGGCGCAACGCGCAAGGCACCTGCCTCGACGACCCGCTGGAGTTGGCCCAACTGGAACATTCCTTACGGGAGGCGACAGCGACGCCGTGGCAGGCCGGCGCAACGGGCGATGCCCCGCAACCGCGCTACTGCCCCGCCGACCACCGCCTCGTCATCGGCCACCTTCACCCGTCGACGGCTGAGCAGATCGCCGCCGCCCTGACGCAGGGCGCGGCCGCCTGGCCCGACTGGTCGCGCCGCCCCCTGGCCGAACGCTGCGCCATCGTTCGCCGCGCCGGCGACCTGCTGGAGCAGCGGCGCCACGCCCTCGCCGCCCGCATCGTGATGGAGGGCGGCCGCACCGTGCCCGACGCCATCGCCGAGGTGCGCGAGGCCGTCGACTTCTGCCGCTACTACCCGCGGCAGGCCGAACAACTATTGGGCACCCGTTCCCTCCCCGGCCCGACCGGCGAGGAGAACCTGCTCGCCAGCGAGGGCCGCGGCCTCTTTCTCTGTATCAGCCCGTGGAATTTCCCGGTCTCGATCTTCGCCGGCCAGACGGTGGCCGCCCTGCTCGCCGGCAATGCGGTGCTGGCCAAGCCGGCGCACCAGACCCCGCTGTGCGGCGCCGCCGTGGTCGAACTGCTGCACGAGGCAGGCGTGCCGACGGAGGTGCTGCAGCTGCTGCCGGTCCCCGGCGCGGTGATCGACGAGCAGCTCCTCGCCGCCCCGGCCCTGGCCGGGATCGCCTTCACCGGCTCGGTCGCCACCGCCCACCACCTGCAACAGCGGCTGGCCCAACGGCCCGGCCCGATCCTGCCGCTGATCGCCGAGACCGGCGGCCAGAACGCGATGATCGTCGACAGCTCGGCGCTGCCGGAGCAGGCCGCCGCCGACATCGTCCGCTCCGCCTTCGACAGCGCCGGCCAGCGCTGCTCGGCGCTGCGCATGGTCTGGGTGCAGGAGGAGGCGGCGGCACGATTGATCGAAGTGCTGACGGGAGCGATGGGGGAATTGCAGATCGGCGATCCGCGCCGCCTCGCCACCGACGTGGGGCCGCTGATCGACAGCGACGCGCGGGAGAAACTGGAGGCGCATTGCGCCGCGCTGGAGCAGAGCGGCGCCCGCCTGCTGGCGCGCACGCCGCAGCCCGCGGGCTGCGACCACGGCGACTACCTGGCGCCTTGTCTCTACGAGATCGACAATCTCGAACGGCTGCACGAGGAGCACTTCGGACCGGTATTGCACCTGTTGCGTTATCGCGCCGGGGAGATCGACGCGGTGATCGATCGCATCAACGCCCTCGGCTTCGGTCTTACCCTGGGCGTTCACTCCCGCGTCGAGGCCTTCGGCCGCTACGTCGCCGCGCGGGTCCGCGCCGGCAACGTCTACATCAACCGCGACATGATCGGCGCCGTGGTCGGCAGCCAGCCGTTCGGCGGCCGCGGCCTCTCCGGCACCGGCTTCAAGGCCGGCGGGCCGCACTACCTGCTGCGCTTCGCCGCGGAAAAGACCGTCACCACCAACACTGCCGCCATCGGCGGCAACGCGACGTTGTTGGGCGGGGGAAGGTAGTTACGGGTCGGCGCCTTCGGCAGCCNNCGCAACTCGATACGGCGCACGAACTCGCCGATGATGATGCGGTATAGCTCCTCCTTGAGCACCTGATCCTCGACACCGGCGTCGACGTTGGGGTTGTCGTTGACCTCGATGACGTGAATGCCTCTGTCGGTCTGTTTCAGGTCGACGCCGTAGAGGCCGTCGCCGATCAGGTTCGCGGCCTTGAGGGCGATTTCGACCACCTTGGCGGGCGCATCTTCAACCCGCAGTGTTTTCCAGCCGCCCTCTTCGAAGCTGCCGTCGGATTCGTGGTGCACGATCTGCCAGTGTTTTTTCGACATGAAGTACTGGCAGGTGAAGATCGGCTTGCGGTTGAGGATACCGATGCGCCAGTCGAACTCGGTGTAGAGATACTCCTGCGCCAGGATCAGTTCGGAACTCTTGAACAACCGCTCCGCCGCCTGGTGCATCGCCTCGGCATTCTCCGCCTTGACCACGCCGCGGGAGAACGAACCGTCAGGCACCTTGAGCACCATCGGATAGCCGATCGCCTCCGCCGCCGCCTGGAGATCGCCCCGGCCGGCGATCACAGTCTTCGGCGTCGGCACCTTGTTGGCGCGCAGCAGTTCGGCCAGGTAAACCTTGTTGGTGCAGCGCAGGATCGACTGCGGGTCGTCCATCACCACCAGCCCTTCGCTCTCCGCCTTCTTGGCGAAGCGATAGGTGTAGTGGTTGATGGCGGTGGTCTCGCGGATCAACAGTGCGTCGTATTCGGCAAGACGCGAATAGTCCTTGCGGTCGATGATCTCGATGTCCACTTCCATGGCGCGCCCGGCCTTGACGAAGCGTTGCAGCGCCTTCTGGTTGGAAGGCGGCAGCGGGTCTTCGCTGTTGTAGAGGATCGCCAGGTCGTAGCGCGGCTGGCTGCGCGACTTGGGCGAGCGCCAGCGCTTTTTCAGATAACCGGAGAGCGTCTCGACGAAGAAGTCGCGGTTCTCCTTGTCCAGTTTGTGCAGCGACAGCGGCTTGATCGAAGCGATATGCCAGCCGCCCTCGCTACGGCGGAAGCCGACCCGCAGCAGCGGGCAGGGAAAGGTCTCGAAGATCTGCCGCGCCAGTTCGGCCAGCGGTTCGAAACGGCACTTGCCGAAGAATACATCCATCTCGAACACGCGTTCGAGACTGTCCTTGCGGTACTTTTTGAATATCTTCGCCACCTCGCCGTCGAGGTTGACCGCGTCGAGGCTGTACATCGCCTTGCTCGACAGGTCGAGCATGCTCTTCACCGACGGGATCACCTTGTGGTTGCGCGCCTCCGCCAGCAGCGAACAGTAGTAGGCGACGCTGAGGTATTTGTAGCCGCGGCACAGGTTGATCACCTGCACGTTCTTCAGGTTGAAATATTCCTTGCTGGTGAGATAGTCGTCGACATTGACGACCGGATAGCTGAGGCCGCTGAACTTCCAGTCCGCGGTATCTTCAACCACGAGGATCTGCGTAGTCATCTTCTAAATAAACGTTCCGAATGGATACCCGGTTCGGAACGCTCAGTCCCTAACTCGTGGGAGCCCGGCTGTGCCGGACGATAGCCCCGGGTTCGATCATCGCCCGGCAGAGCCGGGCTCCCACGGGTGGCCGCTTCTGTGCCTCCGGTTTTTCGCATCGGCTGGCTAAATAGGCGTTCCGAATGGGTACCCGGTTCGGAACGCTCAGTCCGTAACTCGTGGGAGCCCGGCTGCGCCGGGCGATAGCCCCGGATTCGACCATCGCTCGATGAATCGGGCTCCCACGGGGCACCACTCCTCAACATCCGGATTCTCGCGCTAGTGTACTGTTGCACTCTTTGCGGTACTTTCATTTAGCGCTTTCCTCTCTTCGACGCGGCCGCCTTGCGCGGCGCCACCTTCGGTTTGCGGATAATCAATACAGAACGCTGGCCCGATTTGCCGTAGCGCGCCATGCGCTCGAAATCCTTTTGCAGGATCGGCATGTTCATGCAGTCGGTCACGCTCTTGCCCTTTTCGCGATCCACGAACGGGTCATGCACGTAGATGAAGCGGTCGTCGAAACCGGTCACCACCACCCAGTGGGGAAACTTCTCCTGGTAGATGCGGTAGGAGCTGATCAGCACCACCGGGATCGCCCCCTGCTCGAATGCCTGGCGCATCTCCGGCAGCGCGATGCGCCGGTAGTGCACCGGCAGCGACACCTGGTCGATCTCCTCGAGGAAATCCGCCTGCACCAGGCGCATCACCTCCTTCTTCTCCTCGCTGCGCACCGAATCGATGAACAGCGCCCCTTCGTCATTGACGTAGACCTCCACCGCGAAGCCGCGGTGGTAGGCCGACAGCGCCAGGCCGTAGGGACCGCAGCCGCCGTGGCCGGAGGTCATGAACACCGTGGTCGACTCGCGCCAGATGCGGATCTCCAGCGCGCGGCTCAACTCGATGGTCGGGTCCAGCGCCTTCATCGCCATCACCAGCGCCGCCGGGCCGCAGGTGAACTCCAGCGTCTGTTCATAGTAGGGGACGCGCGCCATGTCGAGCTTGAGCTGCGTCACCAGGCGCTTTTCGTAGCGCAGCGCCCCCATGTGATCCTCGTAGTAATCCTCGTAGGTGCCGAACCGACGGTAACCCACGGACTCGTAGAGCTTGATCGAAGCCAGGTTGTCGCGCCGCACCTCCAGCCGCATGTTGATGCAGTCCTGCTCCAGCGCCGCCGCCTCGGCGGCCTGCATCAGGTCGCGGCCGACGCCCTGGCCACGGCTGTCGGGATCGACGGCGATGGAATACATGCGCGCCAGCGAGGTGCCTGCGTTGAACAGCACCATGACGTAGCCGCGGACGGCGTTGGCGGACTGTTCCAGCAGGGTGACGGCGTGGGCCTTGGTGAGCAGGTGGCGGAAGCTGCGCCGCGACAGGCGGTCGGTGTCGAAACAGCGGTTCTCGATCGCCACCAGGGCGTCGATATCATCAACCTTTGCGGAACGAATCATGGAAGCTCCAGGCTCCAAACGCACCCACGAACGTGGTGCGAGATGTTACGGGATGACTCTAGCATGCGGCCTTCGTTTACACTAGAACCTATCTCAAAAACACCAAGGCCGAGAATGAACCACGGGGCACACGGGGAAGTCTGCGCAAAGATTGCGGACAACATAGATCCGATACTCGAATTATCCCCGTGCCCCCCGTGTGCCCCGAGGTTAAAATCTTTTGCTTCTGAATTTTATGTCGGCTTGTACGGGGATACCCTCATGGAACCGCTATTATGACACCCGACCTGCGCGCCCTGCTCACCGGCCTCATCGCCACGCCGTCGATGAGCAGCGTCAGCCCCGCCTTCGATACCAGCAACCGGCCGGTGATCGACCTGCTGGCACAGTGGCTGGTCGACCTCGGCTTCCAGGTCGAGGTGCTGCCGCTGCCGACGCAGCCGCACAAGGCCAACCTCATCGCCACCCTCGGCAACGGACCGGGCGGGCTGGTGCTGGCCGGCCACACCGACACCGTCCCCTACGACGAGGGGCGCTGGAATCACGACCCGTTCCGCCTCACCGAAGCGGACAACCGCCTCTACGGCCTCGGCACCAGCGACATGAAAGGCTTCTTCGCCGTCGCCATCGAGGCGGCGCGCCGCTTCGACGCCAAGCAGTTGCAACAGCCGCTGATCCTCCTCGCCACCGCCGACGAGGAGAGCTCGATGGACGGCGCCCAGGCGCTGGTCGAACTGGGCCGGCCCAAGGCGCGCTACGCCGTCATCGGCGAGCCCACCGGCCTGCGCCCGGTCAACGCCCACAAGGGCATCATGATGGAAGGTATCCGCCTCACCGGCCGCTCCGGCCACTCCAGCAACCCAGCCCTGGGCAACAATGCCCTGGAGGGGATGCACAAGGTGATCGGCGAGCTGCTGGCCTGGCGCGAGGAACTGCAGACAGGTCACCGCGACCCGCGTTTCACCGTGCCGGTTCCCACCCTCAACCTCGGCCACATCCACGGCGGCGACAACCCCAACCGCATCTGCGGCGAATGCGAACTGCACATCGACCTGCGTCCCCTGCCCGGCATGGAACTGGACGAGCTGCGCGCCGTCATGGAGCGGCGCCTGGGCGAGACCCTGGCCGGCAGCGGCCTGCAACTGGATATCCGCCGCCTGTTCCACGGTACCCCGGCGATGCATACCGCGGAAACATCGGAGATCGTCCAGGTGGCCGAACGGCTCACCGGCCACAGCGCCGAGGCGGTCGCCTTCTGCACCGAAGGCCCCTACCTCAACGCCCTCGGCATGGAGACCATCATCCTCGGCCCCGGCGACATCGACCAAGCCCACCAGCCCGACGAATACTTGGCGCTGGATCGCATCGAGCCGATGATCGGCATCCTGACGCAGCTGATCGAGCGCTTCTGTTGCTAACTAGAAGTTCCGGATTCCGGATTCGTAGTTCCGAGTTTGATTGGTGTGTTCGGATTCCAAATGAAAGTTCCGAATTGCTGGCCAGCCGATGCGAAAAACCGGAGGCACAGAAGCGGCCCCCCGTGGGAGCCCGGCTCTGCCGGGCGATGATCGAATCCAGGGCTATCGCCCGGCGCAGCCGGGCTCCCACGAGTTACGGACTGAGCGTTCCGAACCGGGCATCCATTCGGAACGTCTATTTAGTGCCTGCGCGCTTCGCTATAGCTCGCAGCTCCGCCCTGTACGACTCGAAACCCGGAACCCCGAACTCGTAGCAATTTTCCCCCTTGCACAACGATCCCGCTGCCGGGAGAATGCATGGACCGATCAACCATAAGCTAAGGACCCCGCTGTGACCACGCCCACCGACGAACAGGCCTTTGTCCGCTGGTTTCGCGACTCCACGCCCTACATCAACGCGTTTCGCGGGCGAACCTTCGTCATCACCTTCGGCGGCGAGCTGATCGCCGAGCAGCAGTTCGCCAGTTTCGTGCACGACATCGGCCTGCTCAACAGCCTCGGCGTGCGGCTGGTGCTGGTGCACGGCGCGCGGCCGCAGATCGAGGAGCGGCTCAAGGCGCGCGGCATCGAACTGCAATACGTCGACGGCCTGCGCGTCACCGACGCCGCCGCCCTCGCCTGCGTCAAGGAGGCGGCGGGCACGGTGCGTGTGGAGATCGAGGCGCTGCTCTCCATGGGCCTGGCCAACTCCCCGATGGCCGGCGCCCACATCCGCGTCGCCTCCGGCAACTTCGTCACCGCGCAGCCGCTGGGGGTGCGCAACGGCATCGACTACCAGCACACCGGCGAGGTGCGCCGCATCGACGCCGAGGCGGTGCAGAAACAGCTCAACGACGGCGCCACCGTGGTGCTCTCCCCGCTCGGCTATTCGCCTACCGGCGAGACCTTCAATCTCAGCGCCGAAGACGTGGCCACGGCGGCGGCGATCTACCTGCGTGCCGACAAGCTGATCTTCCTCACCGACGCCAAGGGCGTGCTGGACGCCAAGCGGCGCCTGATCCGCGAACTCAGCCTGGCAGAGGCAAATCAGACGCTGCTGCGCAAACTCGGCGAAGAGATGGCGCGCTGCCTCGGCGGCGCCCTGCGCGCCTGCCGCGCCGGGGTGCGCCGCGCCCACCTGATCAGCCGCCATGTTGACGGCGCCTTGCTGCTGGAGCTGTTCACCCGCGACGGCATCGGCACCCTGGTCAGCGGCGAACAGTTCGAGGGGACGCGCCGCGCCACCATCGACGATGTCGGCGGCGTGCTGGAGCTGATCGCGCCGCTGGAAGCCGATGGCACCCTGGTGCGCCGCTCGCGCGAACTGCTGGAGATGGAGATCGACCAATTCGTGGTCACCGAACGCGACCGCACCATCATCGCCTGCGCCGCCCTCTACCCCTTCGCCGAGGAACAGGTGGGCGAACTGGCCTGCATGGCGGTGCACCGCGACTACCGCAAGCAGGGGCGCGGCGACGACCTGCTCGGCTTCATCGAGCGCCAGGCGCGGGATATGGGGATCGAACGGCTGTTCGTACTCACCACGCGCACCGCCCACTGGTTCCTGGAGCGCGGCTTCAAGGTCGCCGACATCAAGGACCTGCCGATCAAGAGGCAGGCGATGTACAACTACCAGCGCAAGTCGAAGGTGTTCATCAAACCGTTATGAGTCCAGCATGTTGATGAATACCCGTACCGTGCCGACGCGCCCGTTCCTCAAGTGGGCCGGCAACAAATTCCGGCTCCTCGACCGCATCCTGGCGCGCCTGCCCGGCGGCGGCCGGCTGATCGAACCGTTCCTCGGCTCCGGCGCACTGTTCCTCAACACCGGCTACCGGCGCTACCTGCTGAGCGACAGCAACCAAGACCTGATCGACCTCTACCAGATGCTGAAGCAGGAAGGTCCGGAATTCATCAAGGCATGCAGCAAACTGTTCCGTCCCGGCACCAACAACGCCGACGCCTACTACCGCCTGCGTACCGAATTCAATGCCTGCACCGAGCCGCGCCGCCGCGCCGTACTGTTCGTCTACCTCAACCGCCACGGTTATAACGGCCTCTGCCGCTACAACTCCAAAGGCGGCTTCAACGTCCCCTTCGGCCGCTACAAACATCCCTACTTTCCCGAAAAGGAGATGCTGCTGTTCCACGACAAGGCGCGCCGCGCCGTGTTCCGCCACGAGGATTTCATCAAGACCATGGCGCGCGCCAAGTCCGGCGACGTCGTCTACTGCGACCCGCCCTACGTGCCGCTGTCGCCGTCGAGCAACTTCACCGCCTACAGCGCCGNNCGGCGGCAGGACTCGAACACCTGGCGGTACAGCGTTACATCAGTTGTCAGGGACACAAGCGACAAAAGGTGGGAGAATTGCTAGCGTTATATCAACCGCCCCGCTAAGAGATCTGCATCATCGGCAATACCGGCGCACCTATGACGGCAAAAGACCACACTAAAGCGACGTTTATCGGACGCCAGCCCATCTACGATCGGGCGCTCAATGTCTTTGGCTACGAGTTGCTGTACCGCGACAACGGATTGAACGCGGCCAACTTCGCCGACGGCGACCTCGCCACCTCGCAGGTGATCGTCAACACCTTCATGGAAATCGGTCTGGAGCGCCTGGTGGGCAGCCGTCCCGCCTTCATCAACATCACCCATGATTTCTTCTCCGGGGAACGGCCGCTGCCGATGTCCACCGAGCAAGTGGTGTTCGAGTTGCTGGAAACGGTTCAGGTCGATCCCACATTGCTTGACGGTGTCCGCAAGCTGGTCGCCAAAGGCTACCGCATCGCGCTCGACGACTTCATCCCCACGCCGCAGCGGATGCCGCTACTGGAGCTTGCCAGCTTCGTCAAACTGGACGTGCAGGCGCTGTCCGAAAAGCAGCTCGCTGCCATCGTCTCGGAGCTGCGCAAGTACAACAAGCTAGGGCTGGTCGCGGAAAAGGTCGAGACCCACGACGAATACGCACGCTGCCGCGAACTCGGCTTCGACTACTTCCAGGGCTACTTCTTCTCCTACCCCGACGTCATCCATGCCCCCACCGCGTCGACCAACCGCGCAGTGGTCGTCAACCTGATCGGGAAATTGCAGGATCCGGATACCGACGTGCGGGAATTGGAAAAGACCATCGCCCATGACGTGGTCCTCTCCTACCGGCTGCTGCGCTACATCAACTGCGCCACCTTCGGCATGCGCCGCGAAGTCGACTCGATCCAGCAGGCGGTGATGCTGCTCGGCCTCGACGCGGTACGCAACTGGGCCAGTTTGATACTCGCCAGCCGGCTGGCCCACAACAAACCGCGCGAACTCACCACCATCGCCTTGATCCGCGCACGCATGTGCGCCCTGCTGTCGGTCACCCGCCCCGGCATCGACAGCCAGCAGGCGTTCACCGTGGGTCTGTTTTCCCTGCTCGACGCCCTGCTCGACACGCGCATGGAGGAGTTACTGGATCACGTGCCGCTGGCCGGCCCGATCAAGTTCGCCCTGCTGAACCACGAAGGCGAACTGGGCGAACTATTGGACATCGTGATCCACCTGGAGCGCGGCGAGTGGCAGGTGATCGCCGAACAAAGCGATATTACCGTCGACTACAACAATGCCTACCTCGCCGCCATCAACTGGGCGGAAGCGACGGCCGATCAGATGTACGCGGCATAACCCTGCGCCCTCTCCGCCCATGACCCAAAGCGAACAAAACGATATTCGATCGTCGCAGGCGCGCGCTCCGGCAACCGATGTCACGCATCAGCGCCGCGAAGTGCTCAGGATAGTCGGCCTCTACGTCGTGTTCGCCGTGCTATGGATAGTGTTGTCGGACCGCTTGCTGCTGATGCTGTTTCCCGGCGCCGCGGCCATCGACCACTGGGAAACGATCAAAGGCTTTGGCTTCGTCGTCGTCACCGGCGCCCTCCTCTATAAACTGATCAAGCAGCGCATCACGCTGCTGCTGGCCGCGCAACGAGCCCGACTGCGGAGCGAACGGCAATTCCAGGAGACCTTCGAACAGGCCGCGGTCGGCATGGGTCACGTCGGCATCGACGATCACTGGCTGCTGGTCAACGACAAACTATGCGACATCCTCGGCTACGGCGCGGACGAGTTGCGGCAGCTCACCCTGCGGGAAGTTACCCATCCGGACGACCTCGCCGCCTGTGAACGAAATTGCCGACTGCTGCGCGCCGGCGCGATCGACACCTACACGACGGACGAACGTTACCTGCGCAAGGACGGCACCTCGATATGGATCGAACTCACCATGTCGCTGCACCGCGACGCCGCCGGCACGCCGCGTTACTTCATCACCGTCGTCCAGGATATCGACGCACGGAAAACGGCCGAGTCGCTGGCCCTGCAAAGCGGCAACGCATTGGACACCGCGCTGCTGCAACTGGTCAACACGCTCTCCGCCGCAGTGGGAAAACGCGACCCCTATACCGCCGTGCACCAGGCGCGCACCGCGCAGCTGGCCGCCGCCATCGCCGCCCGCATGGGATTCGACCAGCACACCATCGACGGCGTGCACATCGGCGCCCAACTCCACGACCTGGGCAACATCTACGTTCCCGCCGAGATCCTCAATCGCCCCGGCCCATTGAACGCCAGCGAATACGCCCTGGTCAAAACCCATCCGGCAATGGGCTACGACATCGTCAAGGGGACCCAACTGCCCTGGCCGATCCAGGAGATGCTGCTGCAACATCACGAACGCCTCGACGGCAGCGGCTATCCCAACGGCCTGACAGGCGATGACATCTGCATCGAAGCGCGCATCGTCGCCATTGCCGAAGTGACGGAAGCGATGACCGCGCACCGCCCACATCGCGCCGCCCGCAGCGTCGACGAAGCCCTCGAAGAACTGCGCCAAGGCAGGGGAACACGCTACGACACCGCCGCCGTCGACGCCTGCATCAAGCTGATCGAGGAACACGGACTGCCCTGGGCCGTTCATTGACCCGCGGGTATAATGGCCGCCCCACAACTACCCCACGACCCGCCATGCCTACTACCCAAACGCCCCGCTGGAAGGCCACCTACCCCGAACACTGGGTGAGGGAAACCGAAGAGGACAGCGTGCTGCTGTATGACCCCGACGACGGCATCGGCACCCTGGAGATCAGCTGTTTCTGCAAGGACGACGGCCCGGCGACACAGGACGAACTGCGCGACCTTGCCGCCGACACCCTGCAAGCCGGCGCACGCCAAATGGAAACCCGGATGGGCGACAAACAGGGCCTGCTGCTGTTCTTCACCGAAGAGGGCGTCGCCTGGAAAGAGTGGTACCTCGCCGCCGGCCACTGCGTCTTCTTCGTGACCTACGACTGTCCGGAAGAGTTGGAAGGCGTCGAGGACGACGAACTGGCGGAAATTATTACGAGCTTGCGGCTGGAGGATTGAATTCGCCATTGAAAAAAAACCGTTTCTTCCCGGTTCAATAACCGAAACTGAATCGCGTTCAGACATTCAACGGGAAAATGAACCGTGGCGGTGGGCCGGCTGTCCCACATCACCGCCCTGCAATAGCAGGGGAAGGTCACTGGCTCGCCGTCTGATTTCCAGCGGTCGCCACGGCAGAGAAATTATAGCGTGTGGATATCCGCATTCTTCGAGAAAGCGCTGTTCATCCCCGCGCATGCGGGGAACAGTGTGGTTGATTTAAACAATGTAGGCCGGACATAGCGCAGCGGCGTCCGGCAAGCTCCGCCCGATACCGCTGCGCTCTATCGGGCCTACGGCCGCCCACTAATTCTGGAAAGCGTTCATCGGACGGTTCATCCCCGCGCATGCGGGGAACACACATCGATGGGGACGGCTACGCTGTCGGCCACCGGTTCATCCCCGCGCATGCGGGGAACACAATGCCGGTGACGCCGGCGGCCGTCGCGCCGTCGGTTCATCCCCGCGCA
>DFMR01000087.1 GCA_002376325.1 Proteobacteria bacterium UBA3588 | reverse complement strand
AATCCCCAACCGATTGCCGCCCGGCCTCCACAAGGTTAAGGTGTAACCCAAAAGAGCAGCTTCCAATGTCATTGGCTTCGGACTCCATTACATGCTGTTGAACCGCCGCAAACTGCGCTGGGCCGCCGGCCTGTCGCTGGCGACGGTGGCGATCGTGTGGGCGTTCTCCGCCATGGGGATGTTCACCCGGCTGGAGTGGGCCGGCTTCGATCAGCGCATGCACCTGTTTCGCGGCCACGCCCGGCTCGATCCGCGCATCGCCGTGGTTCTGATCGACGAGCCGTCGTTGCAGGCGATGGACCCGCTGGTGGGGCGCTATCCCTGGCCGCGTTCGGTCTATGCCGATCTGATCGACTACCTGGCGCTGGGTGGGGCGCGCGCGGTGGTGTTCGATATCCTGTTCACCGAGACGGAAAAGGAGGGCGCAGCCCGAGGCCAGGGCATGAGCCCGGACGATCGACGACTGGTGCAGGCGTCGCGCGACAGCGGTATCGCCTATCACTCGATGCAGATCGTGCGCGAGGACGCCAACGACAACAATCGCAGTCAATTGTCGCAGCCGATGCCGCCGCTGTTCCGCCGCCGTTTCGCGTTGCCGAACGCAGGCGGTTTTCCCGAGCGCGGCAACAACAGCTATTCGCTGCCGTTCAACGGTCTGTATCAGGCCTCCAAAGGCGTCGGTACGGTCGGTCTGGATGCCGATACGGACGGCATCTATCGTCGCGCGCGCCTGTTCCAGACTTATCGTGGTGCCGTCTATCCATCGCTGGGTGTGGTGCCGCTGTTGGCAATGCTGCATCCGCAGGCCGTGACCGAGCATGACGGCACGCTGCATCTTGGCACGCTGTCGATCCCGCTGGATCGTCATGGCCGCTATCTGGTCAACATGGCGGGGGCGATCCATCCCTATTCCATCAGCGGCATCTTCGCCTCCATCGAGGCGCTGCGCGGCGGCGACGTGCAACACCTGCTTATTCCGCCCGATACCTTCAAGAACAAGATCGTATTCATCGGCGCCAGCGCCGCAGGGCTGGAGGACATCAAGGCGACGGCGGTGGCGAACCGGACGCCCGGCGTATTCATCCACGCCTCCATCGCCGGCAATATCCTCAGCGGCAATTTCCTGCACACGGTGCCGGCCGGGGCGAAATGGCTGATCGTTTGGCTGCTGGCGGCATCCACTCTGGCGGCGATATTGCTGTCCAACCGTTTGGCCTGGCAGCTGCTGGTGCCGCTGTCGATCGCCGCGTGCTATGCCGGTTGGTGCTATTGGCAATTTGCTCTCGACCGGGTCTACCCGCTGGTGGCGCCGGAGGCGGCGGTGATGGTCGGGTTGCTGGCGGCATTCACCTATCTCGCCTTCACCGAGGGACGCGATCGGCGGCGGGTGCGTGCCATGCTGTCGCAATACGTGTCGCCGGCGATGTTGTCGCAAGTGCTGGACCGCTATCAGGAGCAGTTGCGCGCCGAGGTGGGCGTGCGCGTGAATGTCTCCATCCTGTTTTCCGACGTGCGCGCCTTTACCTCCATCTCCGAACGGCTCAGCGCCGAGCAGGTGGTGGACCTGCTCAACACCCACTTCTCGGTGATGAGCGAGATCATCTTCGAACACCAGGGGACGCTCGACAAGTATATCGGCGACGCCATCATGGCGTTCTGGGGTGCGCCGATCCCGGTGGCCGATCATGCCGATCGTGCGGTGGCGGCGGCGATGCGCATGCAGCGGCAATTGGCGCTGGTCAACCGGCGCCTGACGGAGAAGGAGTATCCGGTAATCAATATCGGGATCGGCGTCAACACCGGCGAGGTGGTGCTGGGCAACATCGGTTCGGTGCGCAAGCTGGATTACACCGTGATCGGCGACAACGTAAATCTGGCGTCAAGGCTGGAGGGGCTGACCAGCAAGTACGGTTGCCCGGTGATCATTTCAGAAACCACCTTTCAGCAACTGGCTGGCGACATTCCCTGTGCCCCGGTGGATCTGGTAAGGGTCAAGGGGCGCCGCAAGCCGGTGCGCATCTATTGGCCGTTGGCGTTGCCCGACGACGAAGCGACGACGGTGGCGCAGGCGCGCACTTTATCCCGATCGGTAACGGATGCATTCGAACGCTATTTGCATCATGATTGGGCGCGGGCGCGCGATTTATACTCAGGGCTGGGAGAGTTGCCGCTCGCTGAAGTATTCATCTCGCGTTGCGATGAATATGGCAGGCAACCACCGCCGGCCGATTGGGATGGGGTGTTTACGCAGACTTCGAAGTGAACACGGCGCAGGTTCCTGCCGGCCCGGCGCCGCCATGCAGAATGCCGGCAAGGGCAGCATTTGGAGGGTTCATGAAACGATTATTGCTGTTATTACTGTTCGGTGCGACGGCGATGAATGTCGCCACGGCGCAATCACTCTATGTACAGAGCCTGCAGGGTGCGCTGTTTGCACAGCCGGCATTCGATTCCGCCAAGGTGATCGATGTACGCCGCGGCGACGTATTGACGCCAGTGCAGCTGAAGGGGGCCTGGTACGAGGTCAAGTTCGCAGGCAAGCAGGGTTGGATGCCCACGCTCCTGGTGTCGGAAAGACCGCCATTGAAGACCGTCACCGTGTTCACCGGCAACGATCTGGGCTTGGAGCAGAAGGCGCGGATACGCGCCTCCAACGTCACCACCGCCGGTGCGGCCCGCGGTCTCAGTTCCGACCGGCGCCGGGTGACCGATACCCGGGGAGCAAATTACAGTGCTGTCGATCGGATGGACGCACTGAAAATCAGCGACAGCGAGGGGCTGAAATTCATCGAGCAGGGGATGCGGCCATGAAATGCCGGACATGGCTGCGGACGTGTTTGGCAGTAGTCGTTATCGGGGCGGGCGCAGGCGGTGCCCATGCCGATACGGCGCCTTTTCGCGAACGCCTGTCGGACAAGGTGGTGACGCAGGCGTCGCTGACCTCTGACGTCAAGGCGGAAATCAGATTCGGACGGGCGGTGGCTGCCCGAATCCTCGCCCGCTATCCGCCCTACAATGACCCTAAGCTGACGCGCTACGTCAATCTGGTGGGCGGCGGTCTGGCGGCGCTCAGTGGGCGACCGGAACTGCACTACCACTTCGCGATCCTCAACACCGACGACATCAACGCCTATTCCACGCCGGGCGGCTATGTCTTCGTCACCCTCGGTGCGTTGAAATTGATGCACGATGAGTCGGAACTGGCGGGAGTGTTGGGCCATGAGATCGGCCACGTCACGCTGAAACAGATCGTCCGTGAATTGAATATCCACGGTAACGCCCAGTCGCCAGAGGCAGGTTTGGCCCACTTCTTCGGCGGCGCCGCCGATCCGGCGCGCATTGCCTTCTCCCAGGCGGTGGGCAAGGCGATGGATATTCTGTTCCGCGATGGCCTGAGCCGACAGGACGAGTACGCGGCCGATCGTGTCGGTACCACTCTGTTGGCCGAAGCAGGATATGATCCGACGGCGCTGGAGCGTTATCTGGCGCGGGTCAAGGAGGTAAAGGGCGAACCGACCCGCATTATCCATCGTACCCACCCGCCGTTTGCCGCCAGAATCGCGCGTTTGCAACAGCTGATCGCAAAAGAGGGGATGACCGGACTGCATTATCCGCGGGTGGCTGCACGGTTCGACTCCTACATGACGACCGTAAAATAATTGGGGAAAGACGAATGATACGTAAGTCCGGGGGAATGAAATGGTTGATAGGTGGTGTAGCCCTGGCCGCTCTGATGGCGGCAGGTACGGCGATAGCTGACGACTACCACTACAACAACATCATCATCGGCGATCGCGCCACCGGCATGGGCGGCGCCTATACCGCCGTGTCGGACGACCCGTCGGGGATGTATTACAACCCGGCCGGGATCGTCTACTCGGGAAAGCGCAATCTGTCGGCCAGCGTCAACGCCTATCACGCCACCACCACGACCTACAAGGACGTGTTCGGTGCAGGCAGTTGGACCCGGCACTCCTCGGCATTGCTACCTAATTTCTTCGGTGTCACTGAGCCGTTGGGCAAGGGTACCATCGGCTTCTCCTATGCGGTGACCGATGCGATCCAGGAGAATCAGGATCAGGTCGTCACCGGCAGCGGCGCCTTCAATAAACTGGTGCTGAACGTCAACAATCAGGACAACACCTATAAAGTTGGCCCCTCCTACGCCCAGGCGATCAACGACCATCTGTCGCTCGGTGTGACGCTCTATCTGCATATCCGCAATTCGGAGCAGATCGTCAACCAGCAGTTCACGTTGAACAACGGCGACTACTGGCAGAACGGGTACCTGCAGACCGATGAGTGGGGCGTGGAGCCCATTCTGGGGCTGATGTGGACGCCGCTCGACAAGCTGTCGATCGGCGTGTCGGTGCGTCAGACCACCGTGCTGTCGGAGAGCGTGAAGTTTCAGAATAACTGTCTGTCGACCTCGGCGAGCGCAACCTGCGCTACTGCTTTCAACACCTCGCCGGTCAACGGCAGCACCAAGCGCGACTATCCGCTGACCGTATCGTTGGGTGTCGCTTACTTTCCTACCGATCGCCTGCTCTATTCGGCGGACTTCGTTTATTACGAACAGGCCAACGGGGTCGACAGTTCACACCTCGACAGCTACGTGCGCACCAAAGTGGCCACCTGGAACGCCAGGGTTGGGTTTGAATACTATTACAGTAGCGACTGGGCCCTGCGTGGCGGCTTGTACACCAACAACGCCAATTCGCCGACGCTGGTCAGCGGCGGCGTCAATCAGCCGGACAATGTCAATTATTACGGCCTCAGTCTGAGCCTTAGCCGTTTCACGCGTAATTCGTCGATCACCGGCGGCTTCAGTTACAGCACCGGCAACGGCAAGGCGCAGGCGATCTCCGGCGTGACCAATATTCAGGACGTGACGGCAAATTCGCTGACGCTGTTTTTGTCCACTTCATATAGCTACTGACAATGATGAACAGATTCGGTCGAACGGTACTGGCGCTGGGATTGGTGGGGGCAGCACTGGCGGGATGCGGGGCCGCCACAGCGGCCGAACGAACCGCGTTCTACGCCGGCAGCGAATACTATTCGTGGCGCGAGTACGACGCTGCCGGCGCGCGTATTCTGGAGGAGAGCGGTCCGCGCTATTTCATGGGTATCAGCGATACCAAGGAAATGGCCCCGCAATGGGAGATGGCGTTTGACATGCGCGTCTATGGAGCGCACGTCAATTACGACGGGAAAACCAACAGCACACCGCCGCAGCCGTTGACGACCCATACCGATTACCATGGACTGAACGCCGAACTGACGGTGATCGGTTTTCTCAATGGGGAATTCGCGCCGCACCGTTGGNNAAATCGTCGCGGCGCAGCCGCCCCTACAGATGAGATTGCGCGCGAGTTGTCCGGCTTCGGTTGCCTGCGAAGGGCGATGGCCCCGTCACGCAATCAAACGCTTCAACGCATGGCGCCTTGTCGGCGATCTCGGCGCCGGCCGTTCATCCCTCCCATACGGTATTGCACCGACCCCGTAGAAGCGGCTGTGCCGCGATTAAATCGTCGCGGCGCAGATGGAACAGACCGTGCGGCACTCATCAATGACGATGGTCGCGCCGTGGTGTCTTGGCAACGGAATTCGTT
>DFMR01000020.1 GCA_002376325.1 Proteobacteria bacterium UBA3588 | reverse complement strand
TTTTGGAAAAACTCGGTCTCTCTGCTCACTCGCTCTGCCGCATGGCCTTTTCCAGCTCGCTCAAATCCAGGCGTGAGGTCATGTCCAGGCTGAGCGGGGTGACGGTGACCATGCGGCGCACGCGCAGCGCATACACATCGCTGTCCTGCAGGTCATCACGTGGGTCGGCGGCTAGCCGGTAACCGATCAACCCCGGTTCATCCCAGGACGACCGATCAGGGAGCACCGGCTCGTAGTATATTGGATGGGATAATCGCGTCACCGTCCAGGGAGTCTGTGGAGTGGCGTCGGACGGTACGTCCACTTTCAGAATATCTACGTCCGCTGGGAAGCGCCGCTTCATCAGCAGCCGGCCAAAATAAGCTGTGAAATAGGCGGCCGTGTCGAAGTCAACCGTCGTGGAGTAGGAGAGGTGTTCTTCCTGGCGCGTTTCAAGCGAGATTGCCAGGGACGGTATGCCGTGCGCCGCCCCTTCCAGGGCCGCCCCCACCGTGCCGGAGATGGTGACGCCCACCCCGGCATTTTCGCCGTAATTGATCCCTGCCACCACCAGCGCCGGAGGCTCGGGTAGAATCTCCAGCAAAGCGTGTTGTACGGTTTGGGCCGGGGTGCCGCCTACTGCATACACCTGCCAGCTTTGGCCGTTTACCGTTACCGTCTTTATTTCAATGATGCCGTCCGAGGTGATTGGCTTGCTGCGTCCCGCTCCGGAGAACTGCTGGCGCGGGGCGGCCACACCATTACCGTCGAAGGACATACCGACAACGTTCCCATTTCCACGCCCCAGTTTCCCTCCAATTGGGAGCTTTCGGCGGCACGCGCCAGCACGGTGGTCCGGCACCTGATCGCCCGCGGCATCCCGGCGGATCGGCTGAGCGCGGTCGGATATGCCGATACCCGGCCGCTCGCCGCCAACGACACCGAGGCGGGACGGGCGAAAAACCGCCGCGTATCGATCATTATTGCCGTGGCGCCGCCGGCCCCCCACAATAGCCAGGGTCCGTAGCCCTCCCGCGCCGGATTTCCGCGCACCCTCAACGGCAATTGCACATGGATACCCCTAACCGACCATTTCCCTGGATGCTCTACGGTGCGGAGCTGATTGGCACGGCACTGCTCGTGGCGGTGGGACTGTCGATTGTGATCCTGGATTTCGGCCACGGCAGCCCGGTGGTCCGGCTGCTGCCGGATGCGGGGTGGCGCCGGTTGCTCACCGGCTTCCTGTTTGGGACGACCGGCGCGCTGATCGCGCTGTCGCCGCTCGGCAAAGAGAGCGGGGCGCATATCAATCCGGCCGTTACCCTGGCCTTCTGGTTGATGGGCAAGCTGCGGGGGCGTTACGTCCCGGGGTACGTATTGGCGCAACTGGCCGGTGCGGCAATCGGCGCGGTGCCGTTGCTCGCGTGGGGGGCGATGGGGCGCAGCATTGCCTTCGGCGCAACATTTCCAGGTGCCGCTTACGGTGTCGGCTGGGCCTTGCTGGGGGAGGCGGTGACCACCTTCGCGCTGGTCTTTGGCTTGTTCTTTTTCCTGCAGCACCGGCGCCTGCGGGATTTTACGCCGGCTCTTTTTCCATTCCTGTATGCGGTCATGGTTTGGGGCGAGGCGAATGTCTCCGGCACCAGCACCAATCCGGCCCGCAGCTTTGGCCCCGCCGTGATCTCGGGCGATTGGCATGGGTGGTGGATCTACTGGCTGGGTCCGTTGCTGGGCACACTGCTGGGGGTGGTCGTGTTCCGCTTGTCCGGCCGGCACTGGTCGACGATTGCCGTCGCCAAACTTCACCACTTCGAGCACGACCGCTACGGCGTGTTTCGCCCGTGAGCCGCAATGACGCCTCGGCGCCGCTGCCGCCATCCATGGTGCTGGCGCATTATCCGCCGAGACGCCCGCGCCCGATCCATTCGCCCGTCAGGGGCATCGCCGCCCGGCGCGGGTCACGCAGAAAAGGGTCGCGAACCCCTTCCGTCATAAAACCTCCCTACACTCCAAGGTGATGCCCTCGTCGCGGTTGTCATCGCCGCCGTTTCGGCGCCAGGCGGCGGGTCAGCGCACGAATTTTGAAACATTCGGGCCAAACGCGGGTCTCCTTAACATGGCGAACAACAGGAAGGCCGTTATGCAAGCGCCCCAGGCAACCTCTTCGCACCCTACTTGGGCTCACGCCGGCAAGGATATGGTCGGTACCAGCCTCGGATCTTCACGGCTCTGGTACACCGTCGCCGAAGGCATCCTCACGGAAGTCTATTACCCGCGCATCGACATCCCGCAAATCAAGGACCTCGGCTTTATCATCGCCGACGACCAGGGCTTCTGGGTCGAGCTGCGCCGCCTCGGGAACTACGAGGTGACCTTGCCGCAGCCCGGCGTGCCGGCGCTCACCATCGTTCACCGCCATCCCCGTTTCGTCTTCACGCTGCAGATCTGTCCGTCGCAACGGCGCGACACGCTGCTGTTGCGCTATCGGCTGGAGGGAGACGAGGGACTGCGTCCCTACGCCCTGCTGGCGGCTCGGCTGGGCGGCGACGCGCACAATAATCTGGCCGCAGTCGGTCGACACAACGGCCGCACGATGCTGTGGGCGGAGCAGGGCCCTTTCGGATTGGCGCTGGCGGCGGCTGCGGAGGACGGTTCCGATGCCTGGCAGCGCTGCTCCGTCGGCTGCCTCGAGGCGAGCGACGGCTGGCGGGACTTCGATCGCCACGGACGCATGACGTGGCAATACGATAGCGCCGGACCGGGGGCCGTCACCCTGACGGGCGAATTGCCTGATCGAGCCACCCTCGCCCTCGGTCTGGGGACCAGCCGGGAGTCGGCGGCCACTCTGGCCATGGCGAGCCTGATGAAGGATTTCACCCAGGTTTGGGAGACGCAGTGTCGCGTCTGGCAGTCCTGGCTGGGGACGGGCAGCCCTCCCGACGTGCCGGATGAGCTGCGCGAAATGCTCGCGCTTTCCGGCATGGTGCTCAAGGTGCACCAGGATCGGACCTATGCCGGCGCCGCGGTGGCGAGCCTAGCCGTTCCGTGGGGCGAGAGCAGCCAGAGTCGCGGCGGCTATCACCTGGTGTGGTGCCGCGATTTGGTGGAAACTGCGGGGGCGCTGGTGGCCATGGGGGCGTTCGAGGACGCCCGCGACGTGCTGCGCTATCTGATGGCCACCCAGCAGGAGGATGGGCACTGGCTGCAGAACCAGTGGCTCGGCGGCGATGCGTTTTGGCAGGGCATTCAGTTGGACGAGGCTGCCTTCCCGGTGCTGTTGGCGTCCGCGTTGCGCGGGCAGGACGCACTGGAGGGGATTCCGGTCACCGACATGGTGCGCCGGGCCCTCTCCTTCATCGCCTGCGAGGGTCCCACCACCGGCCAGGACCGTTGGGAGGAGGACCCCGGCATCAACACCTTCACCCTCGCCATCGTCATCGCCGCGCTGGTCGAGGGCAGCACCTTTCTCGAAGGGGAGGCCCGGGAGTTCGCCCTGCTGCTGGCGGACAGCTGGAATGCCCGGCTCGACGACTGGACCGTGGCCCGGGATACGGCCCTGGCGCAGCGCCTCGGGGTCAAGGGCTACTACATCCGCACCGCACCGCCGGACATTCTGGTCCACGAAGGCGCCCAGGCCGAGCGTGTCCTGATCAAGAATCGCGCCATCGATCCGGAACTGCCGGCCGAGGAGCAGATCGGTACCGATTTCCTGCAGCTGGTGCGCTACGGCTTACGCCGCGCCGACGATCCCTACATAGTCGATACGCTGAAGGTGGTGGACCTGCTGCTCAAAACCGACACGCCCAGTGGTCCCGTCTGGCATCGCTACAACGGC
>DFMR01000038.1 GCA_002376325.1 Proteobacteria bacterium UBA3588 | reverse complement strand
TTGGTGGTAAAGAACGGCTCAAACAGTCGCGGCAATACTTCGGGCGCGATGCCGGGCCCGCTGTCCTGCAGTGACACCATCACACTGCTTCCGTTCCGATAGACATTCACCTTCAAGGTGCCACCCTCTTCTCCCATGGCCTGCAACGCATTATGAATGATATTGCCCCAGGCCTGACGCAGCAGACCGGTATCGGCATCGATGATATAGGACGCAGCGGCGCTGTTGTCGATCACCTGCACGTCGGCGCGTCCGGCCAACTGCGCCTCCAGCGCCTGGTGCAACGGCAACGCCGCGTCAATCGACTGCCGCTGCGGCGTGCGGTGACGCGACAGCTGCAGGAACTCGCCGACCAGTTCGCTGATGCGCTGGCTCTCGCTCTGCACCATCGCCAGCAGTTGCTGGCGGCGCTCCTCGTCGTCGCTGCGCTGCAACATCGCGGCGGCGGTGTTGATCACCCCGATCGGATTGCGGATCTCGTGTGCCAGCGACGCCGACAGTTCACCCAGCGCCGCCAGTTTGTCGGTCTGGAAATGCAATTGATCCTCGTCGCGCGCCTGGCGGATCGACGCCGCCATGGCATTGAATGCCTGCGCCAGATCGCCTAGTTCGTCGTCGCTGTAAACCTGTACCGCGACTTCATAATTCTTGCCGGCCACCTGCAACACGCCGTCGCGCAACAGAGTAATCGGCCGAACCAGATAACGCGCCAGCAGCCAGCCGGTCAACGTTCCGATCACCAAGCCGAGGGCGAGGATCACGGCGAACATCAGCGCGCTGTTGGTCAACAATTCCTGCGCCCCGACGCGGGCGATGCCGCCGAACAGGATCGCCTCCACGTGTCCCTGCGAGTCGGCGATGGGGAGATAGAGGCCGCGGTAACGGCCGCTTTCCGCATGGGTACTGTAGAACGGCTGCTGCCGGTCCACCAATTGCCGCAGCTCGTCGGGTGAATTGAGCTGCAGGCGAATCGGCGTCCCGCCGGTGTTGAAGATGTCGACGAAACGATTCTGTTCGCGGTAATAGAGCCGGGTCTTAAGGCCGGTCAAATGGGAAAGATCGGAGATGAAGGAGTCGTCGAGCAGACTGCCCAGCACCAGATAGAAGCGCGGCTTGGCTGCGTTGGGAACCGGCACGATGCCGACCGCCGCCAGCTGGCTTTGGGCACCGCCGACGCGAAACACCGCCTGCGTCTGACCCGGCTCCCAATGGGCGTCCATCGCCATGTCGCTGGCACTGTAGAGCAGCCGTTGCCCGGAAGAATAGACGCGCACGACGGAGATGCCCAACTCGTTGGCGATCTTCTGCACATTGCCGGGGAACGCGGGACGCCGGGGGTCGCGCTGCAGCGACGCGACGAAGCGCGGATCGTCGGCCAGGATGCGTCCCAGCAACAGCGCATCGTTCTGGTTCGCCTCCAGCCATTGCTGGCCGGAACGCACCGCCTCGGAGACCCACGCCTGGATGCGCTGCTCGAAACTGGACGAGACCCAGGCGGCGGTAAAGCCGCCAGCCACCAGCATGGGCACCACCACGATGGCCAGGATGATCACGACGATCTTTTTCTGGAGTCGGCCGACCTGCATCATCATCCCCGCGTTCTGTAGCGAGCTACAAATTTTGTAGCTGCGGCCGCCGCCGACGGCCCGGCAAAATCCGCTGCAACTATATAACAAATTGAAATAAAGGAAATTATTTTGTGACCGCCGCTATGGCATGGCGATTGCTGCTGGGTGAGCGCGTATGGAGATGCGACAGCTCCGTCGAAATTGCGGAATTAATAATTCATTCAATGTGAGGAATTCGTTATGAAGAAGACCATCATCAGCCTGAGCGCGCTCGCCCTGCTGGCCTCCATGGCCGCTGCCCCGGTCATGGCCCAGGAAGCCGCGCCGGCCGCCAAGCCTGCCGCTACCGAGCACAAGGCTCCCGTCAAGCGTCACGTGCGCAAGACCCACAAGCGCGTTGTGCACAAGAAGAAGATGGAGCACAAGAAGGTAGAGAAGAAAGAGATGAAGAAGGTTGAGAAGAAGTAAGCCACAGCCTTACTTTGCTCTTCATCTTCAAGGGAAAGGGCGGCGCAAGCCGCCCTTTCTTTTTGCCATGAAGAAACCACATCGCCACGCCGCGTGACCTTCGCCGCCGGCAGAGCGATGCCGCGCGCTCACTGCTCCTGTTCGATGACGGCCGCCGCGCCGTAGCACAGCAGCTCTGTTGCGAAGCCCTCGCTTACCACCTCCGAGGCGTCGTAGCGCATCCCCACGATGGCGTTGGCACCCATCTCCCGCGCATGTTGCAGCAGCGCGTCGTAAGCCTGCTGGCGCGCCTGTTCGCACGTCTTGGCGTAGGCGGTCGATGTTTCCGCCGACGATACTCTTCAAACGCCCAAGGAAACCCTGGGTGATGGTCGGCGCACGCACGATGATGCCGCGCGCCACTCCCTTGTACGCCTTGATGCGGCATCCCTCGATGGTGAAGGTGGTCGTCACCGGCATGTCCATCGCATCGCTCCTCGTTCGTGCTATAGGCTCATCGATTACGCGGTTAACGCAATCATACGCGCAAAGCGCGCGATCAGCGTCTAAGCTCAACAGCACCCCGCCTCGGAGGCGCGGCCCCACGCGATCTCTCTTTTTCATCGCTTCACTTCTACGACGGAGGTGCGCCGATGTTCAGTTTCACCGTAAACGGAAAAGGCGTCCGCGTTGACGCCACGCCCGATACCCCGCTGCTATGGGTTCTGCGCGATCACCTCAATCTGACCGGCACCAAGTTCGGCTGCGGCGTCGCCGAGTGCGGTGCCTGCACCGTACACCTGGACGGCGTCGCGGTGCGTTCCTGCACCACGCCGGTGTCGCAGGTCGAAGGCAAGCGCGTCACCACCATCGAGGCGATGCATGCCAACCGCGTCGGCCGCGCGGTGCAGCAGGCGTGGGTCGACCTCGACGTCCCTCAGTGCGGCTACTGCCACAGCGGCCAAATCATGAGTGCCGTCGCACTGCTGGCGCAGAACCCGAAACCGAGCGACGCCGANNCCCGGCCTGCTGCGGCTGGCGCAGGCCGCAGAGCCAGGCGTCACCTTCACTCCCAGCGCCTGGGTGCACATCGGCAGCGACAACGTCGTCACCGTGATCGTCGACAAATCGGAGATGGGACAGGGGGTATACACCTCGCTGCCGATGATCGTCGCCGAAGAGCTGGACGCCGATTGGCCCAAGCTGCACACCGAACCGGCGCCGGTGGCGCCCGAGTACCGCCATCCCTGGTTCGGGGTGCAGGCCACCGGCGGCTCCAGCTCGGTGCGCGCCATGTGGATGCCGCTGCGCAAGGCGGGCGCCACCGCGCGGGCCATGCTGGTGACGGCGGCGGCGCAGCGCTGGAAGGTCTCGCCGGCGGCCCTGAAGACGGAACGCGGCTGGGTGCTGGGGCCGCACGGCCGCACGGCCAGCTACGGCGAACTGGCCGCAGCGGCGGCGCTGCGGCCGCTGCCCAAGGCGGTGAAACTCAAGGACCCGAAGAACTTCACCCTCATCGGCAAACCGCTCAAGCGCCTCGATACCCCGAGCAAGGTCGACGGCAGCGCCCGCTTCGGCATCGACGTGAAACTGCCCGGCCTGCTCACTGCAGTGGTGGCGCGTTCGCCGGTGGTCGGCGGCAAGGTGAGGGCGTTCAAGGCCGACAAGGCGCTGGCGATCAAGGGCGTGAAGCGGGTACTGCCGGTCCAGAGCCCGACCGCCGCCGGCATCGCGGTGCTGGCCGAAACCTACTGGCAGGCCAAACAGGGGCGCGACGCCCTGGAGATCGACTGGGAGCCGGGTCCCGGCACGACCCTCTCCAGCGCCGACATGGAGCGAGGCATGGAGGCGCTGGCGCAGTCAGGCCGCGGCGCCGTCGTGGCGCGCCACAGCGGCGACGTCGGCAGCGTGCGGCCGGCGCATACCCTGGAGGCGGTCTATCACGTCCCCTACCTGGCACACGCCTGCATGGAGCCGATGAACTACACCGCCTGGGTAAAATCGGACAGCGCACAGCTGTGGGGCGGTACCCAGGCACCGGGGCCCAACCAGGCCACCGCGGCGGCCATCACCGGCCTGCCGCGGCCGCAGATACAGGTCGACACCCTGTTCCTCGGCGGCGGTTTCGGCCGGCGCTTCGCCCCCGACTTCGTCACCGAGGCGGTGGCCCTGTCCAAGGCGGCCGGAGTGCCGGTCAAGGTGCAATACAGCCGCGCCGACGACATGCACGGCTACTACTACCGGCCGATGGCGGTATGCCGTATCAGCGGCGGCCTGGACGCCGCCGGCAACCCGGTGCTGTTTGCCGCCCGCACCGTGTGCGACTCCCTCGCCGAAGGCACCGGCATGGAGTCCAAAATCATCAAGGATCACATCGACAGCACTGCGGTGGAGGGGCTGAACAACCTGCCCTACGCCATCCCCAACGTGCGCGTCGAGTGGGTGAAATACTCGCCGGGGATCCGCACCTGGTTCCTGCGCTCGGTGGGCAACAGTCAGAATATCTTTTTCGCCGAGTCGTTCATCGACGAGCTGGCCCATGCCGCCGGCAGAGATCCGTTCGAGTTCCGCCGCGCCCTGTTGGCCAAACGGCCGCGGCTGCGCGCCGTGCTGGAGCTGGCCGCCGCCAAGGCGGGCTGGGGCAAACCGTTGCCCGACGGCCACGCCCGCGGTATCGCGGTGGCGGAATCGTTCGGCAGCTATGTCGCCGAGGTGGCGGAGGTGTCGCTGCAGGGCGACAAGCCGCGCGTGCACCGGGTGGTGATCGCCGCCGACGTCGGCACCGTGGTCAATCCCGACACGGTGCGGGCGCAGATGGAGGGGGCCATGGTCTACGGCCTCTCCGCCGCGCTCTACGGCCACATCGACTTCAAGGACGGACGGGTGCTGCAAAACAACTTCGACAGTTACCCGGTGCTGCGCATGGACGAAATGCCGCGGGTCGATGTGCACCTGATACGCAACGGCCAACCTCCGGGCGGCGTCGGCGAACCGGGCGTGCCACCTATTGCGCCGGCGCTCACCAATGCGCTGTTCGCCCTCACCGGCAAGCGCATCCGCCGCCTGCCCATCGTGGCCTGACGGGAGGGATGCCGATGAACGAACGGGGGCAGATGCTGGCACGGCTGGAGCTGGCGCGGCACGCGGGCGAGGAGGCGGTGCTCGCCACCGTGGCGAAGGTGGAGGGTTCGGCCTACCGCCGGCCCGGGGCGCGCATGCTGGTAACCGGCAGCGGCGAGCGGATCGGCAGCGTCAGCGGCGGCTGCCTGGAAGACGACGTGGTGAAGAAGGCGTGGTGGCTCACCGAAACGGGGCGGGCGGCCCTGCGCCGTTACGACGCCAGCGCCGGCGACGAGACCCAATGGGCCTTCGGCCTCGGCTGCAACGGCGTGGTGCATGTGCTGTTCGAGCGCATCGCCGCGACCGGCGACCCGGTACTGCTCAGGCTGTTGCGTACCGCACAAGAGGGGCGGGCGGGCGCGGCCACCGCCGCGGTCATCGGCGCCGACCACATCGCCATCGGCAGCCGCCTCGTCCGTTTTCCCGACGGCGGCGAGGTCGGCACCCTGGGCGACGGCACCCTCGATGCGCGGCTGTTCGCCGACTTGGCCGAGGCGCAGCGACGGCGCCGCTCGCTGCTGCGCACCTACCTCACCCCGCACGGCCCGGTGGAGGTGTTCATCGAATATCTGGCGCCGCCGCAGCGGCTGGTGATTTTCGGCGCCGGTCACGACGTCCAGCCGCTGGTGCGACTGGCGGCGGAGCTGGGCTGGCACATCACCGTCGCCGACGAACGCCCCCACTACGCCCGCCCCGAGCGCTTCCCGCTGGCCGATGCGGTATTGGCCGTCGACGCGGCGGAGGCCCTCGCCGCCGCCGGTGTCGACGGGGAGAGCGCCGTGGTGGTGATGACCCACAGCTACGACCAGGATCGCCGGCTGCTGGCGCAACTGCTGCGCCGCCCGCCGCGCTACCTGGGACAACTGGGGCCGCGCAGCCGTACCGAACGCATCTTGGCCGAGCTGCGTGACGCTGCGCCGGAGGCGCTGCACTATCCGATGGGCCTCGATATCGGCGGCGGCGAACCGGCCCAGGTCGCGCTATCGATCATGGCGGAGATCCAGGCGGTCCTCGCCGGCCGCGACGGTGCCATGCTGCGGGCGCGTTACGCCCCGATCCACGGCATCACCGCCGGCGACGCCATGGACGTCGCGGCGCGCGAGGCGGTGCGGCTGTGATCGTCGGTATCCTGCTCGCCGCCGGCCAGTCGCGCCGTTTCGGCGGCGACAAGCTGCTGCGCCCCCTGGACGACGGCACCCCGGTCGCCCTGCGCAGCGCCGAGCAGCTGGCCGCCGTCGTCGATCGCGTGATCGTCGTCGTCCCGCCGCGTGCTGCGCCGTTGATGCACCTGCTGGCCGACAGCGGCGCGCGCTTGCAGATCAACGGCCGTGCCGCCCAGGGCATGGGCACCAGCCTCGCCTGCGGGGTCTGCGCCAGCGCCGAGGCCGACGGCTGGCTCATCGCCCTGGCCGACATGCCGTTCATTGCACCCGCCACCCTCGCCACGGTCGCCGCCGCCCTGCGCGCCGGCGCCCCTCTCGTCGCCCCCAGCCACGACGGTCGCAGCGGCCATCCGGTCGGCTTCCGCCACCGCTACTACGGCGATCTGGCCAACCTCGACGGCGACGCCGGCGCCCACTTCCTGTTGCGGCGCGACCGCCGCCAGCTGGTCGCCGTGCCGGTCGACGACGAAGGAATCCATCTGGACATCGACGTACCCGGCGACCTGCAACGCGCCCGTCGGCAGCGCGCTATCCTTTCCCATAGCGCCCGTTAATCCCGACGCCGACCGCGGCCCCGCATAGCGATATCGATGACGGATGCCGGCGGCATCCCTGACTCACGTCCGAAGGAACGGCCATGACGCAACTGCACATTAGCCACGCCGAAGCCCAGGACGTGCCCGCGATCCATGAGATGATCACCGAGCTGTCCGATCACCTGGGTCTCGCCCACGAGGTGGTGGCCACCGAGGCCGACATCCACAACGCCCTGCTCGGACCCCAGCGTCGGGCCGAGGTGCTGCTGGCGCGCCTGGACGGCGCCGCGGTCGGCTTTGCACTCTACTACGGCAACTACTCCACCTTCCGCGGCCGCTGCGGCATCCACCTGGAAGACCTCTACGTGCGACCGCAAATGCGCGGCCAGCACGTCGGCCGCCGCCTGCTGGCCGAACTGGCACGCATCACCCTGGAACGGGGCTGCACCCGCCTGGAGTGGTGGGTGTTGGCGGAGGACGAACAGGCGCTGGCGTTCTACGAACACATCGGCGCCAATGCCAAGGACGAATGGACCGTGTTCCGCCTGCGCGGCACGGCCCTGCAAGACCTCGCCGCGGAAGAGCACTAAACAGAAGTTCGCGTTGGGATACGGAATAAAGCGAAGAACCTGTGGGTCGGATTTTAGTCCAACAACGCTGCCTGAATTGCCGTAACAATCGGACCACTACCCAAGGGTCGCTCGGAGTCCGACCCGCAAGTAATGGTTCGAACTGCCTGTGCTGCGGCCCTCGCAAAACTTGAGCGCTCGCTGCACGACTACATCCCCAGCTCCGGCGCGTCCGCCGCCAGCCGCAGTCGGTCGTGGGGCCGGTCGAAGTCGAGTTCCGGACCCTTCGGCACGATGCCCCGCGGATTGAGCTGCGGGTGGCTGCGATAGTAGTGCTGCTTGATGTGATCGAGGCGAACCGTTTCTGCGATGCCAGGCTGCTGATAGAGATCGCGCGTGTAGTTCCACAGGTTGGGATAGTCGCTCAGGCGGCGCAGGTTGCACTTGAAGTGGAGGTAGTAGACAGCGTCAAAACGCACCAGCGTGGTGAACAGGCGCCAGTCCGCTTCGGTGATGACGTCACCGACCAGATAACGCTGCCCGGCCAGGCGCTGTTCCAGCCGCTCCAGCGTGGCGAACAGGGCGTCGAAGGCCGCCTCATAGGCGGCCTGGGTGCCGGCAAAACCGGCACGATAGACGCCGTTGTTGACGTTGGCATAGACCTCCCGATTGATCGCATCGATGGCCGGCCGCAACGGCTCGGGGTAGAGGTCGACTGCCGGGTCGCCGAAGGCGTCGAACGCGCCGTTGAACATGCGGATGATCTCGGACGATTCGTTGTTGACGATGGTCCCGGTCTCGCGGTCGAACAGCACCGGCACGGTGACGTTGCCGCTGTAGTCCGGCGCGGCGCGCTGATAGACCTCATACAGTTGTCGCGCCCCGAACAGCGGATCGGCAGCGCAACCGTCGCAGTCGCCGAAGTGCCAGCTCTCCGGCCCCATCACCGGATGGACCACCGACACCGGGATGACCCCCTCCAGCTTCTTCAGCCGGCGCACAATCAACGTGCGATGTGCCCAGGGGCAGGCGTAGGAAACATAGAGAAGGTAGCGACCGGCCTGCGCCGGATAGTTCGATGCGTCGTCGGCGCTGACCCAGCTGCGAAAGCGGCTCGGCTGGCGCAGGAATTGGCCCAACGCGTCGTCGTTGCCGAAGTCTGCGGCGTCGACCAGCCGACCGTTCTTAAGGAGCTTCTGCATGGTGGACGTCCTCGCCGGTGCGGAGTGCGACCTTTGTACTCAAGGGTAGTCTCACGCCGGCGCGCGCGCCCCGCCCGAGCGGCAGGGTGCGCCGGCCGGCACTCAGATGCTGGCAGTCTGGTAAAAGATATCGCGATAGGCGGCGTAGATGGTCGCGATCATCATCGGCATGAAGATCAACATGCCGAGCCCCAGCGGGATGGCGGCGATCACCGCCAGGCCGAGGGCGATAAACACGTACAGCAGGAACGGCAGAATGTTCTTCAGGCAGGCGCTGAAGCTGAGCTTCATCGCCTCCAGCGGCCCGCGATCGTCCAGCGCCACGAGTGCCGGGGCGAACCAATAGGCCATCAGCAGGGGCAGGGTGAGCACCATCGCCCCCAGCATGAGCGACACCATCCGCCCCGACATGCGCGGATCGGGATGCCCGCCGTGGGCATGCAACATCCCGCCCATGCCCGCCAAGGCTGCGATCACGCCGGCGCCGCCGACGATCACGAACATCCCGAGACCGTACAGCAGGCCAACCTGCACCAGCTTGCCGGGATTGGCGGAAAAACCCGCGAACAGATGGCCGATCCTGAAATCGCCACCTGTGCGCTGCTCGTCGGCGCCCAACATGAAACCGGCGAAGATCACCGGGCCGAGCAGGCTGCCCACGATCGGACCGACCAGCGGCACGAAGTTGATGGCGGCCAGCAGGGCATAACAGACGAAAAGGGCGCCGATCCAGGCGAACGGGTTACGCTGCAGGTGGCGCCAGCCGCCCACGATCCATTGCCAACCGTCGCCGGCCGGCACCGCATGAGGGCCGGTCAGTTCGCCCTCTTCGGCGTCATAAACGCGAACCGGGGAGACGTCGGACTGCGGCGCAGCATAGGGATTTTGTTGCTCCACACCCTCGGCCGCCGCTTGTCCCTGTTTCGCGCGGTAGCGGGAGATGATCACGCCGCAGGCAAGGCAGTCATCGCCCTGCACCCGATCCGAGCCGCATTTGGGACAGCGGGGGCCGCCGTCCGCCGCGGCGGGCGGCAGCGGCTGTTGTGGTGCCTGCTCCGGCGCCGGCGCAGCCGCAGCGCTGTCGTCAGCCACCAGGCTCAAGCCGCCTTTCTGTTCCAGGCGTACCTCCATTCCGAGCTTATTCATCACCGCCCGGTATTTCTCTGCCGTCGCCTGATCGAGATTGTCCTTGAGCGCGACGGGCCGGCCGACGCTCAACAATTTTCGTGCCTGCTCCTCGGACACCTTGAACATCTGCGCGAAAGCGCGCACGAACTGTTCGCGATCGACGCCCTCACGCAATTTCCCGTCGAATACCACCTTATAACTGCCTTCCATGGTTCCCCCTTTAGCGAATTCTTACGCTCTCCCTCGACATATGTGTCCGCCGAAGTGTGTAAAGTTTAGGGTAATACGGCTTGGCAACCAAAGGCTACCGTTGGTCGGGGCGAACCGCCATTTCGTCGACGCAGCCCGGAATAACCGACATTTATCAACGGTTCGCGGGCGCCTAACCGCAGTTCGCAACCCCATGGCTAATCGCCGGGACTTTGCAATGCCGGGATGGGATGACAATATTTTCCGTCCCCGTTCGTCTCCATCGGCATGGACATCACGCTGGCGCACAATACGGTCATGACCGAACACAACCGGAATCTCGTCGCTACGATCGCGCGCGAACGCACCCGCCTGCTCGACTTTATCCGGCGCCGGGTGCCGGAGCCGGCCGACGCCGAGGATATTCTTCAGGATGTCTTTTATGAACTGGTCGAGGCGTACCGGCTCCCCGAACCGATCGAACAGGTCGGGGCCTGGCTGTTTCGCGTGGCGCGCAACCGCATCATCGATCGGTTCCGTAAGAAGAAACCCCAGCAGTCGTTATCCGTGGCGGCGCCCGGTGCCGATGAGTCATCCATGACCACGCTGGAAGAGCTGCTGCCCTCACCGGAAGCGGGACCGGAGGCCGCCTATGCGCGTGCTGTGCTGCTGAACGAATTGCTCGCCGCACTGGACGAACTGCCGGAGGAGCAGCGCATGGTATTCGTCGCCCACGAACTGGAAGGGCGGAGCTTCAAGCAGCTGGCCACCGAGAGCGGACTGAGCATCAATACCCTGTTGGCGCGCAAGCGCTATGCGGTACTTCACCTGCGCCGAAGGTTGCAGGCGATCAACGATGAATTCATGAACAGATGAGGAGATAGATCATGCACGGCAGATGCGGAAAGAGTTGGTACAAGTTCGTCCTGATGGCAGTAGCGGGAATCGCCGTCGCCGGGCTTGTCGTCATGGCCCTGTGGAACTGGCTCGTGCCGGTACTGTTCGGCCTCAAGCAGATCAGCTTCCTCCAGGCCCTCGGCCTGCTGGTCTTGGGCCGGCTACTGTTCGGCAGCCTGCGCTGCCGACCTAGCCTGCACGATCGCTGGCACCGGCATATGGACGAACGCTGGAAGGAGATGACACCGGAAGAACGAGAGAAATTCCGCGCCGGGATGCGCGGCTGCTGGAATCGGTGCAAATCCGACGACACACCGGCGGAAGAATAGCCGGGCCGTATTGGGTGGGTGACGGCGGAAACGGACGCCTGCAACGAAAGATGCTGGGTGTTCTCTCCGCCGCGCCTGCTAGCGCGGGAAGTCTTTGAGGCAGCAACGACCCGACGGGTTGCTTGTCTCGCAGGAACATAGCCCTTCCTTGGTTTTCTGCACGACAAACGCTTTCACTGACGAGTCCGACAGGGCATCGCTTTTTGAGACCCCGAAGCAATAGCAGAGCGGTGCATCCAGCGAAGACTCTTTAACACCAATAGTCGTTCGCACCTCGGCCTTCGATAGAGTGGAGCCATCTTCCCCGAAATAGACAACATCGCACCCAGGGTCCGAGCAAAAGTAGTAAGCCTGCGGCTGCGCCGCCCAGGCCCAGGGGGCCTTGAGGTGATGGAAAATGGTCCGCAACGAGACCTCCACACCCTCCGCGCCGTTGACCGGACACGTGTGCTTGCGCGGCGCGGATGCTTCGCAGGATGACGAGCAGCAATCGGACATTTCAGACGGTTCCTCAAAGACCCCAACAATGGCGTTTACCGGTTGCCGGATATGGGCCGGCAGTTGAAAGAATACCTGCTGTGCGTGGCGACAACCAGCCGTGAGCAAGGCCATGGGATAAACGGTTGCCGAAATTACCTGAATATTCGTATGCATATTCGCCGAGATCCGATTTGAACGGAGCTGCCGACATGGAGGAGTCGAGATTGCGCGCTGGGTCTAGACTCCGAGGAGTTACTACCACCTTGGAGGTGAGTCGCAATGGGCGTCTATGTGGTGACGTTCGACAGCCCGACTCAGGACTATCGGCGCTTTCACGACTGGGTAATGCGCTTCGATGCCATGCGCCTCACCGACAGTGCCTGGGCGGTGCAGACGGAACTGGGTGCAGACGAACTGTACAACGACCTCAAGCCGTTGCTCCAGGGCGACGAAGTGGGCTATGTGGTGGCCCTGTGCAAACCGTGGATCGGTTTCGGCTACGAGGCCATGAACGACTGGCTGCACCGCCACCTGTAGCTCCCCACTGCACCCTCTGGCTGCCATGGACCGAACGACCTCTCCCGACTACGAACTCTTCCCCAGCCCCAAGCGGATACGCGTGGTGTTCGGCGGCGAGGTGATCGCCGACAGCCGACGCGCATGTGCGCGTGACCGTTGCGGGCGCGATGGTGGCGGAGAGCCATCGTCCGGTCGTGCTGTTCGAGACCGGACTGGCACCGCGCTATTACCTGCCCAAGCTGGACGTGCGTCTCGAATGGAAGTTCCTGATTGATATCCAGGTCAACTACGGCTCAGCAGATATACGGAGTGAGCGGCATGGGTTTCCTGCGGCGGTGGGTCTCGCATCCTCTCGCAACCGGCCCCGGTCATTGAGCAACGGCATCGATCATTTCAATGC
>DFMR01000022.1 GCA_002376325.1 Proteobacteria bacterium UBA3588 | reverse complement strand
CGGCATGGGCGGCGGCACCGGTACCGGCGGCGCCCCCATCGTGGCCCAGGTGGCCAAGGAACTCGGTATCCTGACGGTGGCGGTGGTGACAAAGCCGTTCCCGTTCGAGGGCAAGAAGCGGATGACGGTAGCCGACGACGGAATCAAGGAGCTCAAGCAGTATGTCGACTCGCTGATCACCATTCCCAACGAAAAGCTGCTGTCGGTGCTCGGCAAGCAGACCAGTCTGCTGGATGCCTTCAAGGCGGCCAACGACGTGCTGCTGGGAGCGGTGCAGGGGATCGCCGAGCTGATCACCCGACCGGGGCTGATCAACGTCGACTTTGCCGATGTGCGCACGGTGATGTCGGAGATGGGCATGGCGATGATGGGCAGCGGTATCGCCTCGGGCGAGGACCGTGCGCGCCGGGCGGCCGAGGCGGCCATCGCCAGTCCGTTGCTGGAGGACATCAATCTCTCCGGCGCTCGCGGCATCCTGGTGAACGTTACTGCCGGCCTGGACATGTCCATCGGTGAGTTCGAGGAGGTAGGCAATACCGTCAAGGAGTTCGCCTCCGACAACGCCACGGTGGTGGTCGGTACCGTCATCGACCCGGCCATGTCGTCCGGCGAATTGCGGGTGACCGTGGTGGCAACCGGCCTGGGGCAGGGGGTGGCGCAAGAAGAACAGCCGGTGCGGCTGGTGGTTAACCGCGCGGTCAACGGTGAGGTGGACTACGGCGTTCTGGAACGCCCCACGGTACTACGTAACCAACCGCCGGCCCAGGATCGGTTCGGCAAGGAGGCGGAAGGCGGTAGCCTGGACTATCTGGATATCCCGGCATTCCTGCGCCGTCAGGCCGATTGAACCCGGCCTGGGCCGGCGGCGGGCCCAGGGCTTTTGTGACTCCGTTCACTAGGAATGGATATTGCCCTATGGTATGCTTTGCTCCAATTTCGCCCCATAAGGGCTTGTTGCAACAGGAAGTTCCGCTGAAAAGAACGTAATAATGATCCGCCAACGTACGCTGAAGAATGTTATTCGGGCCACCGGCGTGGGCCTGCACACGGGGGAGAAGGTCTATCTCACGTTGCGTCCGGCACCGGCGGATACCGGCATCGTATTTCGGCGTGTCGACATGGATCCCCCGGTGGAAATCGTGGCCAAGGCGGAAAACGTGGGTGACACCACCATGTCGACCACTCTGGCCAAAGACGATGTGCGGATTTCGACGGTCGAACACATGCTGTCGGCGTTGGCCGGTCTCGGGATAGACAATGCCTATATCGATTTGAGCGCCGCCGAGGTGCCGATCATGGACGGCAGCGCGGGTCCTTTTGTGTTCCTGATCCAATCGGCAGGCATCGTCGAGCAGGCTGCACCCAAACGTTTCATTCGTATCAAGCGTACGGTGCGGGTGGAGGAAGGCGACAAGTGGGTGCAGTTCGAACCGTTCGACGGCTTCAAGGTCGGCATGTCCATCGACTTCGACCATCCGGCGTTTCGCTGCCGCAATCAATTGGCCGAAATCGATTTCTCAACCACCTCGTTCGTCAAAGAGGTGAGCCGCGCCCGCACCTTCGGATTCATGAGTCAGTTGGAGATGCTGCGCAGCCGTAATCTGGCACTTGGCGGCGGTCTTGATAACGCCATCGTGGTCGATGACTATCGCGTACTCAACGAAGATGGACTGCGTTACGACGACGAATTCGTGAAGCATAAGATCCTGGACGCGATTGGCGATCTCTACCTTCTGGGTTGCAGTCTTATCGGCGCCTTCAGCGGTCATAAGTCCGGCCACGCACTCAACAATAAATTGCTGCATAAGCTGCTGGCGGAGGCGGATGCCTGGGAACAGGTGACCTTCGACGACCCGCAGCAGGCGCCGATCTCCTACATTCAACCGGTGGCGGCGGGCGCGACCTAACGCTGTTTGCCGCGGCGCGCCAGTCGCTTGAGCGCGGCGCGCAGCTGGGGATCGGCGATGGTTTCGGCATTGGCGTCGATGATGCGGGCGCTGGCTGGAGAGAGGTAAAACGGCTGTGGGATGGCGGCGGCAGGCGTGGCGATTGGCGCTATGTTCACCGCGATACGGTGAGCCGCAGTGAATTCCGGAAGTTGTTGCAGTTGGCGCAGCAGTTGTGGGGAGAGATACCGCAGGCGCGTTGCCCATGCTGTTGAATCGGCCTGAACGGTAACTTGCCCGTCGCTCCAGCGCACCACCTGCACGTGGGGGGCCGCATCGGCGGGCAGGCAACGGCGGAGTGCAGTGCTCAGTGACTGCAGTTGCCGGGCATGTGCGATCAGATCCGGGACGGTGCCGGTTGCCAGCAGTTGGTTGATGGGGCGCGGTTTGGCCATACGGGCATTTCTACCGCAAATGCGGAAAGGTAACAACCCGGCGAGGGCTCGTCGTAGAGCGGCGATAAGGGGACGATGAATATTCTATTCATTTCACGGCAACTGGGATGTTCCGGTTGTTTCAACGTCGGGCGGCGTGGCATCGTCGCCATGATGTTGGCGTTCTTTGTCGCGCTTCCGGGTGTGGCCCTTTACGCTGGTTACCATCTCGGCTTCTCCCAAGCCCGCACCTCGGTTCTCGTCTCCAATGGCATTGAGCATGAGTTGGACAGTCAGCGGGTCGCGATAGCGCACGCCAAGCGCGTCGCCGACGACAACCTCAATGCGTTGGCGCTGCGCTTGGGTCAGATGCAGGCGCGAGTGATGCGGCTGGACGCCCTCGGGCAACGGTTGACCGAAATGGCCGGGCTGGATGACGGTGAATTCAATTTCAACAATCCTCCGGGGGAAGGCGGACCGGAAAATCCGGCAGATACGCGTTCCTTGCAAGTTCCCGATTTCATTGCGATGTTCAATCAGCTGTCGAGGGAGATCGATGATCGCGGCAGCCAGTTGGGCGTGCTGGAAACGATGATGTTGAATCGCAACTTGCAGGCGGAAGTGATCCCGTCGGGCCGTCCTGTACGCCATGGCTGGATCTCCTCTACCTTCGGTATGCGTACCGATCCGTTTACCGGCCGCCTCGAGCATCACAACGGCATCGATTTTGCCGGCAAGGAAGGCTCGCAGATATTGGCGGTCGCCGCCGGCGTAGTGACCTGGGCGGGACCGCGTTTCGGCTACGGCAACTTGGTCGAGATCAACCACGGGAAGGGTTACGCCACCCGCTACGGCCACAACGAAAAGATTCTGGTCAAGGTTGGGGAAACGGTAAAGAAGGGGCAGGTGATCGCCCTGATGGGATCGACCGGCCGTTCCACCGGCCCCCATTGCCACTTTGAAGTGTTGCGCAACGGCCGCGCCGTCGATCCGGCGAAGTATATCCAAGCGAGTCGCTAATCCATGCGTCCGGCGCTAGTCCGGATGGTCACGTTTTAACCTCTTTTTTCCGCATTATCCCCGTTATCTGGGTTATCATTCGCCCTATTTTCCACGAATCGAAGCAAGCAATCCGATGGTTAGCAGATTTCTGAGCAAAGTGTTCGGTAGCCGCAACGAGCGGTTGGTCAAGCGGTTGCGTAAGATCGCCGTTGAAGTCAATGCGATGGAGCCGGAGCTGGAGAAACTCACGGATGAAGCCCTGCGCGGCAAGACCGACGAGTTCCGCGCCCGCTTGGCCCAGGGCAGTACGGTGGACGATTTGGTGCCCGAGGCCTTTGCTGTGGTGCGCGAGGCCGGCAAGCGCGTGTTCCAGATGCGTCATTACGACGTTCAGATGATCGGCGGCATGGTGCTCAACTACGGCAAGATTGCCGAAATGCGCACCGGTGAAGGTAAGACGCTGGTGGCGACGTTGGCGGCCTACCTCAATGCCCTTGGCGGGCACGGCGTGCACGTCATTACCGTCAACGACTATCTGGCAAAGCGTGATGCGGCGTGGATGGGCAAGCTCTATGGCTTTCTCGGTTTGACCACTGGCGTGGTCATCAGCGGGATGTCGTATGAGGACAAGCGCGCGGCGTACGCTGCGGACATCACCTACGGCACCAACAACGAATTCGGTTTCGATTATCTGCGCGACAATATGGCTTTCAGCGTGCAGGAGAAGGTACAACGCGGACTGAACTACGCGATCGTCGACGAGGTTGACTCGATTCTGATCGACGAGGCGCGCACGCCGTTGATTATTTCCGGCCCGGCGGAAGATAGTTCCGAACTGTACAAACGCATCAATACCATGATTCCCCATCTTGTGCGCCAGCAAGACGAGGACGGCCCGGGGGATTTCAGCGTCGATGAAAAAGCGAAGCAGGTGTATCTCACCGAAGACGGCCACGAGCGGGTCGAGGGATTGATGCTGAGCAACGGTCTGCTGGAGGAAGGCGACAGCCTTTACGACGCGGCGAATATCGGTCTGATGCATCATCTGAACGCTGCGCTACGTGCCCATGTGCTCTATCTCCGCGACGTGGACTACATCGTCAAAGAGGGCGAGATCGTTATCGTCGATGAATTTACCGGTCGCACCATGCCGGGGCGGCGCTGGTCGGATGGCCTGCACCAGGCGGTGGAGGCCAAGGAAGGAGTCGCGGTACAGAACGAGAATCAGACTCTCGCCTCCATCACCTTTCAAAACTATTTCCGTCTTTACAACAAACTGTCCGGCATGACCGGCACCGCCGACACCGAAGCGTACGAATTCCAGCAGATCTACGATCTGGAGGTGACGGTCATTCCCACCCACCGCCCGATGATCCGTCAGGATCTCGGCGATGTCGTCTATTTGACGGTTCCTGAAAAGTTTGCCGCGATCATTGAAGATATCAAGGAACGTCATCAGCTCGGCCAGCCGATCCTGGTAGGTACCGCATCGATCGAAGCGTCGGAATATCTGGCGCGCTTGTTGACGCAAGCCGGCATCACACATGAAGTGTTGAACGCCAAGCAGCACGAGCGCGAGGCCGATATCGTGGCGCAGGCCGGACGCCCGTATGCCGTGACCATTGCAACAAATATGGCGGGACGCGGTACCGACATCGTGCTTGGCGGTAGTCTGCAGACCGAGTTAGCGGCGTTGGGCGATATCGACGAAGAGACGGCGCGGCAGGTAAGAACGGAGTGGGAGCAGCGCCATGAGCAGGTACTGGCGTCCGGTGGTCTGCACATCGTAGGTACCGAGCGCCACGAATCCCGCCGCGTCGACAATCAGTTGCGCGGTCGAGCGGGACGTCAGGGCGATCCCGGTTCGACCCGTTTCTATCTGTCGTTGCAGGATAACCTGATGCGTATCTTCGCCTCCGACCGCGTTGCGTCATTGATGCAGCGGCTCGGCATGAACGAGGGCGAGGCGATCGAACACCCGTGGGTCAGCAAGGCGATCGAAAATGCGCAGCGCAAGGTCGAAGGGCATAACTTCGATATCCGAAAGGAAGTGCTGGAATACGACGATGTGGCCAACGACCAGCGCAAGGTAATCTACGAGCAGCGTAATGAGCTGATGGCGGAAGATGATATTTCCGACATCATCAAGGTGTTGCGTGAAGACGTACTGACCGGGGTCATCGACACCCATATTCCGCCCGAGAGCCTGGATGAGCAGTGGGATATTCCCGGGCTTGAATCTGTGCTGGAGCACGAGTTCGCTTTGAAGCTCGATATTCGCGGATGGCTCGATGCGGACGATGCCCTGCACGAAGAGACCTTGCGCGCTCGCATTCTCGCCGACGCCGAGCAGAGCTACGCCGAAAAGGAGGCGATGGCAGGGGCTGAGGTGCTGCGTCATTTCGAGAAGGCGGTGATGTTGCAGACGCTCGACACCCATTGGAAGGAACATTTGGCCGCAATGGACTATCTGCGCCAGGGCATTCATTTGCGCGGTTATGCGCAGGTGGATCCCAAGCAGGAATACAAGCGTGAGGCGTTCGAGCTGTTTAACCGGTTGTTGGAGCGGTTGAAGTACGAAGTCGTGACGGTCCTGTCGAAGGTGCAGGTGCGGGCTGAGGAGGATGTTGAGGCGGTTGAGGAGCAGCGCCGCGCGCCAATCCCGATGCAGTATCAGCACGCCGAGGTGTCGGCATTGGCCGAGGATATGGCGGTGACGGGAGACGAAAGTAAACCGTTCGTGCGGGAGGGGCGCAAGGTTGGCCGCAATGAGCCATGCCCTTGCGGTTCCGGCAAGAAGTACAAGCATTGCCATGGACAGATGGCGTAATCGAAAGGCGTGGTGATGGCCGTCGGATTTACGGGGTTGCCGGAGTTACTGCCGATTCGAGGGTTTCGCATCGGCGTGGCGTCCGCTGGGATCAAAACGCCCGGTCGGCGTGATCTGGTGGTGATGGAACTGGCGAGCGCTGCGACTTGTGCCGGCACGTTCACGCGCAACGCTTTTTGCGCTGCGCCGGTCAGTGTTGCCAAAGTACATATGGCGAGCGCCTCCACGCGCTATTTTTTGATCAATACCGGCAATGCGAATGCCGGAACCGGTCGCCCGGGTTTGGCTGCAGCCGAACAGAGTTGCGCCGCGCTGGCGGCTTTGGTCGGCTGTCGTCCCGAAGAGGTGTTGCCGTTTTCGACCGGCGTCATCGGCGAGCCCTTGCCGCTGCAAAAGATCGAGGCCGCATTGCCGCAGGCGACCGCCGCGTTGGCGGCCGACGGCTGGGCGGATGCGGCGCACGGCATTCTGACCACCGATACGGTTCCGAAGGGATGTTCGCGGCGCGTTGCGGTCGGCGGCGGCGAAGTGACCATTACCGGCATTGCCAAGGGTTCGGGCATGATCAGACCCGATATGGCGACGATGCTGGCGTTTGTGGCAACCGATGCAGGTATCGAAACCACCTTGCTGCAGCAACTGCTGGGAAGCGCAGTACGTCATTCCTTCAATCGCATTACCGTGGATGGCGATACCTCCACCAACGACTCGTGCATGCTGGCGGCGACCGGCGGCAGCGGCATCGAAGTTCGTTCCGGTTCCGCTGACCTTGAAACATTCCGTGCCGCCCTTACCGAAGTGTGTGAAGCGCTGGCACAGGCCATCGTCCGTGACGGCGAAGGGGCGACCAAGTTGATCACGGTAGAGGTAACGGGTGGCCGGGATGTGGAAGAGTGTGAGCAGGTGGCATATACCATCGCCCATTCGCCGTTGGTGAAAACTGCCTTTTTCGCTTCCGATCCCAACTGGGGGCGCATCCTGGCGGCGGTCGGACGCGCCGGCGTGCGGGATCTGGATCTCGATGCGGTAACCATCCACCTCGGCGATGTCTGCATCGTTCGTGACGGCGGGCGCGCCCCTGACTATACGGAGGAGCAGGGACGCAGGGTGATGGCTCAGAGCGAGATAAGCGTGTGCGTCGCTTTGGCGCGCGGCGATGCCGCGGTGCGGGTGTGGACCTGCGATTTTTCCTACGACTACGTTCGTATCAACGCCGAGTACCGTACCTGAGTCCGGCGCTTGCTTCCCGCTTCCCGTTATCCCGATTATCTGCATGTGGTTGCCGCCGCGATCGTCGATCGAGGTGGCAATGTCTTGATCGCGCGCCGTCCATCCCATCTGCATCAGGGGGATTTGTGGGAGTTTCCCGGCGGTAAAGTCGAACCGGGCGAGGATGCAACAGCGGCACTGGCGCGCGAATTGGATGAGGAACTTGGGATCGGCGTTACGCACGCCCGTCCGTTGATTCGCATACCGTACCGTTACCCGGAGCGCGCAGTGTTTCTGGATGTCTGGCTGGTCGATGGCTTTAGCGGTGAACCGCATGGCCGCGAAGGGCAGCCGGTGCGTTGGGTACCGCGGACCCGACTGTCCGGCTATGAATTTCCGGCCGCCAACCGCCGTATCGTCACAGCCTTGTCGTTGCCCGACCGTTATCTCATCACGCCTGAACCGGGTATGCCGGAAAACTGGCCGCGTTTTCTGGACCATCTGGCGGGTTGCCTGCGCGCAGGCATTACCCTGGTGCAACTGCGCGCAAAAACAGTTGCGCCGGCCGGCCTGACGGCGTTGGCGCAGCAAGTGCGCACCCTGTGCCATGATAACGGCGCCCGCCTGCTGTTGAATGCGGAACCGGCGCTGGCGCTGGCAAGTGGTGCCGACGGGGTACACTTGACCAGTCAGGCACTGCATGCGCAGCGCGTCAGGCCGTTATCGTCTGAACTGCTGGTAGCCGCGTCCTGCCATGCCGTTGCCGACGTGCATCACGCGGGCGCCATTGGCGCCGACTTCGTGGTGGTCTCCCCTGTCAAGCCAACCGCGAGCCATCCCGGTGCCGCCGGCATCGGATGGGCGTCGTTCGCACGGATCTGTGATGAAAGCCTTGTGCCGGTGTACGCGTTGGGGGGGATGGAGCGCGGCGATGTCATGACTGCGCAGGGATACGGCGGGCAGGGGATTGCCGCCATCAGCGGCCTATGGGACGGTTGCGGGAACGCACGCTAGTTAAACTGCGGTTCGCCGTCCTCGCGCGCGATCATGTCCGCCATATCGGCAGGTTCGCCCGCTATGGTATGGCTGCCATCGGCCCATGCACCCAGGTCGATGAGCCGGCAGCGTTCACAGCAGAACGGTCGCCATTTTTGCGCGGCGCTCCATTCAATCGTTTTGCCGCAAGTCGGGCAATTGACTTTTCCACTCATAAGGCACAACACGTCAGACGGAACGCCACGTCCTCGACCGCCTGTTGGGCGCGTTCATCCGCGCGTGATTCGAGGAAGCGCACGGCAAAACGGTGCTTGCCTCCGCTGACCTCGACATAATAGGGTGATTCGGCGGGTAGCGCGATACGTACCAACTGAAACGGGACACTGGGATCGAGATTGTGTTGGTATGCGCCGCCCGGTGCCGCTAGGTTTGCCGGCTCTGCGCTGTTGCGGATCAGTTTCAACACCAGCTCGATCGCCTGGCGTACCGTATCCAGGCTGGTCAGCCAGCGCTCCAGATCGGCATCGCGCCGCTCATGCGGCAGATGCAGCCATTGGTGATACACCGGCAAATCGAAATCGCAGGTTCCCCCGGGAATGCTGCTGCGCTGGCGGATCGTGTTGAGGAAATCGTTTTCGCGCAGTTCCTGTCCCAGCGGACCTTCCTTGTCGTGCAATACGGTGCGCAGCTTGGTGAGCCAGTGCAGGATGTTCTTTAGCTGGGCGTGATCGACGCCGGGCGTTTCGCTGAGCCGGCCGAGGCTGGAGGCGTGTCGTTCCAGTTCCTTGATCAGTTCGGTTTTGAGATCGCCACGGCCGAATACGGTGAGGATGTCCATCATATTGGTAATGACGGAACGGCTGTCCCATACGGTGGCGCCGGACATGAAGTGTTTGATTTGACGAAACAGAAATTCCAGGCGCAGAAAGGTCCGGACGCGCTCGTTCAATGGATGTTCGTATGTGACGTAACGTTGCAAAGAGCGGTACCAGAACGTTATCGGTTGATTATGGATCGGCTGCAGGCGGATGTTCCGCTACGCCCTTTGCGAGGCGAGTGCGAGATATCTCCGGTGCAGCCGCTCGACCTGCAACCGCAACCGGTCCAGATCGCCATCGTTGCTGATGACGTCGTCCGCCGCGGCGAGCCGTGCTTCACGGGCGCATTGAGCGTCGATTATAGCACGCACGTCGGCTTCCGCTGCGCGGTCCCGCGTTGTCGCGCGCCGTAGCTGCAATTCGAGCGGCGCGTCGACGACCAGAATGCGGTCCACATCGTCAAGCCATCCGGCCTCGATGAGCAACGGTATCACGATAAGGCAATAGGGCTCCCGTTGCGAACGTGCCCAGGCGGCGGCCTCGGCGCGGATCAGCGGATGGAGGATCTGTTCGAGTTCGCGGCGTTTCTCCGGTGCGGCAAAGACGATGTCGCGCATTGCGCTGCGGTCGAGTTCGCCGGATGGGGCGAGAATCCCGGCGCCGAACGCCTGCCGGATTCGGGTCAGCGCGGGTTGTCCCGGCCGCACCAGTTGCCGCGCGATTTCGTCGGTATCGATAACCGGGACGCCCAAGGCGAGGAACAGCCGGGCGACGGTGGATTTGCCGCTGCCGATGCCCCCGGTGATGCCAATGCGCAGCGCCATGTTCCCGCTCAGCCGAGTCCGACCCAGCGTAGATAGGCGTTATTGATCGCCGGTCCCCACAGCATGGCGATCCATCCTGCCACGGCGAGGTAGGGGCCGAACGGGATGGGAATTTGACGCTGGTGGCCGCGGAACAGAATCAACGCTATTCCGACGATGGCCCCTACCAGCGACGACAGCAGGATCACCGCAGGCAGATACTGCCAGCCGAGCCATGCGCCGAACAGCGCCAGCAGCTTGAAATCGCCATGGCCCATCCCCTCCTTGCCGGTGAGCAGGCGGAACAGGTGATAGACCGACCACAGCGACAGATAGCCGGCCATGGCGCCGATGATGCTGTCGTGGCTCGACGTGAAGATGGCGAACACGCTCGCCCCGATACCCAGCCATAGAACCGGCAGGGTGATGTCGTCGGGCAGCAGTTGGTGATCGAGATCGATGAAGCTCAGGGCAACCAGGGCCCAGGTCAGCAGCAGGGCGAGCAGCGCCTGCCAGCCGAAGCCGAAGTGCCAAACCACCACACCGCTCAGCACGGCCGTCAGCAGTTCCACCAGCGGATAACGCAGGGAGATCGGCGTGCCGCAATGCTTACACCTTCCCTTTTGCAGCAGGTAGCTGACGATGGGGATGTTTTCCAGCGCGCCGATTGAGTGACCGCACTTGGGACAGCGTGAGCGCGGGACGATCAGGTTGAAGGGGGGCGAAGAGGCGACTTCCGCCGCTGCATCGAGATTCAATAGCTCGTTGCACTGCGAGCGCCACGATGCCTCCAGCATCAGCGGCAGACGGTAGATGACGACATTGAGGAAACTCCCGACCAACAGGCCAAGTATGACGGTGACGGTGATAAAAACGGCGATGTCTTGCCTGAACAGCGTAATTAGGTCTGAAATCATCGGTAGGTGGTTCGCCTGCGGCTAAACGAGTCGCCTTGGTTAAGTTCTCAAGTATCCGGAATAACGAGTGGGTCTTAACTCCCCGCCGCTAAAGAGCAGCGTGACGCGCCGTCGCCGGCATATCGTTGCGTCGCCCCAGCATCCCTTGCACTTAAAGCTGTTGACTTGTTGTCGCTCCAATAGCGCCGGCCGTATCGCTTTCCGCCAATAACGATCGGGACATTCGGACCATTTTAACCTATTGCCATCTATATCTTTGGTATATCCACTATCCAACGACTTGGCCCAGTTTAAAGATGGGCAGGTACATCGCAACGACCAGCGTACCAATCATTCCGCCCAGGACCACCATAATCAGCGGTTCCATCAGGCTGCTGAGTCCGTCCACGGCGTTGTCCACCTCTTCCTCGTAAAAGTCGGCGACCTTGCTGAGCATGGTGTCGATCGAGCCCGCCTCTTCGCCGATGGCGACCATCTGCACCACCATATTGGGGAAGAGGTCTCTCTGTCCCATGGAGGCCTGGAGCGAGGTGCCGGTGGCCACCTCTTCCCGTATCTTGGTGACCGCCTTGCCGTAGACCACGTTGCCGACCGCGCCGGCGACCGAGTCCAGCGCCTCCACCAGCGGCACGCCGGCGGCGAACATCGTCGCCAGCGTGCGCGCGAAACGGGCGATGGCGGCCTTGTTCAGGATCGCACCGATGATGGGGATCTTCAGCGACATCCGCTGCAGCCCCTCGTTGAAGGCCGGTACCCGTTTGTTGGCCTGGATCAGGCCATAGATGCCGAGGCCGAGGCCGCCGAAGATCGCCCACCAATAGGCGGTAAATATTTTCGACAAATGGATTACGGCCAGCGTCAGCGCCGGCAGGTCGGCGCCGAAACTGGAAAACAGCGTCTGGAATTGGGGGATGACGAAGATCAGCAGGATCGCCGCGATAACGAAGGCGACTACCAACACCGCCGTGGGATAGAACATGGCCTTCTTGATCTTGCCCTTGATCGCCTCGGTCTTTTCCTTGTAGGTGGCGATCTTGTCCAGCAGGTTGTCGAGGATACCCGCCTGTTCGCCGGCATGGACGAGATTGCAGGTCAGGGGATCGAATTGCATGGGGTGCTTGCGCAGGGCGTCGGCCAGTGCGACCCCCCCTTCGACATCGGTTTTGATGGCCATGACCAGGTCGCGCATGCCCGGATTTTCGTGTCCGCGTCCGATGATATCGAACGCCTGCACCAGCGGTACGCCCGCCGCCATCATGGTGGATAGCTGCCGCGAGAAGATGGCGATGTCNNCTAATCCTTCGTAACGCGGTTAAGTTCTTCCAGTCCGAGCAGGCCCGCTTTGACCTTTTTCAGCCCGGAGTCGCGCAGATCGGCGACACCTTCCTTCTTGGCCTGGTCGGCCAAATCCATCGCATTGCCCCCGGTCATGATGATGCGCCCCATCTCCTCGGAGACGGGCATCACCTGATAGATACCGACGCGGCCCTTGTAGCCGTCATTGCAGCGGTCGCAACCGACCGGCTTGTAGACTACGAGATTGGGGATGTCCTGTTCTGTGAAGCCCTCCTCAAGCAGCGCCTCCCGCGGTATCTCTTCCGGCGCCTTGCA
>DFMR01000078.1 GCA_002376325.1 Proteobacteria bacterium UBA3588 | reverse complement strand
TGGCGCTGTTTGGGGTCGTCGTGGGGCAACGGTTTGTGCACCAGCTTCGATTTGGAGCCGGTCAGCTCGATGACCTTCTGTGCCAGCTCCAGCATGGTGAACTCGCCGGGATTGCCGGTGTTGACCGGGCCGGTGAAATCGTCGGGAGAATCCATCAGCCGCACGAAGACCTCGATCAGGTCGTCGACATAGCAGAAGGAGCGCGTCTGCAGGCCGTCGCCGTAGACGGTGATCTCCTCGCCGCGCAGCGCCTGCACGATGAAGTTGGAGACCACGCGGCCGTCGTTGGGGTGCATGCGCGGGCCGTAGGTGTTGAAGATGCGCGCCACCTTGATGCGCAGCTGGTGCTGGCGCCGGTAATCGAAGAACAGCGTCTCGGCGCAGCGTTTGCCTTCGTCGTAGCAGGAGCGCAAGCCGATGGGATTGACGTTGCCCCAGTAGCTCTCCGGCTGCGGGTGGATCGCCGGGTCGCCGTAGACCTCGCTGGTGGAGGCCTGGAACACCTTGGCGCCGGTGCGCTTGCCCAGTCCCAGCATGTTGAGGGCGCCGAGCACGCTGGTCTTGGTGGTATGCACCGGGTCATGCTGATAGTGCGGCGGCGAGGCGGGGCAGGCGAGGTTGTAGATCTCGTCCACCTCGGTGTAGAGCGGCTGGCTCACGTCGTGGCGCAGCACTTCGAAGTGCGGATTCGGCAGCAGGTGCAGGATGTTGTCGCGGGTGCCGGTGAAGAAGTTGTCGAGGCAGATGACGTCGTGGCCGTCCTCGAGCAGCCGTTCGCACAGGTGCGAACCGAGGAAGCCGGCGCCGCCGGTGACCAGGATGCGTTTGCGCAGGGAGTATGAGTACATGGTTCAGCCGCCTGCCTTGCCGCGGCCGATGCCGTAATAGACGAAGCCGAGTTCGGTCATCTGCTCCGGGTCGTACTGGTTGCGGCCGTCGAAGATCACCGGTGTCTTCAGCGCCTCCCTGATGGTGGCGAACTCCGGGTTGCGGAACGGTTTCCATTCGGTCACCAGCACCAGGGCGTCGGCGCCTTCCAGTGCCTCGTACTGGTGTTCGACGAAGCGCACGCTGCCGTTGTCGAACCACTCGGCGGGCAGTTCGCGGCGCGCCGTTTCGTGCGCCACCGGATCATAGGCGAGCACCTTGGCGCCAGCCTGCACCAGCTCGCCGATCAGCACCAGCGACGGCGCCTCGCGCATGTCGTCGGTGCCCGGTTTGAACGCCAGTCCCCACAGGCCGAAGCTGCGGCCCTTGAGGTCGCCGCCGAAGTGGTGACCGATCTTGTCGAACAGCCGCTGCTTCTGGCGATCGTTGCGCCGCTCCACCGCGTCCAGCAGCCAGGCGTCGAGACCGTTCTCCTGCGCCATGCGCAGCAGCGCCTTGACGTCCTTGGGGAAGCAGGAGCCGCCGTAGCCGGCGCCGGCATAGATGAAGTGGGGGCCGATGCGGCTGTCGGAGCCGATGCCTTTACGCACCTGCTCGACGTCCACGCCCAGCCTTTCGCACAGCGCAGCCACCTCGTTCATGAACGAGATCTTGGTGGCGAGCAGGGCGTTGGCGGCGTATTTGGTCATCTCCGCGTCGCGCACGCCCATGGTGACGATCACCTCGTGGTTGCGCATGAACGGCGCGTAGAGCTCGTGCATCAGCTTGGCGGCCTGCTCGTCTTTGACGCCGATGACCACGCGGTCGGGACGCATGAAGTCGTCCACAGCGGCGCCTTCCTTGAGGAATTCCGGATTGCTGACCACGTCGAATTTGATCGTGCTGCCGCGCTTGTCCAACTCTTCCTGGACCGCTGCACGCACCCTGTCGGCGGTGCCGACCGGTACCGTAGATTTATCCACCACCACGTTGTAGTCGGCGACCATGGTGCGGCCCAGTTCGCGCGCCACCGCCAGTACGTATTGCAGGTCGGCGGAACCGTCCTCGCCGGGCGGGGTGCCGACGGCGATGAAGTGGATATTGGTCTCCTGCACCGCCTCGCCCAGAGAGGTGGTGAAGCGCAGGCGCTTCTCCTTGTAGTTGGCCAGCACCAGGTCTTCCAGGCCCGGCTCGTAGATCGGCAGGATGCCCTGCTTGAGCCCGTCGATCTTGGCGGCGTCGATGTCGACGCAGGTGACGGTATGACCCATCTCGGCAAAGCATGTGCCGGTGACCAGACCGACGTAACCGGTTCCTACAACGGAGATATGCATGGATCAGCTTCCTCTGGCTCAAGGGGTAAAATTGCGCCTAATTCTACCTAAATAATGCTCTAATAGTCACTGAAAGCCGCGAATATACGATAAGCGATTCGCTGAAATTGACAAATGAATGAGTAAATGATGCGCTTGCTTTTCCTAAACTCCCACAGCGCCGATTACCTCGAAGACCAGTTGTTCTCGGGATTGACCGAACTTCTAGGATGCGATGAGGTAATACTTTATCCGATAAATAGGAATTACTATCTGCCGCGCAAGCCGTACCCCCGCGATCTTGGTCACTGTAGGACGCTTTCGGATCTGTTCGGGGACTGGTTCCGAATGCGCCGTGGATTGGCGCGCTTCGAGTTTGACGCAGTGGTAATCGGTTCGACCAAGGCCGACACGTTCGAGGCCTATTTGTCGCTAATCGACAAGATGCCGACCGGTTTACCGGTAATCTACGTAGACGGTGGTGATTGGCCGGAAGTCGGCGGAGATGCAAAGCGAAAGGGCTTCGACGATTTGCTGCATAAAGTGTTCGCCAAGCGCCCGCCGGACGTCGTGTTCAAGCGCGAGTATCTGATTGACGGTGTCTATGATGAAAATGTCTATCCCTTGCCTATGGCATTCGGACCGGCACCGGAAATCGAAGGTACCCTGCACAGATACGATGTAACGTGTTGGTGTGTAGAATCGCATCCAATTCGCACGCAGGCCCTGTCTCTTCTTGAAGGCAAATACGATTGCTTGGCCAATGGCTCCGTTCGTGGGCAAAAATTTAGAAAGTACCAGCGGAAGGGGGCGGCGTATTTGCGCGAGTTGGCGGCGAGCCGTATTGCATGCAATTTTCGCGGTGTGGGATGGGACACTTTGCGTTACTGGGAGATACCGGCGCTGGGTTCTTTAATGCTGAGCGAGGTCCCCCGAATCCGCATCGACAATAATTTCATTCATGGCGAACATGCCGTGTTTTGTCGTGATGATTTGAGTGACATGCTACCGTTGTTGGACTACTACCTTGCACACCCCGATGAGCGCGATGCCCTTGCCCTTGCCGGTCGTGCGCATGCCGTGAAATACCACACTTACCTCAAGCGCGCAGAATATTTTCTGCAAGTGTTGTCGGCCAATCGCATTGGCAACTGACTGCCCCAGCTTATCCGTTGTCAATTATTGCGCTGATAGCGAACGGATGTCGTTGTACCAATTACGTATTGCGGCTGACCGAGTCCGGACAGCGAGCGGGGCAGTAGGCACACCCTGGCAGACGAAGCCGCCAGGGTGTGCCGCCGTGAAGTCAATGTCATGAGGGTCGAGCCACGCTTGGATCGTCCGGTGATGATTAAGGGAATTGTGGAAAGTCGCTGATGTGGCCCGTGAACAGCTCCCGCTGCGCGACGGTGGTGAACGCCAGCGCGCGTTGCGCCATTCCTTGATCGGTTGCATCGCAGGTGGCGGGCGTGGGGTGGGTGAGGTCGTCGCCGAAGCGGTAACAGCGGTCGGGATTGTGGGCGGTGATGCTCTGCACCACCAGCCGGTTGCCCTCGGCCCAGCCGAGATCGCCTTCCACATAGTAATCGGCATAGTGGACGCTGCCCGGATCGCTGGCGCTGATGGCGCGCCCCATGAACCAGGGAGGCGTCTTGATGCCGAGCAGATGGGTGATGGTCGGGCCGACGTCCCGCTGGGCGGCGATCTCGGGCACGATGGCCGGTTTGATGCCGGGGTAGTAGGTCAGGAACGCGATCAGATATTGCGAGTACGGGGTATCCAGCGCCGGTCCGGCATGGTCGGAGACCAGCACCAGCAGCGTATTGGCCGTCGCCGGATTCGAGTAGAGCTCATGCACGAACTGACGCAGCGACGCGTCGGCGAAGTGCAGCACGTTGACGTAGTCGTTGGCCTGCGTGCCGGGCGTTACCAACGGCGGGAAGGAGGGCGGCAGTTCGAGGTCGTGGGTGGAGTCGGAATTGATGCCGATGAAGAACGGCCGTTTCGCCTTCTTGATGTGGGCCAGCGCCATGTCATAGACGTCCGGGTCCTGTAGTCCCCAGCTGTTGAGCGGATAGCGCGGGTGAGACCAGTCGGAGACGCCGTAGCTGTCGGTGAAGCCGAGCATCTGAGCAAACGCGCCGGTGCCGCTGGTGTTCTTTTTGGTGCCTTGGAAGAAGGCGGTGTAGTAGCCGCGCTTGCGCATCATCTGCGGCAGGCAGTCGTAATGGTAGTCCTGCAGCTGGTTCTGGGCGACGGTCTCGCCCAGCGGATTCTGCCCCGAACACATGGTGGCGAACAGCCCTTCGGTGGTGCGGTGGCCACCGGAGAACATGCCGCGGGTGGTCAGCGATTTCATCCGCAGCTGGTCGAAGAACGGCGTCGTCTCGATAGGGTAGCCGTAGGGCTTCATGTAGGCGCCGGACCAGCTTTCCAGCAGCACCACCACCACGTTGGGCGGCGTCTTCGGATCGGTCAGCGGCGCGGCGTGGTAGCCCTGGAACATCTGTTTGACCAAAGCGACCTGCTGCGCCGTCGGGGTCTTCTTGAGTACCGGCGAGATCGAATAGGGCGTCATCACCGAGAACAGGGCGTTGTAGGCGCCGTCCAGCGCCACCGTCGCCTTGTAGAAACCGCCTATCTCCTGGGCGTGCAGCGGCTCCAGCGGTACCTGCTGAAAGCCGCCGCGCACCGCGAATACGCTGAATATAACAACGGTCAGCAGTTGCAGTTCGGGCGCAAAGCGGCGGATGCCGTGGGTGCCTGCGCCGGCCGGTCTCCAGGCAAACACTCTGCGGCAGATGAAGAAGAGGGGGATAAGCGTCAATAGGTAGAGCGACACCGGCAGCAGGTAGCTGTGGAACGCGGTGCTGGCCAGCGCGTCGCGGGAGTTGTACCACTCCTTCAGTTCGTAGCCGAGATGGCGGCCGGCTTCGGGGTAGTAGAGAGCGTCGGCGCCATGGATGACGACGACCAGGGCACAGGCGGCGAAGGTGAGCCAGCCCAGGGTCCGTTCGAACGACAGGCGCAGCAGTCGATGCAGCAGATAGGCGCCGAAGAAGGCGACCAGCGCCAGTGCAGCCGCCAGGGCGAGGTCGAAGCGATAGCCCCATATCAGCGCGTAGAGCGCGCCGCTATCGGAGAGCCGGTCGAATAGCTCGCGGTGATAGAGGAAGAAGGCCGTCTTGCCCAGAAACGCGACGAAGAACAGCAACAGCAGCGCCTTGAGGAAGGCGGCTAGGTATCTCGGCATGTGCATAAAAACAGACTCGCTTTGTTATCGTAAGGCCCGCGTCATGCGGCCCCGCCCGGTATAGGCATCCCCTGCGGCCGGTCCTGTTCCGGCGGCGCGGCCGTGGCGGACATCACGGCGTCCAACCTTTGGTAGACGGCGTCCGGGGTTATTAGTTCCATCGCCCAGCGCTCGCGCACCCGGCTGCCCCATGGCAGTTCATCGGCGCTCCTGCCGTAACGGCGCTGCACCGCCTCGGGATAGCGGTTTACCACCCACCGGCCGCTCAAGTAGGGGCGGGCGCGATCGGGGTTGGTGCAGGCATACAGTCCGATCACCGGCGTACCGACCGCGGTCGCCAGATGGGCGGGTCCGGCGTCCGGCGACAGCAACACCGTACTGCGCTCCAACAGCGCCAGCAACTGTTTCAGATCGGAGGCGCCGATCAGATCGAGAACCGGGTGGCGCATCCGTGCCTTGATGGCGTCGCCGTACTCGCGTTCGACGGCGCGGCGCCCGCCGCTCAGCACCACCCGCATGCCGTGCCGCTCGATGGCGTAGTCGGCGACGGCGGCGTAGCCCGCCACGGTCCAGTTGCGGTGGTCCTTGCTGGAACAGGGGCTGAGCAGCAGCGTCGGCTGCTCGCCCGGCAGCCGTTCGGCGGCGAAGCGGCGCGCCGCCTCGGGGATCGGGATCTCCCAGCGCAGCTCCCGGTCGGTGACGCCCAGCGTCTCGGCGAAGCCGAACAGGCTGTCGATGACGTGCTGGGCGGGGCGGTGGGCGATGTGGGCGTTGGTGAACAGCCATTGCAGATCCTTGGCCCGCGCGCGGTCGAAACCCAGTTTGAGCGGCGCCCGCACCAGCAGGCTGACGAGGCTGGCGCGCAGCGACATCTGCATGTGCAGCAGCACGTCGAAGCGGCGGCCGCGCAGTGCCCTGCGCACATCGGCGTAGGCATGCCATCCCCGCGCCTTGTCAAAGATGATAAAGTCGATGCCCGGAATGTCGCCGACCAGTCCGTATTCGGTCCTGCCGATGATCCAGGTGAACCGCGTCTGCGGCCAGCGTGCCTGCAGGGTGCGCACCACCGGCAGGGTGTGGCTGATGTCGCCGATGGCCGACAGGCGCAGGATACAGAGACTTTGCGGCGGCGCGGTAAGCGGTAGTTGAGGCATGAAACCCATTCAAACCCAGAGCGGCGAAAGCCACATCCTATATGATGCGGAACTCCCGGTCCAAGCGGAGCCGGAGTTGTTCGATGCCTCCGCCTGGGCGCGGCGCGGCCAGCTCAGCGGCGGCGCCCGCGGTCGTGGCGAGGCGGTGTTCCTGCGCGACGGCGCGCACGAGTATGTGTTGCGCCACTACCGCCGCGGCGGGCTACCGGGGCGCTTCATCCGCGACCATTACCTGTGGACCGGACTGCAGCGTACCCGCGCCTGGCGCGAATGGCATCTCACCGCCGAATTGTATGTCCGCGGACTGCCGGTGCCGCGTCCGGTGGCGGCGCGGGTGGAGCACCATGGCCTCTGGTACCGCGCGGACCTCATCACCCTGCGTATTCCGGCGGCGCGTTCGCTGGCCCAGGCGTTGGCCGGCAACGCGTTGGATGTGGCGCAGTGGCAGGCCATCGGCCACTGTCTGCGCCGGTTTCACGACGCGGGGCTGTATCACGCCGATCTCAACGCCCACAACATCCTGCTGAGCGGTGACGAGGTGTTTCTCATCGACTTCGATCGCGGAAGGTTGCGGGCCGACGGCGCCTGGCGGCGGCGTAATCTCGAACGGTTGTTGCGCTCGTTGCGCAAACTTTACAACGACGCCATCGATTTTGCCTTTCGCGAAGAGGATTGGCAGGCGCTGCTGGCGGGCTACGGTCCGCACAGTGCGCTGACGGCCTCCGCATAGCGCTGCGCCGTATCGCGCCGGCTCTCCACCACCTGTTTCGCGTTGGCGCCGAGTTGCGCGCAGCGCTGCGGCGCTTGCAGCAGCGCCGTCAGGGCGGTGGCCAGCGCCAACGCATTGCCCACCTGGAACGCCCCATCGTGTGCCAGCAGCAGGCGCGCCTCGTCGGCGAAGTTCTCCATGTGCGGCCCGAATACGATGGCCTTGCCCAGTGCCGCCGGCTCCAGCACGTTTTGCCCGCCTCTAGGGACCAGCGACCCGCCCACGAACACCAGTTCGGCACCGGCGATGAAGGCCGCCAGTTCGCCGAAGGTATCGGCGACATAGACCGCCGTTTGCCCGGTGATCCGCTCGTCGGCACTGCGCACGGCGATCTGCGCCCGCGGCAGCGGCAGTGACCTGAGTATCTGCGCCAGCCGCTTGGGATGGCGCGGCACGATCACCAGCAGCCGGTCGCCGTGTTCCGTCGCCTGCCACGCCTGGAGCAGCAACGACTCCTCGCCGTCGCGGGTCGACGCCGCCAGCACATAGGGGCGCGGCAGCGCCGCGGCATCTGCGCTGGCGCCGAGCGCCGCGCTGAACTTGATGTTGCCGATCACCTGCACCCGTTCCGCTACGGCCCCCAGCGCGAGGAAGCCGTCGCGGTCCGCCTCGGAGCGGGCGAGGATCGCGCCGACATCGACCAGGGCGTCGCGGTAGCGGTGCCGCAGCCAGGCGGGTGCGTGCAGCGTGCGCCCGGACAGCCGGCCGTTGACGATGCACAGCGGGATGGCGCGGCGCGCGCAGGCGGCGAACAGGTTGGGCCACAGTTCGGTCTCCATCACCACGGCGCAGCGGGGCGTGAAGTGCGCGAGGAAGCGCTCGATCGCACCCGCGAAGTCCAGCGGCAGGAAGGCATGGGAAACCTGCGGCGGCAGTTTGTGCGCGGCCAGCCGGGCGCTGCTGGGGGTGGCGGTCGTCACCAGCAGCGCTGGCGCCGGCGTCTTGTCCAGCAGCGCTGCGATCAGCGGCAGCGCCGCATTGAGTTCGCCCACCGAGGCGGCATGCAGCCATAGCGGCCGTTGCGCCGCTGCCGGGCGAAAGAAACCGCAGCGTTCGCGCAGGTAACGCAGCGAGCGCTCGCGCAATGCCTGCCACGCGGTGTAGCCGAGCAGCAGCGGAGCGAGCAGCGCCAACAGCAGCCGGTAGCTCGGGTGGGGGCGGGGTGTGCGGCGCGGTTCCACGATCAGCGGCGCCGGTACAGGTCGGGTTCGCCTTCCGGCCGGGTCTTGAAGCGGCGGTGGATCCACAGATATTGTGCCGGCGCCGCACGTACCTGCCGTTCCAGCACGGCATTGGCCAGGGTGGCGTCGGCCACGTCGTCGCCGCTGGGGAAATTTTCCAGCGGCGGCAGCAGCCGGATCAAATAGCCTTGGGCACCGGGCAGGCGCTCCGAATAGTAGGGGACCACCGGCGCGCCGGTGAGCCGGGCCAGCCGCGCGGTGGTGGTGAGGGTGGCGGTGGCCACCCCCATGAACGGCGCGAACACCGAGCGTTCGCGGCCGAAGTCCTGGTCCGGCGCGTACCACACCACCTTGCCTGCCTTCACGTTGCGCACGATGGTGCGCATGTCGGTGTTGAGCAGCAGGTCGTCGAACAGCCGCTTGCGCATGGCCGACATCAGCGCCTCGTAGAGCGGGTTGTGGGCGCGCTTGTAGATCGGTTGCAGGCCCGCCACATGGTAGGCGAGGAAACGGCCGCTGATCTCCAGGGTGGTGTAGTGGCCGCCGAGCAGGATGATCCCCTTGCCCCGTGCGCGCGCCGCTTCGTAGTGCTCCAGTCCCTCGATGCGGTAGAGGCGGCGCATGCGCCGGTCGCTGCCCCACCACGAAATGGCGTTTTCGAAGATGGAGATGGCCGCGGAGCGGAAGGTGGCGCGCACCAGACGTTCGCGTGCCGCGGCGTCCAGTTCGGGAAAGCAGCGGCGGATGTTGGTGCGCGCCACGTGGCGCCGCGGCGCCACCAGCGCGTACATCAGCAGGCCGACGGCGTCGCCCAGCAGCAGCAGCAGCGGATAGGGCAACAGCGCGCACAGGCGCAGCAGCCCCAGGCCGAGCCACGTGGGCCAGTGGCGCGGGGCAAGAAAGCGGCCGGGATGGAAGCGGTTGTCGTCCTGGTTCATGGTCAGCGGCGTGCGATGCAAGCCGCGCCATTATGCCATGTTAGCGACCCGAACCCTCACAAAGGATTGATGCGGACGCCACGCCGTTCGGCCATGCGGTTGCCGAGCTTCTTCAACTCGTCGCCGCTGAAAATGTGGTGCGCCAGCTCCAGCAGCTCCTCGTTTTCGCGCGCGATATGCGCATGGTAGAGGGCGGTGAACGCGTCGACCAGCGCGGCGAACGCTTCTTTGTCGTCGATGTGATCGGGGCGGGCGAGCAGCGGTTCGAGCTGTTTCCACAGCGCCTCCATCTTCTCGTGGTCCTGGCGCAGGCCGTGGATCAGGTCGGCCAGTTTCAGCGACTGGCGCGCCAAGCGCGGAAACAGATCCTGTTCCTCGTCCTGGTGGTGCAACTGGCCGGCGCTGGTGAAGTAGCGGTGGATGTTGCGCATCGCATTGCGCGCCTCGTCGTCGAGCCCCTGCTCGCGCAGATGCGGCACCAGCTTGCGCAGGGTCGCGCAGTGCTGTTCGATGCGGCCGTGGCAGGCGCGCAGCAGCCCCAGCGGGTCGCTGAAATCGGGGGCGGCTTCGGGAAAGGGGGACTGGCTCATGTCAGGAATCCTATTTTCACCGCGCAGAGGCAGAGGTCGCAGAGGATATGTGGGCTATCGGCAAGAATCCGCGGGTTCGCAAATGAACGCAAATCCATGCCGATAAGGATAAGTCCAATCCGGTCGTTTTATTTTCGTCTATGGGCATTCAATTGCGGACCCGTTTTGTTGAATAGCAAGGTAGGCCGGACTTAGCGCAGCGGTGTCCGGCAAGCTCCGTTCGATGTCGCTACGCTCTATCGGGCCGACGGCAACGGCGCGCAAATTCTGCCGACGAGTCCTGTTATTTGATCAGAGCGGAGATTGCCTTGAACTGCGGATGGCTCGCGTCGCGCAGCCATTCGAACAGTACCGATTCGGTGTTGGTGACTGCGATACCGGCCTGGCGCAGGCGTGCCATGGCGTTGAGGTGATTGGCCTCGCTGCGCGAACAGACCGCATCCTCCACCACGAAGGCCCGGTAGCCGCGGGCCTGCAACTCCAGCGCCGATTGCAGCACGCAGACATGCGATTCCATGCCGGCGATAATCGTCTGGTGGCGCCCCTGGCCGGCCTCCAGTATCCGGTTGAATCCTTCGGCGCCGCTACAGGCGAAGCAGGTCTTGCTCACCACGTCCACGCGATCGGCGAAGTGGTTCGCCAGTGTCTCTTCGGTGGCGCCCAGTCCTTTGGGATACTGCTCGGTGGCGATGGCGGGGACCTGCAGCAGCGCGGCGGCCTGTAACAGGACGGCGCTGTTCTTCAGCACGCGCTCGCGTGCCGCGGCGGGCATCGCGCCCGCCAGCCGTGTCTGCACGTCGATAACGACCAGCTGACTGGTATCCGCACTGCATAGCTGCGACGGGCTCACGCCAAGCGCCTTAGTGCAGCCAACTGTTGATCTGCGTCACGTCGGCCGCCGACAGGATGCCCGCGGCCTGCTTCAGTGTCAGCGTCGCCATGATGTAGTCGTAGCGCGACTGGGCGTAGTCACGCTGTGCGCCGAACAGCGTCTGCTGCGCGTTGAGCACGTCCAGCGCGGTGCGGGTGCCCACCTTGAAGCCTGCCTGGGTCGCTTCGAGTGCAGTCTGGGCGGAGATCAGCGCCTGTTTGCGTGCCTGCACCGTGCTGATGCCGGCGGTTACGCCCATGAACGCGTCGCGGGCGGAACGCACCACTGCGCGCCGTGTCTGGTCTTCGCTGTCCTGGGCCTGGGAGTAGAGATAAGTGCTCTGGCGTGCCTGGGCGCTGACTGCGCCGCCGGAGTACAGCGGCACGTTCAGCTGCAGGGCGAGTACATTGCTGTCGGTTTGCAGACCGACGCCCGGCGAATGTAGGGTATCGGAATAGTTGTGGCTGCCGACGATGCCGAGGGTCGGGTAGTGGCCGGCCTCCGCCAGATTCATCTGTTGCTGTGCCACGTTGGTGGCCGCTTCGGCGGCCAGCAGCTGCAGGTTTTGCTGCAAGGCGGTGCTGACCCATTTATCGATGTTGTCGGGGATGGGACTCACCAGCGGGATATTGTCCGGCACGACGGCGAGGTCGCGGTCGGTCTGGCCGGTGATCTCGCGCAGCGCTTCGCGCGCAGTGTCGACCTGGTTTTTGGCCACGATCTCCTGGGCCACGGCGCCGTCGTAGCCGGCCTGCGCCTCGCGCACGTTGGTGATGGCGGAGAGGCCCACCTGGAATTGTGCCTGCGCCTGTTTCAGCTGCTGCGCGATGGCGCTCTTCTCGGCCTGGGCGAAATCCAGTCTGTCCTGGGCCGCCAGCAGGTTGAAGTAGGCCTGTGCGGTACGCACGATCAGATCCTGCTGGGCGCTGCCGTACTGGGCGTCGGCCTGCGCGATGGAGGCGTCGGCCTGCTTCAGCTTGACGAAGGTTGCGTGGTTGTAAATTACCTGTGTCAGGTTCAGCGAATAACTGGAGGAGTTGTACTGTTTGGTTCCGGGCACATAGAAACCGGGATTGCTGCTTTTCTTGATGTCCTCATCGTTCCACTGCGTCTGCGCCGTGAAATTGAGTTGGGGCAGCAGTCCGGCGTGGCTCAGCGGTTTGGCCTGAAGGGCTGCCAGGTGCGCCTGCTCGGCGGCGCGCAGCTGCGGATCGCTCTGGAGTGCGCGGTTGTAGACGTCTTGCAGATTTTCGGCATGGACTGCCGCGCTGCCGCCAAGCAGCAGTGCGATGGCGAGTATTCGCGCTACGGAGTTAGCCATTGCTAGGTTATCCCTTAATTGTCGGTTCACTAATGATGTATTGGGAAATGCCAATATGATGGTGACGTGGAACGAGGGGATCAAGCAGCCCGAAGAGCGCCGTTCTGATTTTTCGTTCCCGCCATCCCGGACCTCACTAAAAATAGCGGATTGCACGCCGCCTGGCGCAGCCGGTTGCGCGGGTTGTGCGCACTACAGTGCGAATCGTTGCGGCTGCGGCGCATTCACCAGCGGCGTGACAACGGTCTCGAACAAACTCTCGCAGCTGAATTCGTTGGCGCCGACGCGGGTGATCAACAGCGCCTCCATCGCCGGGGCGTCGCCGACGACGACGAACAGGCGTCCGCCCGGCTTGAGGCTCTGTTGCAGCGCCGGCGGCAATACCGGCATCGAACCGGTGACCGCGATGACGTCGTAGTCGCCGTGCTGCGGCCAGCCGTTGGCGGCGTCGCCCAGCTCCACGGTGACATTATCGATGCCGTGGGCCGCCAGGCGCCGCTCGGCGGTGTTCTTAAGTTCCGGATAGATCTCGACGCTGTAGACGTGGCGCGCCAGCCGCGCCAGCAGCGCGGCCAGATAGCCGCTGCCGGTGCCGATCTCCAGCACGGTGTCTTCCGGCCGCACCGCCAGCGTCTGTACGATACGGGCCTCGACCCGCGGCGGCATCATTGCCTGACCGTAGCCCAGCGGGATCTCCATGTCGGTGAAGGCGAGGCTGCGGTACTGCGGCGGCGCGAACTCTTCGCGCGGCGTGCGCATCACCACGTCGAGCACCTGCTGGTCCAGCACCGCCCAGGTGCGGATCTGCTGTTCGACCATATTGTGGCGCGCCTGCTCGAAATTCATATCGGCCATGGGGGTTTCTCTGCCTCTGATGCTTGTTGCTGCCGCCGGAATGCCTATAAATACCGCTGCTGACCGCTTGGTCAGCGAAGCCTACCCCTTTTATAACCCATGAACAAGCGCGCAAGGCGCAAAGAAATGTCATGTTTTGTAGCGAATATGCCAACCGCGCCAAAGACTTACCTTGCAACTGGGATACCTTTCATATACCTTTACCCATCTACTGCTAGGGGTGCGGCGGCCGCGGCCGTTGCTGAGACATACCCTTGAACCTGATCCGGGTCGTGCCGGCGTAGGGAAGCGGTGCCTCCGGCGCTCCTTTTCCTGTCGCACACCGCTACTAGGAGCCGCCCATGAGCGCCATTCCTGACGAGTTCCTCAAGAAAACCGCCCAGCTTTCCGAGGCGGTGACCAAGCCGTTTCCCAAGTCACGCAAGATTTACATCGAAGGCTCGCGCCCGGACCTGCGCGTGGGTATGCGCGAGGTGGTCCAGGACGACACCCCGATGATGTTCGGCGCCGAGGAGAATCCCCCGATCCCGGTCTACGACACCTCCGGCCCCTACACCGAACCGGACGCCCGCGTCGACCTTCTCAAAGGCTTGGCGCCGATGCGCGAGCCGTGGCTCGAAGAACGCGGCGATACCGAACTGCTGGCCGGACCCAGCTCCGAATTCGGCCGCCAGCGCCAGGACGACCCCGCACTGGCGCACCTGCGCTTCGAGCACATCCGCCGGCCGCGCCGCGCCAAGGCCGGCAAGAATGTCACCCAGATGCACTACGCCCGCGCCGGGCTGATCACGCCGGAGATGGAGTACATCGCCATCCGCGAGAACCTGCGCCTGGATGAGCTGCGCCGCGATGCGCGTTACGCCAAGCTGCTGCGTCAGCACCAGGGTCACGCCTGGGGCGCCAACATTCCCGACGAGGTCACTCCCGAGTTCGTGCGCAGCGAGGTGGCTGCGGGCCGCGCCGTGATCCCGTGCAACATCAACCACCCGGAACTGGAGCCGATGATTATCGGCCGCAACTTCCGCACCAAGATCAACACCAACATCGGCAACTCCGCCGTCACCTCGTCCATCGAGGAAGANNCTACGTCACGCCGAAGGAGCACCTCGGCCTGCCCGACAAGGAGGACGTGCGCGAAGGGATCATCACCTACAAGATCGCCGCCCACGCCGCCGACCTGGCCAAGGGATTCCCAGGCGCCCAGTTGCAGGATAACGCCATGTCCAAGGCGCGCTTCGAGTTCCGCTGGGCCGACCAGTTCGCCCTCGGTCTCGATCCCGAGCGGGCCGAGGAGTACCACGACGCGACCCTGCCCAAGGAGTCGGCCAAGGTGGCCCACTTCTGTTCCATGTGCGGTCCGCACTTCTGTTCGATGCGGATCACCCAGGACGTGCGCGAATATGCGGCCAAGCAGGGCCTCGCCGAAGAGACCGCGCTGCAAAAGGGGATGGAAGAGAAGGCGGTGGAGTTCAAGCGCTCCGGTGCGCAGATCTACAACAAGGCGTAACCGTATCGACGTATCGCCGGTCGCCGAAGCGCGCCTCAAGGTTGGGCTGTCACAATCGCAATTTGCCGCCTTGCTGGGTGTTTCAGTACGCACACTGCAAGATTGGGAGCAGGGCCGGCGCGAACCTTCCGGTGCCGCGAAGACCCTCATCGCTATCGCCAAAAAACGGCCCGATGTGTTGCGTGAACTCGCTGCTTAGAAGCGGTGTTTGAGTACAGGTATTTAGCCCGGAAATCAGTGGTACGTTCCCGGTTTTCTCACGATTAGTTCAAGGAAAGGCAATAAGGATATCTGACCTCGCGCGCTCCGCAGCGGGCGAAGAGGGGCAGGGCCTACCGTCCTTCCCGTGGGATGGGTATAGTGATGCGGTTGTCCCCAACCGACTTCCGAGAAAATACAAGGAGTTGCGTCTCTTGGTATCATCCCAGCTTCGCCTCGATATCTTCTCGCAGCCCGGCCGGGCATCGCCGACGGTCGCTGCTGCCGTGGAGGCACTGGCGAGTCAAAGCGGCATCGAGGCCCGCGGAGCGATCTTCACCCGCGCCGAGGTGGTGGACTTCATTCTCGACCTCGCCGGCTACACCGCCGACCGGCCGCTTCACCGGCTGCGTTTTCTCGAACCCTCCTTCGGTGGCGGCGAGTTTCTCCTCGCCGCGGTTCGTCGTCTGCTTGCCGCATGGCGCGCATCCGATGGCCAAGCTGTCGTAGACCAACTCGGCAACGCGGTGCGCGCCGTCGAACTCCATCGCGACACCTTTGCCGCCACCCGCGACGCGCTCATCCAGCTGCTCCGACGCGAAGGCATCGCCGCCCGCGCCGCCGTGACCCTCGCCGATCGCTGGCTGGTACAAGATGACTTCCTGCTCGTGCCCCTGGAGGGCGCCTTCGACGTGATCGCCGGCAACCCGCCCTATGTGCGCCAGGAGTTGATTCCCGCGCCTTTGCTGGCCGAATACCGCAGCCGCTACCCGACCCTTTATGACCGGGCCGATCTCTACGTTCCCTTCATCGAACGCTCCCTGTCGCTGCTCGCCGAGAAGGGCAACCTGGGTTTCATCTGTGCCGATCGCTGGATGAAAAACCGCTACGGCGGTCCGCTCCGCGAACTGGTCGCCAGCCGCTTCCACCTCAAGGTCTACGTGGACATGGTGGACACCCCGGCCTTCCACAGCGACGTGATCGCCTATCCGGCCATCACCGTCATCGGCCGGGAAGCGACCGGAACCACCCGCATCGCCCATCGCCCGCCCATCGACACCGCCGCGCTCACCGCGCTGGCGAAGGAGTTGACGGCGGAGGCGTTGCCCGCGAACGGCCAGGTGCGCGAACTCGCCTGCGTGGCCCAGGGCGACGAACCCTGGCTGCTCGAATCATCGGACCAGATGGCCCTCATCCGCCGCCTGGAGCAGGCCTACCCCACCCTCGAAGAGGCCGGCTGCAAAGTCGGCATCGGCGTCGCGACTGGGGCCGACAAGACCTTCATCGGCGACTTCGAAGCCCTCGACGTGGAACCGGACCGCAAGCTCCCGCTTGCCACAACGCGCGACATCCAGAGCGGCGAAGTCCACTGGCGCGGTCAGGGCGTCATCAACCCGTTCGCTGACCAAGGCGGGCTGGTCGATCTCAACGCCTACCCCCGATTGCGTCGCTACCTCGAAGCACGCAAAGAGGTGATCGCCGCCCGCCATTGCGCGCAGAAGTCACCGGCCGGTTGGTATCGCACCATCGACCGCATCTTCCCGGCCCTCACCCGCAAACCGAAGCTCCTGATCCCCGACATCAAG
>DFMR01000158.1 GCA_002376325.1 Proteobacteria bacterium UBA3588 | reverse complement strand
ATACGAGATACGAGATACGAGGGAATGTATTCGCTACGCTCATACCAAAATCATTAACAGGTTGCTGAAAAAGGTATTCGTCCCTTCTCCCCCAGGGAGAAGGACAGGATGAGGGGATCAAAAATCAATGACTTACGCCAATTCTCTTCCCTCACCCCAACCCTCTCCCTGAGGGAGAGGGAGTTTTTCAGCAGCCTGTTAATAGCGTGCGCCGTCCGGCGCACTCATCCCCTCGTCCCTAGCCCCTAGTCCCTCGTACCTGTCCTCTTGCCCTGATTCAAACCGCCTCCGGTCCCTCTTCACCGGTGCGGATGCGCACCACGCGCTCGACATTGCTGACGAATATCTTGCCGTCGCCAATCTTGCCGGTACGAGCGACCTTGGTGATGACGTCGATGCAGGCTTCGGTCTGATCGTCGTTGACCACCACTTCGATCTTCACCTTGGGCAGAAAATCCACCACGTACTCGGCGCCACGGTAGAGCTCGGTATGCCCCTTCTGGCGCCCGAACCCCTTGACCTCGGTGGCGGTCATGCCGGCCACTCCGATCTCCGACAGCGCCTCACGCACGTCGTCGAGCTTGAAGGGTTTGATGATGGCTTCGATTTTTTTCATTGTGGCTCCCTTCTGATGGTTAACCTTTGTTTCCGGTATCCGACTTGCCGTAGCCGGAGGTAATGGGGTAGCGCCGGTCGCGGCCGAAGGCGCGGCGCGTGATACGCACCCCCGGGGCCGCCTGGCGCCGCTTGTATTCGTTGCGATCGACCATGCGCAGCACCCGCCGCACCGTCGGCTCATCGTAACCCGCCGCGACGATCTCTTCCAAACACTGATCGCGCTCGACGTAGCGTTCGAGGATGGCATCGAGCACCGGATAGGGCGGCAGCGAGTCGCTGTCCTTCTGATCCGGCGCCAGTTCCGCCGACGGCGGCCGGTCGATGACCCGCTGCGGGATCACCGGCGCGATGCCGTTGCGGTACTGCGCGAGACGGAACACCAGGGTCTTGGGCACGTCCTTCAGCACGTCGAAACCGCCGGCCATGTCGCCGTAGAGGGTGGCGTAACCGACCGCCATTTCGCTCTTGTTGCCGGTGGTGAGAACCATCTTGCCCTTCTTGTTGCTGATGGCCATCAGCAGCACGCCGCGGCAGCGCGCCTGGATATTCTCTTCACTGGCATCGGACGGCGCACCGGCGAATTCGCCCTTGAGGCTGTCGAGAAAGGCGTCGAACAGCGGTTCGATGCTGATCACGCTGTAGGGGACGCCGAGCGTCTGCGCCTCGATGGCCGCATCGTCGCGGCTGATATCGGCGGTGTAGCGCGACGGCATCATCACCGCCTCCACCCGTTCCGCCCCGATGGCGTCCACCGCCACCGCCAGGGTCAGGGCCGAATCGATGCCGCCGGACAGACCGATGACCACGCCGCGAAAACCGTTCTTTTCGATATAGTCGCGCACCCCCAGCACCAGCGCCCGGTAGACGCTGGCCTCCAGCGGCAGCACCGGGGCGCACGCGGCAGGCCGCGGCCGGAGCTGTTCGCCTTCGAGGTCGAATTCGGCCAGGATCAGCGCCTCCTCGAATACGGCGGCGCGTTGGGTCACTTCGCCGCCGGCGTCCATCACGAACGAGCCGCCGTCGAATACCAGTTCGTCCTGGCCGCCCACCAGATTGACATAGGCCACCGGCAGGCCGCATTCGGCGACGCGCTTGCGCAGCACCTCCTCGCGCTCCAGCCCCTTGTCGATGTGGTAGGGCGAGGCGTTGAGATTGAAGAGCAGGCGCGCACCGGCCGCCGCCGCCTGCGCCGCCGGTCCCGGATGCCACATGTCCTCGCAAAGGGTGATGCCGACGGGCACGCCGTTGATCGGCACCACGCACGCTTCGCCGCCTGCGGCGAAATAGCGCTTTTCGTCGAACACGCTGTAATTGGGCAGATGCTGCTTGTGATAGATACCGAGCAGCGCGTCGTCGCGAATCGCCGCCGCGGCGTTATAGCTGCCGCCGGCCGCCTGGTGCGGCAGACCGACCACCAGCGTGATCCCGCTCACCCGTTGCTTCACCCGTTCCAGCGCACGCAACACGCGCAAGTGGAGTCCGGGACGCAGCAGCAAATCTTCGGGGGGATAGCCGGTGAGGCTCAGCTCGGGAAACAGCACCGCATCGGCGCGCAGTTCGTCGCGCGCCCGCTGCGCCGCAGCGATGACCCGCTCGGCGTTGCCGTCGACGTCACCGACCAGCAGATTCAATTGGGCCAGAGCGACGCGCAGGATGGTCATCGAGACGCACGATCCAGCGCGAAGGCGCGACGACGCATGGAAGGCCAGGCAGCCAATCGACGGATATTTGCCGTCAACCCGGCAACCCGCCCATAAGCCGTCGATGCAACCCGTTTTTTCACACTCATCCTCTTTGCGCCCTTTGCGGTGAAAATCGTTCTGTCCGCTACTTCAACAGCGCCGCCATGCGCTGCCCCATCGCCGCAGGCGAGCGCACCACGTGGACACCGGCCCCGTCCAGGGCGGCGAACTTCTCTTCCGCCGTCCCCTTGCCGCCGGCAATGATGGCGCCCGCGTGGCCCATGCGCTTGCCCTCGGGGGCGGTGACGCCGGCGATGTAGGCGACCACCGGTTTGCTCACGTGCCTGCCGATGAACTCGGCGGCCTCCTCCTCGGCGCTGCCGCCGATCTCGCCGACCATGATGATGCCCTCGGTCTGCGGGTCGTTCTCGAACAGACACAGCACGTCGACGAAGTTGAGTCCCTGGATCGGGTCGCCGCCGATGCCGACGCAGGTGGACTGGCCCAGACCGGCCCCGGTGGTCTGGTGCACCGCCTCGTAGGTCAGGGTGCCGGAACGGGAGACGATGCCGATGCGGCCGGGCCGATGGATGGCGCCGGGCATGATGCCGATCTTGCACTCGCCGGGGGTGATGACGCCGGGGCAGTTGGGGCCGANNGCCCACGTCGAGGAAGTTGGCCGGTGCGCCGCCGTGCAGTTGGATCAGGTCCATGGTGGCCATGGCCAGGCCGGCGCCGTTGACCATGCAGCCGATGTTGCCGTCCAGGCGCACGTAGTTCAGGCCGTGCTGCTGGGCGCGGTACTCGCGCTCGTCCTCCTGGCTCGCATCGCGCAGTTCGCCCAGGGCGGGCTGGCGGTAGAGGGCGTTCTCGTCGATATTGATCTTGGCATCCAGGGCCATCAGGCCGCCGTCGTGGGTCACCACCAGGGGATTGATCTCCACCAGACTGGCGTCGCGTTCGGAAAACAGCCGGTAGAGACCCGACATCATCACGCCCAGTCCTTTCACCTGCTCGCCCTGCAGGCCGAGCCCGAAGGCCACCTGGCGGCACTGATAGGGCTGCAGGCCGGCCACCGGGTCGATGGCCACCGTCATGATCCGCTCCGGCGCGGTCGCGGCCACCTCTTCGATATCCATGCCGCCGGCGCTGGAGGCCATGAACACCACGCGCTGGCGGGCGCGATCCACCACCATGCCGAGATAGAGTTCGCGGGCGATGTCGCAGGTCCCCTCCACCAGCACCTGGTTGACCGGCTGCCCCGCCGCACCGCTCTGATGGGTGACCAGGCGGCTGCCGAGCAGACCGTCGACCGCCTGTTTCAGCGCATCGACGCCGTCCACCAGCTTGACGCCGCCGGCCTTGCCGCGGCCGCCGGCGTGGACCTGCGCCTTCACCACCCAGCGCCTGCCGCCCACGGTCTGCACCGCGCGCTCGGCCTCGCCGATGCTGGCGACCACCCGTCCCTGCGGCACCGCGATGCCGTACTGGCCGAACAACTCTTTCGCCTGATATTCGTGGAGGTTCATCGTCTCTCGTCGCCTTGTCCGGCCATTGCATCGAAGATCGGGTATTTTGGAGGAAAGCCCGCGCCATGGCAAAAGACGTTTGCTGGCCGCAGCCGGCCGGCACCGGTAGAATCGGCCACACTATTCACAATGATGGTTGCACCTGATGGGTCTTATACGCCTGCTGATTATCGCCGTTATCTTCTGGATCGTCTTCTCGGCGCTGAAGGATTGGCTGAACCGGCCGAGCCAGCCGGGCCGGCCGTCCAAACGCGCAGGGGGAGCGATCGAGCAGATGGTCAAGTGCGCCTATTGCGGCCTGCACGTACCTGAGTCCGAGGCAGTCAGGGCCGATGGACGCTATTACTGCAGCAACGCCCACCGCGATGCGCGCAGCCGCCATGGCTAGCCCCGCCGCCGCGCCGCCGGAGCGACGAGCCGAAGCGGCGCTCACCAATTGGAGGCCGCTGCGTTATTACGCCATCTACCGCCTGATCCTGGCGGGCCTGTTCGCGGTGCTGGTCATCACCGGCGACCTGCCCCCACCCTTCGGCGGCTACGCCCCGCATCTGTTTGCCTGGACCAGCTACGCCTACGTCGCCTTCAGCCTGCTGGCCGGCAGCGGCGTGTCGCGCCAGCGGCCTGCATTGCCGACCCAGGTCCAGCTCCAGGTCATCGGCGACATCCTGTTCATCACCGTGCTGATGCACGCCAGCGGCGGCATCGAAAGCGGTCTCGGCATGCTGCTGGTGGTCACCATCGCGGCCGGCGGGCTACTCACGGTGGGACGCACCGCCGGGCTGTTCGCGGCCATCGCCACCATCGCCCTGCTGGTGGAGCAGTCCTACCTGCTGCTGAGCGGACCCAATGCGCAGATCAGCTACACCCAGGCCGGCATGCTCGGCGCCACCCTGTTCGCCACCGCGGTCCTGGCCCACACCCTGGCGCGGCGCATCCGCGAAAGCGAGGCGCTCGCCGCCCGCCGCGGCATCGACCTGGCCAACATGGCGCAGCTGGCCCAGTACATCATCGAGAATCTGCAGACCGGCATTCTGGTGGTCGACGGCCAGAACCACATCCGCCTCACCAACAGCACGGCCCGCGCCCGGCTCGGCGGCGCGGCGGCGCAGGAGATGCATCTCTACAACATGGCCCCGGAGCTGTACCAGCAACTGACCGATTGGCGGGTGGGCCGGACCGGCAGCGCCCAGGTACTGGAGCTGAACAACCCGCAGCAGCCGATCCTGCCGCGTTTCATGCCGCTGGGCGAGGATCGCCAGGGCGCCACCCTGATCTTCCTGGAAGATGCCGCGGCCGCCTCGCAGCAGGTGCAACAGCTCAAACTGGCCTCGCTCGGCCGGCTGAGCGCCAGCATCGCCCACGAGATCCGCAACCCGCTGGGCGCCATCAGCCACGCCGGCGAACTGCTGGGCGAGTCGCCGGCGCTGGAACCCGGCGACTCGCGCCTGATTCAGATCATCCTCGATCAGTCGCGGCGGGTGAACGCCATCGTCGAGAACGTACTGCAGCTGGGGCGGCGCGGCGAGTCGGCGCCGGAATCGTTCCTGCTGGTTCCCTGGCTGGAACGCTTCATCGCCGAGTTCTGCAGCACCGGCGGGATCGCGCCGGCCGATGTCGCTCTGCACGCGCCAAACGACGCGGCGACGGTACGGTTCGACACGGGCCACCTGCACCAGATACTGTGGAACCTGTGCCAGAACGCGTTGCGCCACGCGCCGACAGCGGGCTCGCCCAAGGTGGAGATCGCCGTGGAGCGCGGCGCAGACGGAGCGACGATACTGGCGGTA
>DFMR01000110.1 GCA_002376325.1 Proteobacteria bacterium UBA3588 | reverse complement strand
ATCGTCATATCGGTGCGCAAATCCCATTTACCGTTGCCGATATGGGCCATGCGCTGAGCCTTTTTCAGATCCGCTTCACTCTCCTTGAGCGCCGCTTCCGCCAGCTTGCGTTCGGTGATTTCGTCCTTGATACCGACGAAGTGAGTAATCTCGCCACGTTCGTCACGTACCGGAGAAATGATGGCGGATTCCCAGTACAAAGAGCCGTCCTTGCGGCGGTTGCGGAATTCACCCTTCCATACCTCGCCCCCCTTGATGGTGTGCCACAACCGGCAATACTCCTCCGGCGAGGTATACGCCGATTTGAGTAGATTCGGTCGCCTGCCGATGACTTCTTCCACCGGGTAGCCGGTGGTTTCTGAGAAGCGTGGGTTGACGTACTCGATAAGACCCTCCGTATCGGTAATGACCACGGTGCTGGCGGTCTGCTCGATTACGCGCGAGAACCGTCGCAACGCATCCGTGGCCCGCTTGCGTGCGTGTATGTCCTCGATGACCGCGATGAAGTAATCCGGCTCACCGTTCGCCTTCCAGGTCAGAGTGACCGTCACGTTCACCCAAACGATCCCGCCGTCCTTGCGCACGTAGCGCTTCTCGTTCGACGCGGTATCTATCTCCCTAGTGAGCAGCCTGCGCACCGAATCGAGATTGATCAAGAGGTCTTCCGGGTAGGTGATATCCTGAAAGGTCAGCGACAACAGTTCGTCCGCGCTGTAACCGACAATCCCGCACAGCTTGCGATTGACTCTTAACCAGCGACCATCGGGCGCGACATGGGCCAGCCCCACCGCAGCCTGCTCGAAGGTGGCGTAAAAACGGGCCTCGCTGCTGCGCAACGCTTCGTCGGCCTGTGCCTGGCGGATAAACAACCCGACTGTGGCGGTGATGGCTTCCAACGCCAATCGGCTGCGCAAGAGCACCTCGTCCATGGCACGCGAGCCCACGATCAGGCAACCGATGATGCGTTGGTCGTGGCGGATGGGTATCACGGCGACAGCCTGCAACCCCTCGCGCCGCCCCGCCTCGGTCAGCGGTTCGAGTTCCGGACACTGCAGGTAGGCCGGTACGCCGGCCATCACCGCAGCAGTAATGGAGTCGTCCTCCGGGTAATACCGGACCGCTTCTACGAAGTCGTCCGACAGCCCGCAGACCTGTGCGATCCTCAAGCCACCCGAATCTTCGCGCAAATAAATGCCGCCGCAATCCATCGACGATACCTGCACCGCCGATTCCAGGCACAACCGCAGGGTCTCAGGAAGATCGCGCACCTGACTCAGCGCCAGAAACAGCTCGTATTGAGCACGCAGCAGATCTTCCGCCAGAAGATTGGACGTGGCGGGAGCGCCCGATCCCGCGCTTGAAAAACGGTCGGACACTTCCGCATCAGTTGTCGGGGAATAGCGCTGTTTGATCATAATCCTGCCCCGCTAATGCACACGACGCAGCATACGCCGCCATCATCTCTGATCCAGGGTCCATTGCATGGCAAGACGAATCAGTTCGCTACCGGAACGCAGACTCAGTTTTTTCTTGATATTTTCCCGGTGCGTTTCGATGGTCTTGACACTGAGATGAAGCTGCTCGGCGATTTCCGAGGGCCCCATGCCACGCCCGATTAACCCGAAAACCTCCAACTCCCGGTCGCTCAGGCCGTCGATCGTCGCCGGGTTCGCGACGGAACCACCATGAGCGACACCCTGAAGCGCTCGCTCGGTCATATTCTCGCTCAGCCATATCTTGCCCTTGAGCACTTGGCGAATGGCATCGATTACGTGCGTGGTAGCCTGCTCTTTGCCGATATAGCCCATCGCCCCGGCCTTCAATGCCCGATACGCAAAAAGTGCCTCGTCGTGCATCGAGCAGACAAGAATCCTAATCGCACCATCATAGGCGCGCAGACGCTTGACCAGTTCCAGGCCGTTACCGTCGGCAAGCGACAGGTCGATCGTAACCAAATCCGGAGCTGTCGTTCTAACCAGTTCCAGTGCCTCGCGCATATCGCCCGTCTCAGCGCAGACATCCATGTCCGACTCTCCTTCTATCAGGCTGGCAAGGCCGACCCGCACCAGGGGGTGGTCATCCACGATCAGGATGCGCCAAGCTTTTCGATCAGCTTTAGTCTGGTTGACGTTCACGCAGCAGCACCCCGTTCTCTCCGGTCAATGAATCATCGAGGATTCGGTTCTGCGCCGGTATGCCGGGTTCGGCGGCTACCACTCGCTCGCGCATGAATTGTAGTCATTATCCGTGATATTCCCCTAGACATTTATCGGGGTTCCACCCATGTTGACCAACTTTTCAACCTCATAATATGGTTCCCGAACCCTAGTCCGGAGTTCAGCGATAGATCGGGAGAGCAATGCCAGGGACGGCCCATAACCAGCGGCAGGGGAAACACCGGCGATATGCCGGCAACGCTATAAAAATCACCAAGCGGAGAATCCTCATGATAAAAACGCATCAGGTGAATGGAACGCTGCATATCACATTGTCGGGACAGCTGGCGATTTCGACGGTCTACGAACTCACCGACATATTGGCGCATGTTGCGGACTCCTGTCAGGAGTACTGTCTGGACATGTGCCGTGTCACCACGGTATCGGACGGGGGATTGTCGGTATTGGCCATGTTCGCCAGACACGCTCATCGTTTGGGATACCAAGTGCGACTGGTCGGCAGTAGCCGAACGTTGATCCGGCGTCTCGCAGCGATTCCTGCATTGCAGGGAGTCATCCTGCCGCGCGTTACCCTGGCGACCATGACGCCGCCAAGCGGCGCCGTAGCTCGCCCACGCAACGCGAATGCCATGCCGGTTTCCGGCCCTCGGATTTAAGGCTACACGCAGATGAGAGCGGTCCACGCCAACGGAATATTGCCTGCGTTGACCGAAGCAGCGCAACAATCGGCCGCGAAACGATAGCGCCATTGGCGGCAAAAATCAGATTCACGCCCGCATCAACCACGCCGGAAACAATCGGCATGCCAGTGTCGACGGCGACATCGGGATAGCTCGGTTCTCTAGGACTCGAAGCCGGCTGGTCGCGCTCAACCGGCACGATATCGAGGAGGCACAAGATGACCATGCCCACACGGCGTGACATAACGCTCATAAACCCGGGAACGCCGGGCGCGCTTAATGCCGGCGGAGAAGAACCTGCCGCCTTGAGCCTGGATCGAAACGGCGTGATCTACGACTGCAACAAAAGCGCCGAAGAATTGTTCGGCTTTCGGCACGGCGATCTGATCGCTCACCACATCTCGCTCTTGTTGCCGCAACTGTCCCAGACCGAATGGCTGCAAGATGGGAGCCCAAATCCGCATCTGACATTCCTCTGTCGCATAGGGCAGCTATTCTACGCAATAGCGCACGACGGCAGCCAATTCAACAGCAGGCTGTTTCTTATCGACCTAAACAATGGGGAGAGGCCGCAATTGCGGCTTATCATTCGGCGCGCGGAGAGTGCTCAGCGAAGCTAAAAGCAGGCATCGTGCGCCGTATTGCGGGTCATACCATTATCCAAACTGCGCTAGTGATATTACGAAATTGAAATTATTCCGAATCTGAACTTTTTTCTGCCCAGAGACATTCTGCGAATCTTCCTCCAACCCGTTGATATTGTTATTGAACGAGTCAAAACGGTGATCCTGGCACGGTGGTTGCCCTGAGAATTTGCGTCCGGTATACAACCGGAACGCCGATAAACCGAAGGGGAATCGAAATGGAAACGCGCCTGCCGTACCTGTTATGCGCCCTGCTTCTGGGACTACCCGCAATGGCCACTGCACACAGCAGCGGCACACCTCATTGGGGCACCTCTCCCCAATCCGGCAAGACACAGTTCCACGGAGAGTGCTGTTACAACGATCCGATCGGCCACGGTGTGCAACCCGGTGCCGAGCCCAAGAGTGTCCCTAAAAGCGGAGCGTGCAACCTCGCCGGCGTGTGGAAGGAGAATCCTTATACCTACGCCACGGGCAAAAAGCGCATGACGCTGCTGTATACCCCAAAATCGACCTTATTCGAATACAAGATCGATGAGTCAGGCTTGCGCGGCGACCTCTACGAACTCCTGACTTATGACGCAAGAACGCGCACCGTACTGATATTCAGTCACGCCAAGACCAGCAACATTATGGGTTATGCCGAAGGAACGGTGAGCCCCGACTGCCATTATATCAGCCTGGTAGAACACTATTCGGACTTTACCACGCGCAAGGTTCAGGAGAATTTCGTCCGGCATTGAGGCCTATGGCGTCAGTCAGTCGACAGAATCACCAAGGAGTCCGACATGATCATCTCTCCAAACATATTCGCCGCATCGCCGCCGCTCCGCTGGCACACATTCGTTCCACGCGTTCTTCGCATCACAGGCGCAACCTTTATGTTCCTGCTGGCCACAGGTGCCGCTCATGCCAAGGCGACTATAAGCGTCGCGCCGGTCACGCCGCCAATGCTGCGCATCACGGTCGGCCACTCCGGCAGCGTCGTTGGCAATCGCACCGTAGTGTTCAAGGTCTCACGCACAGAGAAACCGACAGGCATTCTCGGGAGCTGTCGCAAGATAGAGAACGTCGAGCTATTCGTGGACACCTATCTCTTCAAAACAGCAGCCGGTAACACGGTCACCGACAAGGGTGCAGGTGTCGGATACCTGACCATGGATCCCCCTTTGTGTACGTTCTCCCGCAAGCTAACCGCCACACCCATCTCCGACGCCGGGTACCGCGCGATTTGCCAGGACGTGAAGGGCCCCGTGACCAAACGGATTAGCCACCCGTACGGCGTAAGCTTCAACGACAACTCCGGATGGGGAATCGACGACATCAACGGAAGCTTGGCGGACAAGCACCGCCAGTTCACAGCCGAGGTGCGGTGCCTCGGTCCCGTGCGCGGCCAGCCGGTCAATCCTCCTCCCCCGCAGGGACATCCGGTCAACGGGAACGGCGCTTCGAACAGCGCACGGTGCGACTTCTCCGGTTCGTGGCCCGTCTGGCTGGCCAACGGCTCGCAGCGTCAGCCGATACCGTTTGCGACCGACGGCAAGGCAACGGTGACCGTCTATCGTGCAACGCCCAACGCTTCCCGCGTCGAGGGTCACGCCTTCGTGCGAATGATCGGGAGGCAGTACCGTCTGATCGTCAATCTCCACGACCCCAGTCAACCTGAAACCTTCGCCACCTTCACTGGAGTATTCACGAGCAATCAATGCGACACGGTCGAAGGTGAGTACTACGGCCACAACGGCGGACGCGTGATCTTCGAGGACCATTACACGATGAAACGCTTGCAGGGAAACGCCGCACCGGTGCGTTCACCTGTGGGTCGTCCAACGGGACCCAACACGGCACCTCGTCTGGCGAATCCTGTCTGGCACTCGGCGGTGCTCCCCCGGATTCCCAACTGGCGCAAGCATCCCTGAGTGCGCACCAGCGGAGGCGACCGATGTGCAACAAGGAACTTATTTGAACTGCGGTCGTTGCGCGTTCATCCAGAGCCTATTTCCGGCGGCGCTACCGCCGGAATTGGCCGTCGCCGAGGCAAGCATCCGCCCAAGTCCGACAAGCCCGGCGACTACGGCAACGGCACGCGTTCAATACATGTTTGGAACAACGTCTACAACCTATCGGAGTACATGATGAATCCATTAGTGAAAACACTGCTCCTGGCCTCGTCCGCTTGCCTCTATTTAGTCTCGCTGAGAGTCGTGGCCGCGCCCATTGCGCCGACAGCACCTTGGTCGCCCCAGGCCGACAAGATGGTGGCGATGTGGAGCAAGCTCTCCCATCAACACATGACCAAAGAAGGCAGCTTGAAAACGAGCTGCAGTTTCCCGTCGGCGGCAACGGTAGGCGTCAAAGCCTACCCAGGCAGTCTTGCTATCAATTGGGCGCGGGGCGGGGGGGCGGTATCCGACTCTGAGGACGTCCCCATGATCGAACTAGTTTCGAAAGATCCGCTGAGCAATATCATCGCCTGGTACCAGCGTCATTACCCCCACTTGAAGGCAAAACGCGTATTCGAGACCGCGGGGCCGGGAATCAACTACCTGACAGTCGACAAGGTGCAGTACCAACATCATCCCGCAGACGTCGACGTCACTTTCCAGAGTGGCCGGTACGGCGGTTGCGGCGGCCTGCTTGAAGCACCGGCGGCATACCGAACCTCGGTGCGCATTTACTATCGACCGCACGACAAATAAACATCCCCCCTAAACATTCGGAGGAATAGACGTGAATATTCGTTTTCATAATGCGCGCCACGCCAGGATTGCCGTTGTACTGCTGGCACTGGGCATGGCCATGCCAGGCATTGCTACGGCGCGCCAAATGTCGCGACAAGGGCGCAACATCACCCCCCATATGCAACAGTGCGTACGCGAAGACGCCGCCGATCACGCCGCTTTGACAGCCTGGTTTTCCTGCATGGGAGGAATAGTCAACCCGCCACCAAAATATGAAACCAGCGCAGCCGCGGAATATTGGGCTCGCCGCAGACAATGTAGAAACAGGTACAACGCCATGGTCCAGGCGCACCGCAATTATCAAGCATGCGAAAAGCGCCTAAAAACCGCCGGGCACGAACGGTAACTCTATTCCGCCACAGAAAGTAGCGCAGCTCAACAACGAGATCAGCCGACATAAATATCGCAGAAGCCTAATCCAACACCACATGAACTGCACATAACAAGAACAAGTTCACGATCACCTATTTCGTCAAGCTCGCACAATAAGCAAGACGACATACTATCTGACGGACCGAAAGGAGAACAGACAATGATAAAATCATATCGAGCCGTAGCCGTCACCATTGCCTTAGGGTTTTCAACTGTGTTGATGCTGCCGACCACCGTTATTGCAGACGTCACGGTTACACGCGCAACCCATTTCGGAGGAATTATGGGTTTAGGTGCCAGCAACAACACCTCCACTGAATATATAAAGGGTAAGGAAAAGCGCTACGAAAGCACCATGAGATTTACCGGCAGCATCCTCAGCAAATTTGGCGGCGCTCATTCGTCGGTCGTTATCTACCGTGTCGACAAGGGACGAATCATTTCATTGAACACGGCACGCCATACCTACACCGTACTCCCCATGACCGCCGACAATGCCGAAGCGGCTTCCAATACGCACCAAAGCGGTTCGCGTGATTCCGAACGGCAAAGACACACCAAAAGCGACACAGACCATACTCGAGTGGTGCGCAACGAATTGACTGTCCAGGCCACAGGAAAACGCAACACCATCAACGGCTATCGCTGCAAGGAATATCTGATGAAATGGCTGGTGGTCACGGAAAACACCCGCACCAAAAGCCGCAGCAAGAGCGTTATGACATCGAATATTTGGGCGACACCCGAGACGCGTTCGCTGCACATCCTAAAAGACGCCGAACTTGCCTACAATAGCGCCTATCTTAAGCATCTTGGTATGACCATAAGCCCGCAACAACAACAGCAGTTCGGATTGAGTATGTTGGGTTTTATCTCGGGAAGAAACCGACACGATCTAAAACGAGCCCTGGGAAAAATTCATGGTTATCCGATTTCCATCTCCGTCAAGTGGCGGTCGGATGCGCAAGGCGACGAATCAGGCAATAGTGAGAGCGCCAATGGGGAGGCCGCGCTGAAGCGTGCCGCAGGAAATATCGGCGGGCTGCTTAGCGGAATGTTCCATAGCAGCAAGACCGCGAACCAGCAGACCCCAACCGGAATGAGAACGATCTTCAGTTCTACGACGGAGATTATGAAAATCAATACTGCTGCTGTGCCAGCGCAATTGTTCGAGGTGCCGCGCGGATACCACAAGGTGTCGTATTAAATACGTTTTCAAAACAAATACTGAAATCAACCACGGGAAACATACGGGAATTCCAATGCTCTTCGGATGCGGAGCCCTTTGCGATGAACAGTATAGAACAGGATTTTGCCGATCTTGTTACTTGCTCCATGTTCCCTGTGGTTGAAAACTCTTGCGTTATCACCTTAATAACCATTGAAATATGCAATTACGCCGACACCGCGGGTCGTTTGAGACCGTATTTGTACATCAGTCGATGCATCTTGGTCGGCGTAATCCCCAGCAACACCGCAGCTTCTTTCTGGTTGGGCGATTGATTGAGTGCAGCAGTGAGACATATCCGTTCACACGCCGCAGTAGTGCGTTCCCATATATCCCCCTCTACTGTGTCGCTGCTCAGAGCGCAGATACGCAGCAGTTCGTCAAACGCCGTCTCAGGTACTGCCGTATATTCAAGATCAGCGACTCCGGAACCGGTATTGGGCAGAAACGTGAAATCCTCTACGCCCAGCACGCGAGTCTCCGCCAATGCCACGGCGCGGGCGATGGCATGTTCCAGTTCACGCACATTTCCCGGCCAGCCATATTGGTTCAGACGCTGCAATGCATTGGGCGAAATGCCGACGACCGCGCGCTCCAGCTTGTGACTGTAGTGCTCCACGAAATGCTGAGCCAGAATCGGTAAATCATCGAAACGCTCGCGCAAGGCCGGACAATACAACTCGATAACCTTGAGCCGATAATAGAGGTCCTCGCGAAATGTTCCGCGACTGACCTCGTCGGCCAAATTGCGATTGCTGGCCGCCACCAATCGCACCTCCACCATGATCGGAGCGCTACCGCCGACGCGCTGAATCTCGCCCTGTTGCAAGGCCCGCAGAAGCTTCGCTTGTGAGTCCAGCGGCAATTCGCCAATTTCATCCAGAAATAAGGTACCGCCGTGAGCCAACTCAAACTTTCCTTTGCGCTGTGCTGTCGCGCCGGTGAAGGCCCCCTTCTCGTGGCCGAACAACTCGCTTTCGATCAGCGTCGTCGGCAGCGCCGCGCAGTTGACCTTAATGAAGGGACCGTCTGCACGTTCCCCTCGTCGGTGTAAGAAACTCGCCAACAATTCCTTGCCGGTCCCGCTTTCTCCACTGAGAAGAACATTGATAGGTAGCGGCGCGGTCTGTCCCGCCTGTTCCAACAGGCGCATTACCGGCTCGCTGCGCCCGATGAAATCCGGATCGCCACTCATGCCGCTGAGACGTCGACGCAGATCGGCATTCTCCTCCGCCAACTGTTCTTTCAACAACTGTACCTGATGCAGTTGGATATTGAGTTCGCGATTGAGGTCTTTGATGGTCTCCGTCGAAGCGTGGTCTTTTTTGTCCAGCATCACCAAGTCCTGGCGCATCTGGTTGAAGGCGGCACTCAGCGATGCGATCTCGTCACCACCGCGCACCGCGACCGATTCGCTCCGCTCACCGCGACCTACCGCCAGGATATTGGTACGCAACATCACCAGGCGTTTTACCATACTGCGTCCGAACAGCAGCAGTCCCAGTCCCGCCAGCAGCAGCACGGGAAGAGTAGTGCCCAGCACCCACACCAGTTCCGAATGCAGGCTCTGCGCCAGTTGTTCGGTACTGAAGGTGACAATCAAAGCACCGAGCGTGCGCCCCTGCGCCTGCAACAGGCTGACCACTTTAAAGGTTGGGGCCCCGGAGGCAATTACCCGATACAGACGCGGAGGATTTTGCGTACGCAACAATGCCGGCAGGGGATAATGCTTGCCGTATTCGGAACTGATCGAATGAGCCACGACACGGCCGTTCGTGTCGAGCACGTAGGCCTCACGAATATGCAGGTCGTTGCGGCTTTGCAATTCGTGCACCAGAGCGTCAAGCAATACCTCGTCGTCATGACGCAGCGCCTGCGAGAAGGCAAGGCTCGCGGCCTGCACCATTGCCGCGGACTCTTCGAGATTGGCCCGGTAGACCCGGTCCCGGCCGAACATGTCCAGGGTCATGGCGATGATGAGCGCCGAGACCACAACGGCCACCAGGACGCTCAAGCCAAGTTTGGCCTGGACTCCAAAGCGCACGCGCCCGTCACCGGTACCACGCTCCGCCGTGTGCGCTGGCGCGAGCTTCTGCAGCACGTTCCCCTCCCTCCGGGCCGCGGTCTCCATTGAACAGGATTACGATGATGAAACATGCGCTCTTACATTCGTCTTACAAAAATGCATTTGAGTTGCTGGGGAATTGCAAAAGCGCAATTCGCCCTGCGGGGGGCCTGTTTCGCTCTAATCGGCGCTTTCGGAGTCCCCCGAGATCGTCAGGGCACTAGGGTAACTCGCGCCGCAGTGCCTCGATTTCCGCACCCGGCGCTACCCCGAGGATTTGTTTGATATTTTCGGTACACCGCCGGTAGACCGTCAGCGCCTCGGCCGGCATGGCGCGGGCGAGATGGATGCGCATGAGTTGGGCATAGGCAGCCTCGGCCAACGGGTTGAGGCGCAGCCGCGCCTCCACAGCCTGGACCGCCTCCGGCCAAGCGTCCCGTTCCTGCCAATAGGCCCCCGCCCGCCCGAACGCCTGTTCCACTTCGCGTCGCAGTGCCGCGCTGTACGCCGCGAACGGCCCGCCTGCCGCAGCCGTCGCTGCCAATGCCGCGGCCTCCTCGACCAATCGCGCCTGCGCCTGTGCTACCGCCCCATCGTCGGCCGCCTGCTGCGCCCGTTGCAACGCCCGGCGCGCCGTCTCCAGCGAACCGACATCGCTCCAGGTGAGGCCCGGGTCGAGGCTCAACCGGCCGCCTTCAAGCGGCAGCAGGCGCTCGTCCTCGAGCCCGCGGCGCAACCGGTGCAGCGTGGTATCGAAGTTGCGCCGGGCCGCATCACCCTCTGCGTCCGGCCACAGGATGTCGGCCAGCTGTTCCTGGCTGACATTGCGGCCGCCCAGCCACACCAGAGCCTCCAGCAGCTGCCCGCTCCGTCCCTGCAATGTAACCGGCCGGTATTCGCCGTTACGCAACACTGTAACCCGCAACCCGGAAAGGAACTCGATGCGCAGCGAGAACGGCCAACCGTCACGTCCCCATTCCGGCTCAGGTGTCCGCATCCCCAAGTTGCCCACCAGCCGCCGGATATGATCCGGCTCAATATCGTGGACCAGTGCAATATGACACAGGCGCGCAAAGCGTTCATGCTCCAGCCAGAGGTTGGCGAAAATATTGCCGATCCGTCCGCCGCCCAGCGCCCGCTGCAAAGGCTCAAGTACGGCATCCTCGCCGTATCGTTGCAACAGGTCGGCCGCCTCGAACCAAACCAGTTGGTTCAGCATCAACTGATTGTCCATCGCCGCGGCAATCTCGGCAGCGCGTTGCCGGAAGTGTTCGGCATCATCCCATTCACCCGCCACACTGCGTACCCGGGAGGCCGTCAACAGGCATGCGCATTGAGCAAACGGCATGCCGCCGCGGCTTGCAAGTTCCAGGCTTATATCCGATTCCGCGCGGGCAAGCTCTATGTTGCCGCGATGAACATTCACAATGGCGTTGGTATCGTGAAAGACACAGCGATTGAGCAACGCATCGTGGTTAAAGACGCGACCGAGGCCATCGATAAACCAGTCGGCGCGCTGGTAATTACCGGCGGCGATAGAGGTCCAGGCACCCGTCGCATACAGCAGAAAGTCCGTCATGTGGACGCCCGTTTCCTTTACCCTGTCGATACCCTTGCGGATGGCCGCCAAGCTGACGTCCACGTCACCGGTACTCCACAGATTGACCACGGCAAAGTGACCGAGAAACACGATATCGGCGATCGGGTTGTCGAACCCCGATCCTTCGCTCGTTTTGATGTCGTTCAAAAACGCGGCGGCCCGACTCATCCGGCCGCGAGTGAAACCGTAGTAAAACGCCAGATTGCTTACCACCAATGCGCGCGTTACCGTGTCGACCGTATCCAGGAAGACCTCCTCGGTGCGCTCGGCCCATTCGGCCACCCGTGGCCCGAAAGGACGGCGGTTGAACAGCGCGCCGAACATTGCAACGGTGGCGCGATGCATGAGCGGCGGCGGCGCGTGCGCCAATGCCGGTTCCAACTCGTCGAAGACGTCAATCCATCGATCCAGCGGATGGAAATCCCCCCACTCGAAGATGAACCCCTCCACCAGCGTACACCACGCGGTCAACGCCCCTGTCAGGTCATGCCCATCGCGGAACAGCCCATAGGCGTGCTCCAGATCCGCCCGGCCCAGGCTCGCCCCATGAATCGCCGTCGCCGCCCCGCGCCACATCAGCAACCAGGCATTCCGTTCGAGCCTCTCCTCGGGCATTCTGCCCAACGCCTGACGCAGCGAACCAAAATCACCGTTCTGATACATCTGCGGCGCCTCGGCAACCAACAGTGCCTCGGCCTGCGGCCATGCCTGCGCCGCCTGATACAAGCGCACCGCCTCCACCACCGCACCTTGACCGGAAAGAATGTCGGCCGCACGCAACTGCAGCGCGGCTTGCTCTTCCGCCGACAATCGGACAGCCAGTTCTCGACGCAGATAGTTCTGAAACAGAGGATGAAATCGATACGAAAGGGTGCCTGCCTCACCCTGGTGGCGGGTAAGAAAAAAATTGCGCCGATAGAGCTTCTCCACCCGTGTCGGCGCCTGCGGATCGCCGCTCATCGCCTCGGCCATCGCAGGTGTGAAATCGGCGAACAACGACAAGGCCGCCAGCACGTCGAATTCGTCGCTCCCCTGCCGACCGAACAATTGGGTATCGAAGTATTCATTGACGGTATCCGGCGTCGGCGCCGTCGTCAGATCGGCCGTTGCACCCTGCTGCAACAACAGCACCAGCCCGGCGACCCAGCCCTGGACCCGCCGGTTGAGCTCCTCCACCGCCAGCTCGCTACGCTGCGCGCGCGGCAGGCGCAGCCGCGCTATCTGCCGCGCCTCGTCGTCGTTGAGGCGCAACGCCTCCCATCCCAGACACTGCAACCGCCCCTCCGCCAACAACCGCGCCACCGTCTTCGGTGCGGCCGCACGACTGATGATCACCAGATGTCGGTCCATCGGTAGCTCGGCCAGCGCCGCCGCCAGAATGGCATCCAGGACGCCGTCCGATTCGACCTCGTGGTAATCGTCCAGCACCAGCACCGCGCCGGCAGGCATGGACTCGAAATAGACACGAAAGAATGTGGACGCAAACCGCACCGGGTCCTGACCGATACGCGGGTCATACGACGGCAGCGGCGTATCGGCCCGCGTCGCGTTGCAGGTGAGCCGCATATTGCGGAAGAATACGGCGGGTTCGGCATCATCTACGTCCAGGCGATACCAGACGGCCGGGCATTGCTCAGTCTCCAGAAAACTGGCGATCAGCGTCGTCTTCCCCGCGCCGGCAGGCCCTTGCACCCACAGCGCGGCTCCCGCCTCCAGCACCCACTTGATCTGGCGAGAAAGACGGTTACGCCGGAAAACCGAGATCGGCGGACGCGGCGGATTCAGCTTGGCCGGTCGCCGAGGCTCGGCCGAATCGATCGGCTTCAACATTGACGGTACCTGCGCTTCGCGGGCGGCACATGGGCCGCCACCCTACGGCTACGGTAGCGCACATCCTTGTGGAGAAGCGATTTCCACCAAGACGGCGCCGACCGTTTTTTTATGCTGACGCCCGGAACGTTATGAAAACGTCAAGCGACAGACTGTACGCTACAGCGCCTTGGGACCGGGCCATATCCGGCAGCGCCCGCGTTCGGACTCAATAGCCCCAGCTCTTGGGTTGCGTATTGATCACTATGCGCGTGCGGTAGGCATGGGCATCAAGTTTTTTCAGGATAGCCAACCAGTGATCCCACTGGTCATGAAACAGCGTCGAAGTTGTCGACATGGAACCACCCTGCTGCGCCTGTTGGCTGAGCGCCTCCATCTCGTCCATGCGACCGGCCGCCGCGGCCGCCTGCATACGTGCCGCAAGCGCCTGCATATCGCCGGACCCGGCGCTATTCTGCCGTGCCGATTGTTGCCGTTCGCGGGCGAGCAGCCACCGATCGTAGCCGATCAGGCCGTTGCCGCTCTTCACCGAGGGATACCAGGCCGTCTCCAGATGCTTGTATTTGGCATACACGGCGAGTAGTTGCTGCTTGGTGTGGCCGTAACGTCCGCCGAGTGCCTCGGTCCGCATCACCTCGAACAGGTCGCCCATGCGTGCGATCTCGCGATCTTGCGGCGTNNGTTTTGGGCGGATTGATATGCATGCCTTGGCACAATACCCCGATATCCTTGGTCATCGTCATGTCCTTCAGCGAACGCACCACTTCGCTTTGGTCCATGAGGACCCGCCCCATGCGATTGACTTCGATTTTCGGATCGGTCGTCCCTAGAGGTTCACCGATATGTTGCGGCTGCGCCAATCTACCGGCCGCTGTACGGCTCATGGCGCCAACCTTCGCGCCATACCAAGCGACCACCGTCTTCAGTGGAGCGCGGGACAGATAGACACGGGCCGTGACGTCACCGGCAACCGTGTCGGGGACGGCGCCGGGATAGATCGGTGCGATAGTCCCGGCATATACATTGGCAACGGTGGCCGCCATCAGCAGCAACGCCGCGCCCCATACCTGATATCGTTTCATTGTGATATCCGCCTCCCGCCCCAAGATTCCGTCCACAGGCGGCATCCCCTGCCTGCCACAAACCACAATGGCTCCTGTTCCGACGCCGCTCACTGGCCCGATTGCGGATGCTGCTGCGCGGCCTTGCCCATGTTCTGCAACATCGTCCCCAACTGCTGCATCGCCTTGCCCGCATCCTGCCGATTGCCCTGATCGTAATCGAACTTATGTTGTGCCTGATCCAGCGCACCGGCCATGCGGCGCGCGGCAAGCTCGCTGCCGACACCGATGACGGCAAAGATCACGGCGATAATCCCGAACACCACGACAGCGTTCGTGCGACCGATCCGATGCACCTGAACGCTGGCCACCACCAGAATGAGTGTCCACCACGCCAGATTCAGTATCAGGCCGACATATGGAATTGCCGCCAGGACCTGCGTCACCGGCGATATGGCGCTGCCGTATGCGGTGCACCGATAGGCGGTTTCAAAATCCTGTTCCGATCCCATAATCTTCCAGATCACGAACAGCACCGCGGCGACGACGAAGCCGAAGACGGCAATCAAGATCGGCGTGATGACGATGGCGGCGAGCGACATTGCGGTCGACACACCTCCCGCCAGACCGACCAAACCGAGCACCGCCCGCACCACGCCTGCGGCCACCCCCATTACCACCATGAACAACAACGGTTGAACGTAACCGCCACGGCGCGACATGGCGGCGAAGAAGCCGGCCGGTTGGAACATAACCGCGAGGAACGTTTGCGCCATGGAGGCGGCTGCGACCTCGGCGCGATCACCCGTTCCGGCATCTACTGTGTTATTGCTTTCTTCGCTCATAGCTATGACTCCTTGTTGTCACTGTTATGCGGCATGGTTCAGAGGCCGCCTTGGTGCGGACTCAGCAGGGCCTTGTGGCCTTCGGGTTTCACCGGCGGCGCTGTAGGGACGGGTCCGGAGATGACCGGTACGGTCGGACTGACAGGCGCAGTCGGCTGCGCAATCGGCGGCGACGCGGGAGGGGAAATCACTGGTGCCTGTGTGGGGCCATGCCAGCCGCCACCGGGAGGCAACGGCAACGGCGTCGGCGCGCCACTGTCCGCACCGCTCCCCGCACCGTCATCGCCGCCGTCCTCTACCGGCTGGCCCGGAGCCGCCCCTGTATCACCGCCGTCGTTGCCGTATTGATCCGTGGGAGGCGTACCCCGATCCGGACCGGCTGCGCCGGGCGCAGATCCGCCCGGCTCATATACCGTAATGCCCACGGACGAACCGAGCATTGCCACGCCGCCGGCGCCGGGCAGCTGCTTGACCACCGTCCCTTCCTGCCCCGCATATATCTTCATTGTCTGCCGCACGGTATGGACCTGCGGATTGAGTCCCGCCTGTTGCAGCGCCGCAAGTGCACTTTGAGGATCCATACCGACGACCCCCGGCACGCGCAGCATGTCGTTGGTGGCGGGATTGACCCGCGGCCCCACATCGCTGCGATCCAACGGTCCCGCCAGCAATGGCGACGAGACGATCAGCAGCAGTATGGCCGCCGCTACAAGAAACCGTGACTTACTTCGTTGCATCGTCATCACCCCGCAATATCAGATGGATGTCCCGCACCTGCGCCCCCCCCGCCTTGCCTGCTGCAATCAGTGCGATGGAGTCCAGCCGCGCCGGTGCCGGCTTCAACGTGTCAATATCGGCTTGAAAGTGAAACCAGCGGCCTGTCGGTATGCGCCGCGCGGACCGTGCACCGGTGTCCGCGTTCGTCGTCGCCTTCGCCGTCGCCGGATAAAATCGGATACGGCGGGCATCGTTACCGCAGTGGGCAGCGCCGCCTACGTCGTGATAACACAACGCAATGACCAAAGCCGGAGCGACCGTACCGCTGCGCGGTTCGGTGTTCAGGCGCAGATCGGTCCACAACACCAGGGAAGCCGCGTGCGCGACATCGGCATCGAGCTGTTGGCGCACTGCACCACCGGGAGCAAGGCGCAGACTGCCGGCGTCAACATTGACCGCCTTACGTCCTGCATCGCTCACAATCTGAGGAACCCAATTCTTCAGTCCCGCGCGGAAGTTTCCGTTACTGATCAAATCGCCGGGCGGTGTCCAAACGGGGCTTGCGGCGGCCTGTATGACGGGCTCCGCCGGTTGCAGCAAATAGGAAACGGCGGGGGCGCTACCCGACAGCACCAGAGCACGCGGTCCTTGCAGGTAGGTCACACCGTCGCCCATATTTTGTCCAGGCAGAAGAGGCGGCGCATACACCACGATGCGAGGAGCCCAGTGCGAATGCCTGCCCGGAAAACGCGGATAAGCCAGCAACAGGTACAGCAGGTTACTGCTGCTACGCGCCGCGATTCCCACCCGCCAGCGGTAGACGAAGCGCGCAGCACTCGGCGGCACCACCAACGGCCCGTTGGGCAGCGCTACGCGGCGCGCACCGGCAAGCAGAGGCCAGCGGTCATAGAGATAGGCGCGGATATGTTGCAGCGATGAGGGCACACTCAGCTGCACCGTGTACTGCATGCCCGGAAACACATCGACGGCATACAATGCGACATAGGTGCCGTCGACATGGAGACCGCGCGTCAGCGGCGATCCTCCCTGATACCACCAACCGCCTACCGCGACCGGCGCGTTGATCCCCAGCGCCGTCACCCGCCACTCTTGTTGCGCGCCGGCCCACGCGATCGCGGACAGCGACCACAGCAGCAGCACGACCAGCGGGCGACGTAGAGGCATAATGGTCAGCGGCTGAAGTCTTTGGCGACCTGGTAGACCGCCTCCTCGATGCATTCGCGCAGTGCCCGATCCACGCCCTCCTTATGCTCATGATTGACGCTGACGTCGGCCCCCTGAAGATCCTTGTTGGTGAAGCTCTGGATAAAAGCCCCGATCCCGGAAACCCCTACGCCACCCTCCTTGACCGCACGGCGGACATCCACTGCATCGAGCACCGCGCCGTTATGCGCATCGACCACCCTGACGTCCACAGCGATCACCGCCTTCTGGTTACTGGTCTCGACACCCAACCCACGCACCGTTGCGCCGACACCGTTAGAGGAGGCGCCGGTATTGGCCTCGCTGACCGTGCCGTGAAACACGTAGTCGGCGCCGGTCAACACCGCCTGGCCGGTATTGCCGTTGGTCATGCCCTGCGAGTTCATCTGCTTTTCGCGCAAAACGCCTTCGCTGAGACGCTGGCGCTCAAGCACCGCAAAACGATGCGACTTGATTAGCGCCGTACTGAACATATCGGTGGCGGCGCCCGCGGAGACCTCGGGCACGCTGCTGGTGAATAGGTAAATGGTCACCTTCTTCGCCGGACCGCGCAGCGGCGGCAGACTGGCCAATTCCCGGCTCGTTACCGAATGGTCGACATGCGGACGACTGGCTCCCGCGCAACCGGCAAGACCCAATACCGCCGTCGCCGCCAACACACCGCCCGCAATCCGCATGGGCATACGCATCTGTTTGAGAAACATTGGCTTCACCTCTGTCTATTCACTGATAACAACTCCGTCATCGCCGCCGGCCCGCATCCGCTAGCTCGCACCAAGCGCGACGAACTGACGATCAGTAACCAGCGACGCCGTCATGACCACCACTTCGAGCCGCGTCACACCGCGCCCGGGGGTGCCGAGCGCAGCCAACGGCACCTCGAGGATCGTCGTTTGATTCAGACTCACCTCGCGGCTGTAGCTTCCCAGCAGACGCATTCCCTGCGGCAGCGTCGCCGTTGCGGAATGAATGCCCCCGCGGGTCCCCCAACGTGGCGATACCGCGGTGCCTTCCGCGTGTGGCGGTGCCGCACCCGGCATCGCCCATCGACCTCCTGCAACCGTGCCGCGCCCGGCAGTCCCCGACCCGCGCCATGGAACATCCCTCCGACCGGCACCACGACTTGCGCCGCTGTCCCCCGCGGCACGTGTCTGCGTCCAGCGGCCATAGATGCGCACCGGCATCCGCCCCGGCGTACCCGTGTTGCGCAAACTCAGCTTCAGGTACAACCTGGGGCCGGCCGACATCGCGCTTCGCATTTGGGCGATGATCGCGCGGCCGATGGTCCACTGCGGTCCACGCGCGCCACCCCAAGCAATGGGCGCACCGGCCATCGACGCACAGACCAACAGCGCCCACGCCCACCTCACCATCTGTTGCATCATGCGCAGTCCCTTTGTCTCTGCTATCAAGCCGCGCCTCATCCGCTACCGCCAGCGCGGCCAAATCATCCTGACTCCATCCGCACTGATGTTGTTATGGCAACGCATGTGCCAAGCGGGGCACATGAAAAACAATCCAACAAATCATCTGGTCATCTCGGTGTTCGAGAAAGCCGGCGATACGATTGCGAAACAATTGCCATAGCGAAATCCGCAGGCGCATTTTCAGAACAGGCCGCTATTGGACCTCGCGAACGGCGTTGTTCAGGGAATCGACCACATACAGGCTATGGCCGTCGGTAGTGAGTCCGGCAGGTCTGTCCAACAGTGCCTGGGCGCCGCTTCCCTCTGCGGAACCGTCATACCCTGCCTTGCCGATCAGGGTGGTCACGGCGTCGGTGCCGATAACGATCTTGCGTATGGTGTCGTTCACAGTGTCAGCCACGTACAGGTTGGTGCCGTCGCAAGTGATATCTCCCGGCGCCATAAATCTTGCGGCGCTGCCGCTACCGTCTGTCGACCCGGACACGCCTGCCTGCCCGGCCAGCGTGGTGACTGCGCCGGTGGCGATCACAATCGTACGGATCGTATTGTTGTTTCTATCGGCCACGTACAGGTTGGTGCCGTCGGTGGTGATGCCGTAGGGCTGATAGAAACTCGCCGCAGTGCCGATGCCGTCAGCGGAACCGTGCACACCAACCTGCCCGGCTAGCGTGGTGACCGCACCGGTAGCGATAACGATCTTGCGGATGGTGTCGTTATAGGTGTCCGCGACGTACAGGTCGCTGCCGTCCGCGGTGATACCCTGCGGATAGCCGAAACTCGCGGCGCTGCCGGCACCGTCGGTGGCACCCCACACCCCGGTCTGGCCGGCCAAGGTGGTGACCGCGCCGGTGGCGATAACGATCTTGCGTATCGTGCAGTTGCGCGAATCGACAACGTAAAGGTTGTTGCCGTCGGTAGTGATACCGACGGGTTGATAAAAGGACGCCGCCGTAGCGGTACCGTCAGCTGAGCCACTGCTGCCGCCCGCCTGTCCCGCCAGGGTGGTCACCGCCGCCGTACCGATTACAACTTGACGAATGGTGTCGTTGCCGGTATCGGCCACGTAGAGATTGGTACCGTCGGTAGTCATCCCGTATGGATTATGGAAGCTCGCGGCAGTGCCGGTACCGTCGGCAGAACCGGCGGATGTCCCTCCTGCGAGAACGGTACCGTTACCGTTACTTATGTCGATCCGACGAACCGAATAGGCATCGCTCACATACAGATAGCCGTTGCCGGCATCGACGGCGATGCCATACAGGCCGCCAAAAATGGTACCCATAGTAGTAGACAGCGTCGTGACCACGCCGCTGGAAATCACAATCTCGCGTATTTTAGAGTCGCCAGAATCGACAACGTAAAGGTTGGTGCCGTCGATGACAATCTCCTTCGGATGATTAAAATTCGCCGCAGTACCGGTGCCGTCGGCGGAACTTGCGACACCGGCCTGTCCAGCCAGGGTAGTGACCTGACCGGTAGCGATCACAACTTTGAGAATGGTGTCGTTACCGGTGTCGGCCACGTACAGATCGGTGCCATCCGTTGTAATGCCTTGCGGATTATTGAACGGAGAACCGCCTGTAACCGTCCAGCTGGCCAAGGTGGAAACCGCACCGGTGGCGATCACAATCTTGCGCACGGCGGCATTGTAGCTGTCTGCGACATATAAATTGGTGCCATCGGTGGTGATACCGGCAGGGTAGTTAAACCGTGCCGCACTACCGATACCGTCTGCCGACCCCACGACACCGGGCTGACCGGCCAGTGTGGTGACGGCACCGGTAGCAATATCGACCTTGCGGATGGTTTGGTTGGCCCAATCGGCCACATACAGATTGGTACCATCAGTGGCAACGGCGTAGGGCTGGTTGAAGTTGGCTGCGGAACCGATTCCATCGCTGAAACCCACATGAGCCGGGTCGCCTGCCAGTGTGGTGTCACTGCCGGTCAAACTCAAAGGATTGACCTGCACAGTTCCCCCCATGAGAGGAATCGCAGCACTGGAGGTACTGTTCCCTCCCCCCCCGCCGCCACAGGCGCCGAGAACGACCGTTAGGAATACCGTCGCTCCCATAAGAGCGGTGCGCTGCAGTCGTTCCATCATATTTCTCCTCTGGGCACTGTCGCCGGTGACGACCGCTCACATGTAAGCGCTGGCTGCGAAAATGATTGAATGTGGCTATGGAGGAGACATGGCAACACTCGTGCCAAACAGGACAAGTCGACAACTATCAACTGAATCAATGCATTACCGACGAGTGCAGGAGAATGTTTCAATGCAAATTCGAAATAATTTCAATAGTGAAATTCGAAGGCGTATTTATCCGGCAAACGGCGTGCGCGACATCCCCTCACGCCACATAGCTCTTGACGGCCATCTTCTGGAATTACGTGCCGCGTCTTTGCGTCAAGGAGAACGCGGTTATCCGCCAACGGATTAGGGGGGGGTAGATTTGTGACCCAGGCATACGGATGCTGTGCAACTTCAGGAGAAGTCGGGCCTAAACATCGGTGCGCAGACGAACTTGACGCGACTTTTGGATTCGGCATAAAGCTTGAGCAGACCACTCCTTGGTTCGGCGCACGATACCTCTGCTTCATAAATTCATGCGGAACTGAACGGCAATGACGCAGGCAGATTGAATTTGCGTAGTACCGTTGGTAAAGCGGGTTATCGAACGGCCATTCATTGCTTCCATCATGCCCGAAAATTTCACGGACAAATTTCATTTACGGAATCATTTCACTTCAATAAGCGCCGAGATAACCGCGCCCGCCTCCTATGTTATTGGTTTTTAGTGACTTCATTCAATTTGATACGTATGGCACAGCTTCTGCAACAGCTCTTATCGAGATCGAGCACCACCGTTTCACGGTCTCTGGATAGACCACATCTCCAACGGAGGAAATTGCAATGAAATCACCGTACAAAGCATTTATTGTCACCGCGGCTACCGCCGCCATGATGTTGCTCAGTCAGGGCGCCCTGGCCATGGCGAGCACCAACTGCGGACGCATCCAACGGGCGCTACAGACGGACCAGAAGGAACTTAAGATATGTAGACTAGGTGGCGGCACCTGCGGATGGATAGAGGCCGATATCGAGAAAATGCAGAACGCCTATCAGGATTGTCTGGACGGCAAGCCGATCTCGTCCCGCGTATATCAGGATCCAGGCATGCGTCCCAAACCTCAACTGCGTGAGTTTCAGAGGTAGCGTGCAGACAACACTTCTGATCTGTCAGCCGGCCTGTGTGCTTGTATAGGTACAGGCCGGCGTTACCGCGTTGCTCAGCAAGCTCACATTAAGTAGCAACCAATAACGCCCCCGACACTATGTCGAGGTTGGGAAATCCATCCGCCCCGACGCCATGCGTCAGTCGAACAACCAAGCGAAGCACACGGACGCGTGTCCATGGCGGCCAGCAAGAATCGGGCAGGATTCCGAACACATACACATGAAAACGGTTTAACGAACCGTAGCGGATAGTTGAACGTACGAGCTAAACCCAAAACGGATGACGGAGAGTCATACGGTCGACAGGTTGCAGGCGCGCTGGCCGAGGGATATCGAGGAACTATCGAGAAGAAGGCTTCAGCTGCTCACCGCTCCCCGACGGGAAAGGGACGCAGCCTCGACCCTGAATCGCCGAATCCGCTACGAAAGTTGCCGCAGCGGACTGGCCATATATGGCGTCCCCTA
>DFMR01000187.1 GCA_002376325.1 Proteobacteria bacterium UBA3588 | reverse complement strand
GAAGCCGGGGTCCTGGTGCGAAAAACCGTTGTGGTCCTGGCGCCAGACGTGGGAGGTGAGGAGGTAGGTAAGGGACGCGATGGGGCGGCGCCAGGGGATGTTGCGCGTCACCTTGAGCCACTTCGCATGCTGGTTGAACATCGAATCGATGAGGTGGATGAAGGCTTCGTAGCAGGAGAAGAAGCCGTGGCGGCCGGTGAGCAGGTAGCCTTCGAGCCAGCCCTGGCAGGTATGCTCCGAGAGGATCTCCATCACCCGGCCGTCGGGGGCGAGGTGATCGTCCTCCGGGAGGTGCTGCGCCACCCAGGTGCGGTCGGTGACGTCGAACAGGGCGGAGAGGCGGTTGGAGGCGGTCTCGTCCGGTCCGACCACGCGGAAGTTGCGTTGCTTTTCGTTTTTCTTCATTACGTCGCGCAGGAACGTACCGAGTATGCGCGTCGATTCGGCATTGGTGGTGCCCGGCTTCTCCACCGGCACCGCATAGTCGCGAAAGTCCGGCAGGCGCAGCGCCTTGAGCAGCAGGCCGCCGTTGGCATGCGGGTTGGCCGACATGCGCCGTTCGCCCTGCGGCGCCAATGCGCCCAGCTCCGGCAACAGGCGGCCATCGGCGTCGAACAGCTCTTCGTGTTTATAGGTACGCATCCACTCCTGCAGCAACTGCAGGTGTTCCGGTTTCTCGCGCAGCTCGCCGAACGGCACCTGATGCGAGCGCCAATAGCCTTCGGTCTTCTTGCCGTCCACCTCTTTCGGGCCGGTCCAGCCCTTGGGACTGCGCAGGATGATCATCGGCCAGTGCGGCCGGGTGGCGTTGTTGTGCTCGCGCGCCTGCCGCTGGATGTCGCGGATTTCGTCAAATACCTTGTCGAAGGTGGCGGCCATCTGCTGATGCATCAGTTCCGGATCGGAGCCCTCGACCACATAAGGGTCGTAGCCGTAGCCGCGGAACAGGGCATGCAACTCTTCGTCGGAGATGCGCGCCAGTACCGTCGGGTTGGCGATCTTGTAGCCGTTGAGATGCAGGATCGGCAGCACCGCGCCGTCGCTCACCGGGTTGAGGAATTTGTTGGAGTGCCACGCCGTGGCCATCGGTCCGGTCTCCGCCTCGCCGTCGCCGACGATGCAGGTGACGATCAGATCGGGATTGTCGAAGGCGGCGCCATAGGCGTGCGACAGCGCATAACCCAACTCGCCGCCTTCGTGGATGGAACCGGGCGTCTCGGGCGCCACGTGGCTGGGGATGCCTCCGGGAAACGAGAACTGCTTGAACAACCGCTTGATGCCTTCGGCATCCTGGGAGATGTCGGGATAGACTTCGCTGTAGGTTCCTTCCAGATAGGCGTTGGCCACCATCGCCGGGCCGCCGTGGCCGGGGCCGCAGACGTAGATCATGTTGAGGTCGCGCTGCCTGATGGCGCGATTCAGGTGCACATAGAGAAAATTGAGTCCGGGGGTGGTACCCCAGTGGCCGAGCAGGCGCGGCTTGACGTGCTCCAGGGTGAGCGGCTGTTTCAGCAGCGGATTGTCCATCAGGTAGATCTGACCGACCGACAGATAATTGGCCGCGCGCCACCAGGCGTTCATGCGGCTCAGTTCATCGGGGGCGAGGGGGGCGGCATCAGTGCTCATGGTTCGGTTCCTTTTTCATCATTGATTGAATTCTGCTTGGTTGTAATGGCGCTGCGGCAGCGGCGCGTTCTCTCCGCTGTTACCGTTGCAGACAGACCCAGGTGGCCCGCGCGATCTCCCACTCTTCGTCGGTCGGAATCACCAGGATGCGCACCGGGCTGGCGGCGGCGGCGATATCGCGCGCGGTGGCAGCGGGCGTGGCGTTGCGTTCATGGTCTAGGACTATGCCCAGGTTATTCAGTTCACCGCAGGCGCGGGCGCGCAGGTCGGGATCGTTCTCGCCGATGCCGGCGGTGAACACGATGGCATCCACCCGGCCGAGCGCCGCGCTGTAGGCGCCGATGTATTTTTTCAGCCGATAGGCGGTCATCTGCAGCGCCAGTTCGGCGTTGCCGTTGCCCTGTTGCGCCAACGCGTGCAGCTCGCGCATGTCGCCGACCCCGGCCAGCCCGCGCAGGCCGCTGCCGTGGAACAGCAACTCCTCGGTCTGGTCGGCGGACAGCGCCGTGTGGCGCATCAGATAGAACGGCACGTCGGGATCGAGGTCGCCGCAGCGGGTGCCCATGATCAACCCCTCCAGCGGCGTCATGCCCATAGAGGTGTCGATGCTGCGGCCGTTGCCGACTGCGGTGACGCTGGCGCCGTTGCCCAGGTGCAGCACGATCAGATTGGCCTGTTCGAACGGTTTGCCCAGCAGCTCGGCGGCGCGGCGTCCGACGTAGGCCACCGAGGTGCCGTGGAAACCGTAGCGGCGAACCTGGTGTTGGCGATAGGTCCAGTCGGGCAGGGCGTAACGAAAGGCATGGGGCGGCAACGTCTGGTGAAACGCCGTATCGAACACCGCCACCTGCGCCGCCCGCGGGCAGAGCGCCTGCGCCAGTTCGATGCCGAGCAGGTTGGCCGGATTGTGCAGCGGCGCCAGCGGCACCAGTTCGCGTATCGCCGCGATCGCCGTCGCGTCGAGCAATACCGGTTCGTGAAAGCGTTCGCCGCCATGGACCACGCGATGACCGACGGCGCTGACGTCGGCGCTGTCGCGCAGCACGCCCTCCTCGGCGAGGTCGCCGAATACATGTTGCAGCGCCGCGCGATGATCGGCGGTGACACCTCGATACTCCTGCGCGGCGAAGCTGCCGTCCGCCCGGCGCCAGCGGTTGTGCAGGCGGCTGTCCGCCTGACCAATACGCTCGGCCATTCCCGCGGCGAGCAGCGCGAGTCCTTCCGTTGCAAACAGTTTGTATTTCAACGACGAGCTGCCGCAATTCAACACCAGGATAGTCATTGCCGCCGGTTGTCTCTTATTCCAGTATGAGGGTCGTTTGTTACTCGGCGAAGAAATGGTGCCGGGAGCGCAATAGGCACAAAGCATAGACGACGGTCATTTTGCCTGCCGCTAATCCGACCATCGTATGCAGATATCGCGTCAACAAAAGGTCAAACGGCACTGCTCGTCGGAACAGGAAGGAAACCACTGAACGCACCGAATTCACGCAAGGGTTCGTAAAGAAATTATTATTTTTGGCTTCTTGGCGCGAATTACGGTTTTCGTGCTGTCAGCGGCAACAAACGATTGCGCCGAGATCGCCAAGGTTTGGGAATGCTATTCCCGCAATGGTCCTTTCCGGTGTGTTCAGTCTTCGGTGGTTGCTTTACCCCATTGCGTATACATCGCGCTGCCGCGACCTTCAGCGTTTGATGGCCGCATAGGCGTCGAGCGCCCGCCGGCGGGTTGCGCGCAGGTCCACCAACGGCGGCGGATAGTCGGCCGGTGGTTGCGGCGCGTTCCATGGCTGGTGGAGCCACCTGGCTGGCAGTGCCGCCAGCTCCGGTACCCAGCGGCGCACGTAGTCGCCGTGCGGATCGAATCTCTCGCCCTGGCTCACCGGGTTGAAGATGCGAAAATAGGGGGCCGCGTCGGCGCCGCAGCCGGCAACCCACTGCCAGCCCAGGGTGTTGTTGGCGAGGTCGGCGTCCACCAACGTGTCGGCGAACCAGCGCGCCCCTTCCTGCCAGGGAATGAGCAGGTTCTTGGTGAGAAACGAGGCGGCGATCATGCGCACCCGGTTGTGCATCCAGCCGCTGTGCCACAGCTCGCGCATGCCGGCGTCGACGATCGGGATGCCGGTGTCGCCGAACTGCCAGGCGATGAGGTTCTCGGCATAGTCGTGTGCCCAGGGGAACCGTTCGAAGCGGGCATCGAGCGGCCGGTCCTCGGTGTGCGGAAAATGGTGCAGCAGCTGATGGGCAAAGTCGCGCCATACCAGCTGCCGGATGTAACCTTCGGCGTTTCTTCCGCTGCCCTCGTCACGGCGGCTGGCGGCGGCCTGTTCGATGGCGGCGACAACGCGTTGCGGACTGATTTCGCCGAAGTGCAGGTGGGGTGACAGCCGCGAGGTGCCTTCCCGATCGGGCCGATCGCGGTCGGCGAGATAGGCGATCAGCGATCCTTCGATGAAGCGCTCCAGTCTTGCCCGGGCACCGGCTTCGCCGGGTGTCCACTGCGCGGCCAATCCCTGGTCCCAGCGGACGCGGGGCGCCAGCCCAAGCTGATCGAGCGCGAGGCCGCGCACACCGGCAGGTAATGGGGGCAGCGCGGCCGGCGCGGGGCCGGGCGGTGCATCGAACCCGTGTCGTCGCACCGCATTCCAATAGGGGGTGAAAACCCTGTAGGGGGTGCCGTCTGCCTTGAGCCGTTGCCGCGGTTCGTTGAGCAGGAGGGCGCTGTGACTCTCGATCTGAAGACCGTTCTGGCGCAACATCTGCTCGATCCGCTCATCACGCGCCTCAGCGGCGGGTTCGTAACATCGGTTGTAAAGGAGGGTGGGCGCGCCGGTCTCGGCGGCGATGTCGCGCAGCGTCGCCAGACTGTCGCCGTTGCGGATAACGAGTGCGCTGCCGCGTTCGCGCAATGTGCGGTCGAGCGCCGCGAGGCTGTGATGCAGCCACCAGCGGCCGGCGCTACCCTCGCGCCGTGCCGCCGCCGCCTCCGGGGCGTGGATATAGAGTGGGATAACGCGTTCGCAGCCGGCGATAGCCGCCAACAAGGCGGGATTGTCGGCCAGTCGCAGGTCGCGGCGAAACCAGAGGATGGCAGTGCGCATAGCGATCAGGGTAGGTGGGCCGTGCGTCTCGATGCAATGGGGGTTGCGGCGGCCGATGGTTTTTCCTCGGCCCGCCCTGTGGAGGTTGAGGCGACAGCTGCCTACGGTTCGCTTTTCACGCTAAGCTAACGGAATAGTCCTCCGAACCGGGTTGCCTCCATGCTGTTTCCCAATATCGAAGATTTTGCCATTGCGGCGGTGGTGACGGTGAATGCCACGGATACCGTGCGTTGCGCCATCGGGTCGATGTCGGCGCACAATCTCCGCGATGTGGTGGTGGTCGGTAGCGAGGCGGGCCGGTTCGGTATCTTCACCGCCGCCGACCTGATTCGCCAGCACATCAAGAACGCCGATCTGGACCGTTCGTTGGGGGAAGCGGGGTATCGCGATCTGCCGGTGGCGGCGGCGGGGACCAACATCCTTGAGGCGATGCGCCATTTCGGCAGAGACGACGAATATATTTGCGTGGTGGACGCCCAAGGGTCGCTGCACGGGATAGTTTCCTATACCGACGTGGCGGCCGGCATCGATCCCAAGGTATTGATCGAACGCCAGCGCATCGGCGATCTGATCGGTCGCCACGGCATCAAGACCATCGGTGCCGGTGCGCGCCTGGACGACGCCCTTTCCCTGCTTGAAATGCCCAGCGATGCGGTGGTGGTCATGCGTGAGAACCGGCCGGTCGGCATCCTCACCACCAAGGACGCAGTGCGGCTGATCGGCGCCGCCGTGTCGTTCGCCGAACCGGTCGAGCGCTTCATGTCGACGCCTCTGGAAACGGTAGGGCAGACACTGAACATCCGCGAAGCGCTGGACTATTTGCAGGAGAGGCATTTCAAGCGGCTGGTGGTGCATACCGAACGCGGCGGCTTGCTCGGTGTGGTGACGCAACGCGAGCTGGTGGCGATTGCCTACAGCAGATGGACCGATCTGATGCACAACCATGCGCTGGAGCTGCGCGAAGTGGTCGCGCTGCTGGAACGAAAGGCGGCGAAACTGGAGTTGATTGCCGCCACTGACACCCTTACCGGCATTCCTAACCGCTCTCGCTTCGAGGAGCGCCTGGAACGGGAGATCGAGCGCGAGTCACGCTACGGCGACGGGGGCTTTGCGTTGTTGTTTGCGGATATCGACCATTTCAAATCGATCAACGACAGCCGTGGACACATGCACGGCGATGAGGCGCTGAAGGAGGTGGCGCGGCTTCTCGCCGGCCAGATGCGCGGTATCGACACCGTCGCCCGCTGGGGAGGCGAAGAGTTTGCGGCACTGTTGCCGCACACCGGTCCCGAAGAGGCGCAGCGCGTAGCGGAACGCCTGCGGCTGACGGTGGAAGGGGCTGCAATCGGCGCCCACCACGCGGTGACGATCAGTATCGGCGTCACCACGTTCCAGCCCGGCGAGACGGCGCACACCCTGTTCGAGCGCGCCGACCGCGCGCTCTATCAGGCCAAGAACAACGGACGCAACCGGGTCGAGATGATATTAAGCGACGTGCACTAGTAGTAGTGCAACGGCTTGACGCCGACGGCGGCGGCCAACTCGGTCATACGCTTTTGGTATTTCTCCATGAAGCTGCCGGCAGGCGGCTCGATGTATTCGGAATACTTGAAACCGTTCTGATGGATATAGGCCATGAACTCCTGCTCCAGCGTTGCGATTTCCGTTTTCAGGGCATCGATATCTTCGCTCATGGTGGCCACTCCCTCGGGAATAGGTGTTACGAAGAGGCTGATCGTCACCGCGCCATATGCACGGACGCGACCGGTTTGCAGGAAAGGTTAGACGCATCGAGGCCGAGATCAAGCGGCCGCTGCCGGATACCGGCTTGATACACCTCGGCGGCGACGGTTCGGACACGATCCCGGCGCTCAATGTCAATTTTGTGTCGGCAAAGTGGGCCCGTTACGTCTCTGTTGGAGCTGTCCGCGGCCAATGGTATGATTTCGCTTTGGCCGCGGACGCCTGGACGTTCCCCGGCACCGGCCGCATGGACCAGCGAAGACTAAAGAAGAGGGGCAGATGGCGGAGTGCAGTGAGGCGCCAGGCGATGATTCGTTAGGGTATTCCTATGGCATCGGCGCAGACGTAGCTTCCCGCGAAGATCGCGCTTCGCACCTATCCCATTTTCCGCGTATCCGGTTGCGTGCCCCTGCGCTCGCCGCCGGGGCAACCGCCGTGCTCATCGCGGTGACGTGGCTGGCCATGACCGGCCACAAGGCCACGGCACAGCAGACTGCCGCACAGCAGGTGTCCTACAGCGGCGCCATCCCGCGATCGCTGCCGGCAACCGGAGTCGGCGACGACGGCCAGGCGACACCGGCCGCGCAGCCTGCCGACACATGGAAGGATTTCACCGTTCAACGCGGTGACACGCTCGCCTCCCTGTTCCAGCAGGCGGGGCTGACGGCGGCGCAGTTGCTGGCCGTCGTTCATCTCAAAGGCCCGGTGCGTCAGCTGGTGGCGTTGCGTCCCGGCGATCAGCTTCGCATTCGCAGCGACGCGCAGGGTTTGCTGGAACTGCGCTATCCCCTGGACGCCTTGAATACGCTCGTGATCAACCGCGTGGGCGACGGCCTGCGCGCCACGGTCGCGCACGTGGACCCCTCGCGTCGGCTGGTGATCGCCTCCGGTGTCCTGTACACCTCCTTGTCGAGCGCGATGCAACGTCAGGGACTAGATTATTCCATGGTCGCCGCCGTTGCGGACATCTTCCGCTGGCGGGTGAATTTTCACCGCGATCTCAGACCCGGAACCAGTTTTTCGGTGATGTACCAGAAGCTCTACCGCGGTGACCGCCTCATCGGGAACGGCCCCATCGTCGCAGTACAGTTGCACATCGGCGATCGTTCCGTGCAGGCATTCCGCTTCGACGGCGGCCATGGCGATGTTCATTATTACGACCAGCACGGCCGCTCCCTGACCCCATCGCTGCTGCGCACGCCGGTGCACTACATACGGGTGAGTTCGCCGTTCTCGCTGCACCGCTTCGATCCTGTGGTACACGTCTGGCGGCCCCATTATGGCGTCGACCTGGCGGCGCCCGCAGGCACGCCGATCCATGCCGCCGGCGATGGCGTCATCAAGTACATCGGACCGGCCGGGGGTTACGGCAATCTGGTGGAGATCCGCAATTTCGGCCCCTACTCCACTCGCTATGCCCACATGCGACGTTTTGCCAAAGGTCTGCACGACGGCAGCCGTGTGCATCAGGGTGAGGTCATCGGCTACGTGGGCGAGACCGGCGAAGCCACCGGACCGCATCTCCATTTCGAGATCCGGGTCGACGGTGTCCCGCACAACCCGCTCAAAATGCGGCTGCCCGACGGCAGCCCGATTCCCCGCCGCGAACGGGCCCGCTTCGAAGCACAGATCCACCCGCTGTTGGCGGCACTCGATCACGTGCAAACCGGCGCCGTGCGTCTGGCGGATAGCTCCGATCATAACGGCGCAGCGCTGCTGCCAGCGATGAACTGACGCTGGTACGCCGATGGTGCGGCGGGCCGGCCGCGGACGCGCGGCCCGTTTTTCGCCTTCCCGGTCGATCGCACCCGTGACTGATCAGACTGGCGGTTCCGCACAGGATGCAGCCGCAGGAATAGGGCGTTCAGTTGTGTGCCCGACGCCGCTGTACCCCCTCTCCCGCCCCCTGTGTCCCATGATGCCATCCGGCCAAGCGGGTGCGGTGTGGCGGCACGAAAACCACGATATTCCGCTGTCGCCAGTGAATGCCTATCATGCGGATTGCCGGGCGTAAACGAGCCATGAATGCAGAAAACCACAAAAAATATCCGGGTGACCACTGCCGTGGCGGCGACCGCGCGGCGTCCTTATCGCAGGGTGGCATGGTTTCGTCCGTGACCGCGGAAACCCTCAAGATGCAGCGGCCGATTCGGCGGCCGTCGCAGGAGTAGCCTATGTCCGATTACGAATTCGAGCAGGAGGGATTGCTGCCGGCCGATATGCGCGAGTGCTATGCGCTGATCTACGCGCCGCGCCGCCTGCGCAAACGTTATCCGGAAAACACGGTCTATTTAAGGGCCTCGGCACAGGAGGCCGTGGCCGAGGCCGACGCGGCGCGGAATCTGTTTGCCGCAAAGGTGTGTGGGCCGTTCCGCTCGTCGGAAGGGTTTATGCTTTACTACCTGGTGGAGTGGCTGGAAGGGACGGAGTGAACCAATGAAGGCGGAGTTTTGGTTGGAGCGCTGGCAGCGCAACGAAATCGGTTTTCATCAGGGCGAGATCAACGCCCACCTGCAGGATTACTGGGACCGTGTCGGCCTCAAGGAGGGCGGCGAGGTTTTCGTGCCGCTGTGCGGCAAGAGCGACGATATGCTGTGGCTGCGGGCGCAGGGGCATCGGGTACTCGGCGTGGAACTCAGTCCGCTGGCGGTGGAGGCGTTTTTCGTCGAAAACGAACTCAAGCCCGAGATACGCAGCGTCGGCGCCTACGAGCGCTGGAGCTGTGACGGCGTGAGCATCCTGTGCGGTGATTTTTTCGATTTGGAGGCGGCCGATCTCAAGGGCGTCGCTGGTGTTTATGATCGCGCTTCGCTGGTGGCGCTGCCGCCGGAGATGCGCGGGCAGTACGCGCACCATCTGCAACGGGTGCTGCCCGCCGCGGCGCCGATGCTGCTGGTGACCATGGACTATCCGCAGCCGGAGATGAACGGGCCGCCGTTCGCCGTGGCCGAAGAGGAGGTGCGTCATCTCTACGCAGGCCGTTACACGGTGGATCGGCTTTACGACCGCGACATCCTGGCCGAGGCGCCGCGCTTTCGCAACGGCGGCGTGACGCGCCTGGAGGAGGTGGTCTATTCGCTGCACCCGCGCCGCTGATGGACGATTTCCGACCGCGTAACCACTGGGGATACGGGGCATTTGCGGCAAACTCGTGCAACACCGCCTCGACACACCTTATGCGTCCCATGTGCCCGCGGTTAAGATTTTTGCTCTTTTAATTTCGATTTAGACCGCAGTCGGTTGGACAGAAAGCCGGGGATCGCCTTGCGGCGGCCGACGGTCCTCGATCGGCTACGGTTAACGTCGTGCCGTGTACCTTGTTTTCGCCGCGGACAACCTCATCCTTTGTCTTAGGCCACGTTGCGAGGTAGCGTCATGTTCGTCGATTCCCACAAGCTTAAAATGCCTACACCGCACGAGGCCCTGCCTGGCCGCGAGCAGGCGATGCCGGTGCCGGAGCGCCATTTCGTCAACGGCCGACGCATGGTGCCGCCCTTTCCCGAGGGCATGGCGCTGGCGTTGTTCGGTATGGGTTGTTTCTGGGGCGCGGAGCGGTGCTTCTGGCAACTGCCCGGCGTCTATTCGACCGCGGTAGGATATGCTGGCGGTTACACGCCGAATCCCACTTACCGCGAGGTTTGCAGCGGCATGACCGGGCATAACGAAGTGGTGCGCGTGGTGTTCGACCCGAAGGCGATCGGTTACGACGCGTTGTTGCGGCTGTTCTGGGAATCGCACGACCCGACTCAGGGCATGCGTCAGGGCAACGACGTCGGGACCCAGTACCGTTCAGGCATCTACACGGACGATGCGGCGCAGGAGCAGGCGGCGTTGGCGTCGCGCGATCATTACCAAATGCAGCTCACGGCAGCCGGCCGCGGCGCCATCAGCACCGAGATCGTCGCGGCGCCGATCTTCTATTACGCCGAGGAGTATCATCAACAGTACCTGGCCAAGAACCCAGGCGGTTATTGCGGACTGGGCGGCACCGGCGTCTGTTACGCATGAGCGCTCCGATGGAGGCGATGCCGATATGGGGAGCCGCTGACGCGTCCGGTCGTTTGTCCCTGGCAATGGCTTTTAATGGGGCATGCGCGGGGGCAGTGTTTTGCTTACCGGATTCAGGGCAATAAAAAGCCCGGCCAAGAACAACAGTGATATACCGAAAGCCTTCCAGGCTGGCTCCAATTTACCGCGCCACCGCTACCGGAGCGTTTTGGGTTTGCCACCATCCCTTGCGTTTGAACCAATCGGCGTTGTCG
>DFMR01000043.1 GCA_002376325.1 Proteobacteria bacterium UBA3588 | reverse complement strand
GCGGCGCTCGCCGGCGATGATTTCGTAACGGTTTTCGCCGATGGGCCGCACCACGATGGGCTGAACCACACCCTGGGCACGAATGGAATCGGCCAGTTCCTGCAGCGTGTCCGGGTGCATGTCGATGCGTGGCTGATATTTGCCGCGTTGGATCACGTCCACCGGCAGATTACGCAGCTCGCCATCCATGCTGCCCGCTTCCGCCGCCGTGGCCGCGCCCGGCGCCGGTGCAGCCGCCGCCCCCAGCAGAGCCTCCAGACCGCGCCCCAAGCCTTTTTTCTTCACTGCCATCGTCATTCAATTCCGAGTTTGTGTTCCGAGTATCGCGTTATCGGCTACGGGATCATGCGGAACCCGAAACCCGCAATTCGGAACTGTTGTTTTCGTCGCGCCGCAGAATTTCGCCCGCCAGTGCCAGATAAGCCACCGCGCCGCGCGAGGCGCGGTCGTGGATCAGTGCAGGCAGGCCGAAGCTGGGCGCCTCCGCCAGACGGATGTTGCGCGGGATCGCGGTGCGGTAGACCTTGTTGCCGAAGTGCATGATGAGCTGGCCCGAGACGTCGTTGGAGAGATTGCTGCGCGGGTCGAACATGGTGCGCAGCAGCCCCTCCAGCTTCAGCTCGGGATTGACCGTGCTGCGGATCTGCTCGATGGTGTTGAGCAGCGAGGTGAGTCCCTCCATCGCGTAGTACTCGCACTGCATCGGGATCATCACCGAATCGGCCGCGACCAACGCATTGAGCGTCAGCATGTTGAGCGACGGCGGGCAGTCCACCAGGATGAAGTCGTACTTGTCCCGCACCGCGTGCAGCGCGTCGCGCAAGCGTCGCTCGCGCTGCGGGACGGCGATCAGTTCCACCTCCGCCGCCGTGAGATCGCCGTTGGTGGGAACCAGGTCATAGCCGGCCTGCTCGGCGCGCAGGATCACCTGCTCCACCGATGCATGGCCCAACAGCATGTCGTAGCTGCTGTGTTCGAATCCGCTCTTGTCGACGCCGCTGCCGACGGTCGCATTGCCCTGGGGATCGAGATCGACGACCAGCACGCTGCGCTTGGTCGCCGCCAGCGACGCACCCAGATTGATGCAGGTGGTGGTCTTGCCGACCCCGCCCTTCTGATTGGCCACTGCGATAATCTTGCCCATCACTTCTTCTCCTGCGCGCCGCTCAGCCGCCGGACGCGATACGTACCAGATGGCGCTGCGCCCGCAATCCGGGAACCGTCACCGCGATCACCTCGCGCACCACAACACCCTGCGGCAGCGCAGCCAGCTCCTGCGCCGGATACTCGCCCTTCATTGCCAACAGGCAGCCGCCCGGCGCCAGCAGGTGTGCAGTGTCCTGATACAGTTCGGCCAGAGACGCGAAGGCCCGGGCGGTTACGGTATCAAACAAGCGCTCGGGCCGGTACTGTTCCACGCGCGAATGTACCACAGAGAGATTGTAAAGCCCCAACTCTCCCTTGGCCTGGAGCAGGAACCGCGTCTTCTTGCTGTTGGCGTCGAGCAGGGTGACCTCCCGTTGCGGCGCCGCGATGGCCAGCGGGATGCCCGGCAGGCCGGCGCCGCTGCCCACGTCGAGCAGCCGCCCCCCTTGCAGGTGCGGCAGCAGGGCCAGGGAGTCGAGCAGATGCTTGGTCACCATCTCCAGCGGGTCGCGTACCGCCGTCAGGTTATACGCCTTGTTCCATTTCAGCAGCAGCGCCAGATAGGCAAGCAGCCGCTGCTGCTGTGCGGCGTCCAGCGCCAAGCCCAGGGCGGCGATGCCACCCGCCAAGCGTTCATGGACGGTAGCGGACACGGTTCAGAACTTCCAGTTGGCCTGCAGGCTGACGAAGGTGGCGGCCAGGCTGTAGCTGCCCACCAGGTGGTGACCGGTCGCGTCGGTGGTATCGATGCCGGCGGCACTCATCGCCAGATAGGCGATGGCGCCATCCAGGGAGAAGCGCTTGGTCGGCGCATAGCGGACGCCGGTGGTGTACCAACGGCGATCGGTGTCGGGACCGAGCACCGCACGATGTTGCACATCGGGGACCGGCGACTGATCGTAGGCGGCGCCGGCACGCAGCAGCCAGTGCGGCGTCAGACGATAGGCCAGGCCCAGCGCATAGTAGCCGCTATCGCGCCAGTTGTAATGGGTCACGCTGTCGGGCAGGCCGTTGGCGAATTTGATGCGGAAATCCCGGTGGCAACTCCATCCGGTCCAGGTGTAGTCGGCCAGCAGGTCGAGCCGTTCGCCGGCCGCATAGGCCAGACTGATACTGGCCGATTGGGGAGTATTGAGGCGTGCGCTGGCCGCGCTGTTGGTAAATGTTCCCGCAAGTACAGCTGGGACGTTAGCAAAGGTGGAGGTACCGGTTAGGTTCTGATGGGTGGCGCTGTGGTAGACGATGCCCAGGCGCCAGCGCTCGCTCAGCGTATCGGTCAGCCCGAGGCTGTAACCCAGCGCCCAGCCGTCGCCCTTGAGGGTCTGGGCGCCGTCGCTCTGTTGCGGTACCAACCCACTACACATCGCGGACGGGAGCTTAGCTAAGCAAATGGTACCGAAATCCACCGCGGTCTCCATATCGGCGGTCATGTATTGGGCATCGATGCTGCCGCCCACCGCCACCTTGGGGGTGAACTGATAGGAAAATGCCGGACTGATGTTGAAGGCGGTCATCGTCGATTTGATCGACTGATAGCGGCCGCGCCATTGGTCGTCGTAGGTCACGCCCAACGCATAGGGAACATACAGGCCGATGCCGAAGCGGGAACGCGGCGAGACCGTATCGACATAGTAAAGATTGGGGGTCAGGTTCGTATGGCTGGCATCGTAGCTGGTCGGTCCGCTGACGTTGGAGCCCCGGTCGTGATACTGGATCTGCGCGCTGATGTCGTGCACCGCAACGCTCAATTCGCTGCTGCCGAGTTGCTGCATCGCCGCCGGATTGTTGTAGACGACGCTGGCGTCCTGGGCCACGGCAGCGGTACCGGCGAAGGCGCTACCCAGACTGCTGACGCTGCGATCGCTGACGGCAAAACCGGACGCCTGCGCATCCGTGCCGACAACGATGACTGACAGCATCGCGACAACGGCGGCGACAACGGGAGAGACTCCCGATCTCATGCGGAAACCCGGGGCAGTTCGCGCTTCTTCAAGTGCACCAACAACAACGATATCGCCGCCGGCGTGATGCCGGGGATGCGGCTCGCCTGGCCCACCGTCGCCGGTCGGTGGCGCTGGAGCTTCTCGCACACCTCGGCGGAAAGACCGCGCACCCCACGGTAATCGATATCGGCGGGCAACGGCGCCTGCTCGTGGCGCCGCTGGCGGCGGATCTCCTCCTGCTGGCGCTCGATGTAACCGGCGTACTTGGCCTGGATCTCCACCTGCTCCGCTACGACCGGATTGACTACACCCTGCCCTGCCGCGGCCAGGCTCATGAGTGAGTCATAACTCACATCGGGCCGGCGCAACAGATCGAGCAGGCGGTATTCCCGCGCCAACGGCTGGCCGAACACCCGCACCGCCTCGTCGTCCGGCACCGTCTGCGGCCGCACCCAACCGTCGTTCAGGCGCTGCTGCTCCGCCTCGATGGCCGCGCGCTTGGCCTCGAAGACGGCCCAACGCTCGTCGTCCACCAGGCCCAGCTCCCTGCCAATCGGGGTCAAACGCAGGTCGGCGTTGTCCTCGCGCAGCAGCAGGCGGTGCTCGGCACGAGAGGTGAACATGCGGTAGGGCTCACGGGTACCGCGGGTGATCAGGTCGTCCACCAACACCCCCAGATAGGCCTCGTCGCGGCGCGGATACCAGCCGTCGCGCCCGAGCGACCGGCGCGCGGCATTGAGCCCGGCCAGCAACCCCTGGGCGGCGGCCTCCTCATAGCCGGTGGTGCCGTTGATCTGGCCGGCGAAGAACAGGCCGGGCACCTGTTTCGTCTCCAGGGTCGGATTGAGGTCGCGCGGGTCGAAGAAGTCGTATTCGATGGCGTAGCCGGGTCGCACGATATGGGCATTCTCCAATCCGCGGATGGAGCGCACCAACGCATACTGCACATCGAACGGCAGCGAGGTGGAGATGCCGTTGGGATAGACCTCGTGGGTGTCGAGCCCCTCGGGCTCCAGGAAGATCTGATGCTGCCCCTTGTCGGCGAAACGCACCACCTTGTCCTCGATGGACGGACAGTAGCGCGGTCCCACTCCTTCGATCACGCCGGCATACATGGGCGAGCGGTCGAGGCCGCTGCGGATGATGTCGTGAGTCTGCGGATTGGTGTGGGTAATGTAACAGGGCACTTGGCGCGGGTGCTCCTCGGGACGGCCGAGAAAGGAGAAGACCGGCACCGGCTCGTCGCCCGGCTGGGGCTGCAGCAGCGACCAGTCGATAGTGCGCCCGTCGAGACGCGGCGGCGTACCGGTCTTGAGACGCGCAACCTGTAACGGCAGGTCGCGCAGGCGGCGCGCCAGGGCGTTGGCCGGCGGGTCGCCGGCGCGTCCCCCTTCGTAGTTTTCCATGCCGACGTGGATGCGTCCGGCGAGAAAGGTACCGACGGTGAGTACCACTGCCGGGGCGTAGAAGCGGAGGCCGGCCTGGGTTATCGCACCGACGGCGCGGCCTCCCTCGACGATCAGGTCATCCACCGCCTGCTGGAACAGGGTCAGGTTGGGCTGATTCTCCAGCGCGGCCCGCACGGCCCGCCTATAAAGCTGGCGGTCCGCCTGGGCACGGGTGGCGCGCACCGCCGGGCCTTTGCTGGCGTTGAGGATGCGAAACTGGATGCCGGCGCGATCGATGGCGCGGGCCATGATACCGCCCAGCGCATCGATCTCCTTGACCAGGTGACCCTTGCCGATGCCGCCGATAGCGGGGTTGCAACTCATCTGGCCCAGGGTCTCGATGTTGTGGGTGAGCAGCAGCGTGCGGGCGCCGGCGCGCGCCGACGCCGACGCCGCCTCGGTCCCGGCATGGCCGCCACCGACCACGATCACATCGAAGTTATCTTGATAAGACATCACACTCCCCCGCAGGAACCGCTCATTGTACGGTCAGACAACCACTTGGCCAATGTTTGTCGGCTCATATTGCCGTGCTGCAAGCCCGCGCAAATCGGCTGCAACGCCATGACCATGACATCGATCGGGGAAACAGGTGGGGGATCTTGCCCGGAACGCGCACTGGGAAGGCGCCGGCGCGGAACGCGGGTCTACATCAGTTGATGTGGAATTTCGTCGCTCAAGTCGAGCATGGTGGCGACGACACCCAGCGCCTCTTTCACGAAGCGTTCGAGGTCGCCGAACATCTCGGAGCCGCCCAGCACCTGGGAGCCGTCGGCCATCGAGACGCGTAGCAGGTAACCGGCCCCTGGGTCGCGTTCGGCGCTGATGAACAGCCCCGGTTTCGCATCCCCTTCGTTGGCCACCGCCATGATATAGCGATAACCCACGGGGTCGTCGCTTTCAACGTCACCCAATACGGTAAGCAGAAATTCGCCGTACTGATAACGCTGCAAGGGAATCGCTGTCTTTATGTTGGGGGCGGACATGGCAAGATTCCTGTCGCTCGGCGCCGCGCCGGCGTTGAAGATAAAAGGACAGATGGGGACGTTCGGCGCAATCACAACCGCGGCGCGCAACTCAGAGAAACAGGTTGCGCCAGCGCTCCAGCTGAAAGACCGCGTCGTCCAGCAGGTGGACGCCGATGAGGAAGATACCGGTCGCCTCGGTCTCCCGCGACCACGCCACCTCGCCCCCGAGAAAATATTTTTCGCCGTTCTCGCCGGCATTCACCTCCAACGCCAGGTGGCTGCCACTCACGATCGGGCACTCCAACAGCAGACGCAGCCCCTCGGCCGAGATGTCGACGGTGGAACAGTCGACCGAAAGCCCTA
>DFMR01000116.1:6166-9367 GCA_002376325.1 Proteobacteria bacterium UBA3588 | reverse complement strand
CGGGAATGGTGGTATTGCGCGGGATCACCTTCTCCACCAGGCCGCCCATGGTCTCCAGCCCCAGCGACAGGGGGATCACGTCGAGCAGCAGCATCTCGTCGTCGGGCTTGTTGCCCACCAGCACGTCGGCCTGCATCGCGGCGCCGATGGCCACCACCTGGTCCGGGTCGATGTCGGTCAGCGGGATGCGGCCGAAGAACTCGCCCACCCGTTCGCGCACTCGCGGCACCCGGGTCGAGCCGCCCACCATCACCACCTCACTGACGGCGTCGGCGTCGATGCCGGCATCCTTGAGGGCGCGGCGGCAGGCCAGCAGACTCTTGTGGAGCAGCGGGTCGACCAGGGCGTTGAAGCGCTCGCGGCTCAACTCGCTCTGCCAGTGGCTGCCGTCGGCCAGTTCCAGCTTGATGGCGGCCGTCGGCGCGTCGGTCAGCGCCTCCTTGGCGGCGCAGGCATCGCGCAGCAGGCGGCGCATCTGCTTGTGGTCGGCGTCGTCGCCGATACCGGCCTCGGCCATGATCCACTCGGCGATGGCGTGGTCGAGGTCGTCGCCGCCCAGGGCCGAGTCGCCGCCGGTGGCGAGCACCTCGAATACGCCCTGGTGCAGACGCAGGATGGAGATATCGAAGGTGCCGCCGCCCAGGTCATAGACGGCGATGACGCCCTCCCCGCCGCGATCCAGGCCGTAGGCCACAGCGGCGGCGGTGGGTTCGTTGAGCAGTCGCAGCACGTTGAGACCCGCCACCTTGGCGGCGTCCTTGGTCGCCTGGCGCTGGGCGTCGTCGAAATAGGCCGGCACCGTGATCACCACGCCGATCAGGTCGCCCCCCAGCGCCGCCTCGGCCCGTTCCTTGAGCGCCTTGAGGATCTCCGCCGACACCTCCACTGCGCTGACGTCGCCACAGGCGGTGCGCAGCCGCGGCACCGCGGCATCGGCATCTGCGAACGCATAGGGCAGCCGGCTGCCCAGTGTCTTGACGTCCTTGATCCCGCGCCCCATCAGGCGCTTCACCGAGGCGATGGTGTTGAGCGGGTCCGTCACGGCGGCCGCCTTGGCCTCCTGGCCCACCACGCGGCCGCCGTCGTCCAGGTAGCGGACCACCGAGGGCAGCAGCTGCCGCCCCTGCGCGTCGGGCAGGGTTTCGGTGGCCCCGCTGCGCACGGTGGCGACCAGGGAGTTGGTGGTGCCGAGATCGATGCCCGCCGCCAGCCGGTGCTGGTGCGGTGCCGTCGATTGGCCGGGTTCAGCGATTTGCAGTAGTGCCATTGTTCAGTCCGAATTTGTCATTGCTGAACGAAAAAATCAGTCCGCAAATGAACGCGAATGGACGCAAATAAGGCCAGGGCCTGAGTAGCCAGTTTCGCTTGCTTGGCGTGAGAAAACCATCGGCGTTATTCGGCGCAAAGTGTAATCGGACAGACGATTGTCCTAACTAACAATTTGCGTTTATTTGCGTTCATTCGCGGACTGAATTTTAATTCAAGTCCCATGCACGAGGTCTTCCTCGCGCCCGTCCACCTCTTCCAGCAGCTTGCGCATGAACTGCAGCTTGCGCACCCGTTCCGGTGCCGACTGCAATGCCTCCGGGGTGCCGCCGAACAGGTCGGCGAGATCGGCCATCAGCCCGCGCTCTAGCTGCTCCGCCCGATCGCGCACCGCGTTGAGCGCGGCGAAGGGATCGGCGGCGGCGCGCACCTCGTCCAGCGCCTCGCGCAGCTCCATCTGCTCCATCAGGAACGCCGGCTCCATCGCCGTGTCGGTGTCGGCGATCTCGATCCCGTTCAGCTGCAATAGATAGCGGGCGCGTTCCAGCGGATCCTTCAGGGTGCGGTACGCCTCGTTGATCAGCGACGCCTGCTGCACCGACAGCAGCCGCTCGCGGTCCGAGGCACCGACAAAGCGGTCGGGATGCGCGGCGCGCTGGAGGTCGCGGTAGCGCAGTGCCAGCGCCTCGCCGTCCACCTCGAAGGCGACCGGCAGGCCGAACAGCTGGAAAAAGTTCTCGCTCATTAGCGCCTATAAAAATCAACCACGGGGGACACGGGACGCACGGGGATCAAAATACAGCATTTGCCCCGGTGTTACCCGTGTCCCCCGTGGTTAGTGGTGTGTCCCCGTCAGACGTTGAAGCTTTCGCCGCAGCCGCAGGCATCCTTGACGTTGGGATTGTTGAACTTGAAGCCCTCGTTCAGCCCCTCGCGCACGAAATCCAACTCGGTGCCGTCCAGATAGAGCATGCTCTTGGGGTCGACGATCACCTTGACCCCGTGGCCTTCGAACACTTGGTCCTCGTCCTGCGTCTCATCGACAAACTCCAGCACGTAGGACATGCCGGAACAGCCCGACGGCTTGACGCCGAGGCGGATGCCAACGCCCTTGCCGCGCTGGTCGAGGAATTTGCGGATATGGTCCGCCGCCCGTTCGGTCAGTAGTACACCCATGGTCGCCTCCCGCCGCTCAGGCTTTGCCCTGCTTGCTCTTGTAGTCGGTAATGGCCGCCTTGATGGCGTCCTCGGCCAGCACCGAGCAGTGAATCTTCACCGGCGGCAGCGCCAACTCTTCGGCGATGGCGCTGTTCTTGATCTCCAGCGCCTGATCGAGGGTCTTGCCCTTCATCCACTCGGTCACCAGGGAACTGGAGGCAATCGCCGAACCGCAGCCGTAGGTCTTGAACTTGGCATCCTCGATGACGCCGTCGCTACCCACCTTGATCTGCAGCCGCATCACGTCGCCGCACGCCGGCGCGCCGACCATGCCGGTGCCCACGTCCGGGGCCTCCTTGTCCATGGAGCCGACGTTGCGCGGATTTTCGTAATGTTCGATGACCTTCTCACTGTACGCCATATCTCACTTCCTCACCGTACTGCCGAATCGCGGTCCAGGGCCGCGATGATAAATCAATGGGCCGACCACTGCACCGTGGCAAGGTCGATCCCCTCTTTGTACATATCCCACAGCGGCGACAGCTCGCGCAGCTTCGAGATCTTCTCGCGAATCAGCTCCACCGTATGATCCACGTCCTGCTCGGTGGTGAAACGGCCGATGGAGAAGCGGATCGAGCTGTGGGCCAGCTCGTCGGGCCGGCCGATGGCGCGCAGCACGTAGGAGGGCTCCAGGCTGGCCGAGGTGCAGGCGGAGCCGGAGGAGACGGCCAGGTCGCGCAGCGCCATCATCAGCGACTCGCCCTCGACGTAGTTGAA
>DFMR01000116.1:0-6133 GCA_002376325.1 Proteobacteria bacterium UBA3588 | reverse complement strand
GAGGTCCAGACGATCTCCTTGGGGTCGGCGTTGATCAGCGCGGCCACCTGCTTGCGCGCCTGTTCCACCGCCTCTTCCGCCTCCCAGCCGAACACGTGCGAACGCGACGCTGGGTTGCCGAAGTGCCCGCTCTCCAGCGTCAGGTAGCTGCACAGTTTCTCCGCCACCCGGGGATCGACCGGGGTGGTTGCGGCGTAGTCCAGATAGATCGGTTTGTTCATTGCCGTCTCCGTCGTCATATCGAGTCGGGTATCAGCCCCAGGCCGTAGCCTGCAGCGCCTCCACCCGGGCCGCCTGCCGTTGCAGTGCGGCAATCAAAGTGTCCACGTCATGCTCCGTATTGCCGCGCCCCAGGCTGATGCGCACTGCGCAGCGTGCAATCTCCGGCGCCACGCCCATCGCCAGCAACACATGGCTCGGTTCGTGTTCCGCGCTGCCGCAGGCGGCACCGCTGGAGACCGCCATACCGAGCCGGTCCAATTCCAGCAACAGCGTCTCGCCGTCGAGTCCGGGCAGCGCCAGAAACAGGGTATTCGGCAGACGCTGCCGCGCCTGCGCGGCGAACAGCCTCAACTGCGGCACCTGGGCGGCGAGCCCCTGTTCGAGACGCCGCCGCAAGACGAGCAGCCGGGCGCTCAATCCATCCAATTCCGCCAGCGCCAGTTCCGCCGCCCTGCCGAATCCGACGATCGCCGCGACATTCTCCGTGCCGCCGCGCCGTCCCTTCTCCTGGCCACCGCCGTGCAGCAGCGGCTCCATATCCACGGCCTTGTCCAACACCAGCGCACCGCAGCCCTTGGGGCCGTAGATCTTGTGCGCCGAGACACTCATCAGGTGGGCGCCGCTGGCGGTAAAATCAAGCGGCCATTTACCCGCCGCCTGCACCGCGTCGGTATGCAGCAAAGCACCCGCCGCACGCACCTCGGTCGCCAGCGCCGCTATATCGTTCACCACGCCGGTCTCGTTGTTGGCCGCCATCACCGAAACCAGGCGCGTATCCGGGCGCAGCGCCGTATGCACAGCCTGCACCGTCACCTCTCCCTGGTCATTTACCGGAATGGTATCCCTCTCCCACCCCAGGCGCCCAAGGGCGGCGGCGGGAGCCAGCACCGAGGCATGCTCTACGGCGCTGATCAGCAGGCGCCCAGGCGCCTGGCGGTCGGCCACACCCTTCAGTGCGGTATTGTTGGCCTCGGTGCCGCTGCTGGTGAACACCACCTGCGACGGGTGAGCGGCGACCAGTGCGGCCACCTGCTCGCGCGCCCGCTCCAGCGCTGCCCGGCTGGTTCGACCCTGGGCATGCACGCTGGACGGGTTGCCGTATGCCCCCTGAAGATAGGGGAGCATCGCCTCCAGCACCCGCTCATCGAGCGGGGTGGTGGCATTGTGGTCCAGATAGATCACCGCGCAGCTACGAACCGGCACCGGGCCGCGCTAGTTGATCGCAGCCTTCCTGTTGTCCGTCAGGGACACGGCGGTCTTGCGATCCTGGCGTGCAGCCACTTCCTGCACGCATTCACGTGCCACCAGTTGCGCCAGGCTGATCCCCTGCAGAAACGCAAGGATCTGATTGCTCAGATCGCACCACAGTTCGTGCGTCAGACACGGACCCTCGTCCTGGCAGTTGCCGACACCGCCGCAGCGCATGGCGTCAACCTTTTCGTCCACGGCTGTGATCACGTCCGCCACGCAGATCTCGCTGGCGTCGCGGCTCAGGCGATAACCGCCGCCGGGACCGCGGGCGCTGTCCACCAACCCATTCTTGCGCAGCTTGGAAAACAGCTGCTCAAGGTAGGAGAGAGAGATTCCTTGACGTTGGGAGATGTCGGCGAGCGTAATCGGGCCATCTTTGTAATGCAGCGCCAAATCGAGCATTGCTGTGACCGCATAGCGGCCTTTAGTAGTTAACCTCATTGCCTTGTCCCTAATAACCCAGTAAAGTTGTGGATGTTGGTAACAGCTAAGGTAGCAATACCAACCAATTCAGTCAACTATTTTCTTCCTTACGTTCGGCAGGGCATCCACTGCACTCCTCGGCACTCTTGCACCCGCTCTGCGGTTCACCGTCGCTGCGGATTTCGCACGACCCGAGCGGCGGCAACTGCACATCCCCCAGCTCCGCCCCCAGGGTCTTCAACCCCTTGCACATCTCTTCCATCTTGCCGTCCATGATATGGATGTGATCCAGCATGCAGTTGATGGCATTGGCCACCGGGTCCGGCATGTCCTGGGTAGTGCCATAGGCATCGAAGCCGATCTTTTCGGCGATGGCGCGGCGCCGCTCATGGTGCTCGTCCAGCTTGCGGCTCACCACGCGGCCCGGAATACCGACCACGGTGGCGCCCTCGGGTACATCCTTGACCACCACCGCGTTGGAGCCGACGCGCGCGCCGTCGCCAATGGTCAGCGGCCCCAGCACCTTGGCGCCAGCACCCACCACGACATTGTCGCCCAGCGTGGGATGGCGCTTGCCTTTCTTCCAGCTGGTGCCGCCGAGAGTCACGCCGTGATAGAGGGTGCAGTCATTGCCGATCACCGCGGTCTCGCCGATCACCACACCCATGCCGTGATCAATGAAAAAACGGCGGCCGATGGTGGCACCCGGATGGATCTCGACGCCGGTGAGCCAGCGCGCGAAATGGGACAGCAACCGCGCCAGCCATTTCCAACCGGCGTTCCACAGCCGATGGCTGAGGCGATGGATCATCACCGCATGCAGTCCCGGGTAGGCCGTCAGGATTTCCAGGACGTTGCGCGCCGCCGGGTCGCGCTCGAAGATGCAGGCGATGTCCTCACGTAGGTTATTGAACATATCTCATCCAGTGGCTGGGAATGTCTTATGGAAACCATCAGGTTGCATTTTCGCACAACGATGGGCAAACGGAACAGTAAACAACTACCGGCGCCAAGGTTTTCAACGCCGCACGCGCTTCTGTGTCTCAGTGAGGATGCCGCGCAGAATATTCAACTCGGTGCGCTCGGTCCGCGCCCGGTTATAGAGACGCCGCAGGCGGCGCATCACATGGCGCGGATTGGCCGGGTCGAGGAAGCCGATGTCGATCAGGGTCCGCTCCAGATGATGATAGAACGATTCCAATTCTTCAGCGTCGGCGTAGTCGCCCTCCTCCGCGATCAGGGGCCGGTCGTCCAACAGGCTCATGCGCAGCTCGTAACTGACGACCTGCACCGCCGCCCCCAAGTTCAGCGAACTGTAGTCGGCATTGGTGGGTATGTGCAGCAAATAATGGCAGCGCTCCAGCTCCTCGTTGGTCAGCCCCGAGTGTTCCCGCCCGAACACCAGCGCCACATCCTCCCCGCTGTGCGCCGCCGCCGTGCCCCGACGGGCGGCGCTGCGGGCGTCCAGCAGCGGCCACGGCAGGGAGCGCAGTCGTGCGCTGGCGCCCAACACCAGGCTGCAACCGCCCAACGCCTCCTCCAGCGTGGCGCAAACGGCGGCACGGGTCAGCAGGTCGTCGGCACCGGATGCGCGCGCCGTTGCCTCGGCATGGGGAAACAGCTGCGGCCGCACCAGATACAGCCGCGACAACCCCATCACCTTCATCGCCCGTGCCGCCGCGCCGATATTGCCGGGATGGCTGGTTTCGATCAGGACGATGCGGATCCGGCCCAATAGGTCAAGGTGCGGTGAATTCTGCTCGACAAGCGGCATTTTTTTCCCCTGCGTAACGTGAATTTATGGGCCGTCCAGGCTAAAATAGCGCCCTTGCCGCACCCTGCTTCTTTTACAATCGGAGAGCCGTCCATGCACCCCATGCTCAACATCGCGGTCCGCGCTGCACGCCGGGCCGGCGATATTATTGTCCGTTCCGTCGAACATGTGGATGGCCTCACCATCGCGGCCAAGGCGCGCAACGACTTCGTCACCGAAGTCGACCGCCGCGCCGAGCATGAAATCATCCAAATCATCCACAAGGCCTATCCGCACCACGCCATCCTCGGCGAGGAGACCGGCGAGCACAACATGGGCGGCGATATCCATCAATGGATCATCGACCCGCTCGACGGCACCACCAATTTTCTTCACGGCTTCCCGCAGTTTGCCGTCTCCATCGCCCTGATGGTCAAGGGCCAGTTGGACCAGGCGGTGGTCTACGATCCCATCAGCCAGGACCTGTTCACCGCCAGCCGCGGCGGCGGCGCCCAGCTCAACAGCCGCCGCATCCGCGTCGCCAAGCTCAACGACCTCGAAGGATCGCTAATCGGCACCGGCTTTCCGTTCCGCATGCCGGAGCTGCTCGATCCCTACCTCGCCACCTTCCGCGCCATGGCGCCCAAGGTGGCGGACATCCGCCGCGCCGGCTCCGCCGCCCTCGACCTCGCCTATGTGGCCGCCGGCCGCCTCGACGGTTTCTGGGAGTTCGGCCTGTCGCCATGGGACATGGCGGCCGGCGCGCTGCTGATCCAGGAGGCCGGCGGCGTGGTCGGCGACTTCGGCGGCGGCCAGAACTACCTCGACGGCGGCAACATCGTCGGCGGCAACATCAAGGTCTATGAGGCGATCCTGAAGACCATCCAGCCGGTACTGCCCGTCGAACTGCGGCGCTAGATCCGGCCGCTGTCCTCAAGTTCCCGCCATTGCGTCCGACAAAGTAACGGAAGAGAGCCAATGGCGGGAGTCCCATGCAAAATTTACGCATCAACCCGATTACGCCCTTGGAGCTGACGATGCGCGAAGCGCTCGACGGTATGGACGATTTCGCCTGCGGCTTCGCCTACCAGAGCACGCCGGGGGTATTCGAAATTCTTGCGATCGAGCCGGCCGAGACGCCGTCCTCCTACGATGACGCCGCTTGAGCGCAACGGGACGAGCGCCGACACGAACCAAGAGCGATAAAAAAAGGCCCGCTTGGGCCTTTTTTTTACATCACCCACAGCCGGCGGGATCAGGGCGTATTGCGCGTATCCGCCCCTTCCTTCTGCACCGGCATCAGGTTCTGTTTGTTGACGCCAAGCGCCAACGCCGAGGCGCTTGCCACGTAGATGGATGAGTAGGTACCGACCATGATACCGAGGATCAGCGCTACGGAAAAACCGTGAATCATCTCGCCGCCGAAGAAGTACAGCGCCAACACCACCAGCATGGTGGTACTCGACGTCAATATGGTGCGTGACAGGGTCTGGTTGATGGCCAGGTTGACGATCTCGACCGGCGTCCCTTTGCGCATCTTGCGGAAATTCTCGCGGATACGGTCATAGACCACGATGGTGTCGTTGAGCGAGTAACCGATTACCGCCAGGATCGCGGCCAATACCGTCAGGTCGAACTCCCAGTGGAACAGGGCGAACATGCCGAAGATCAGCACCGGGTCATGGATGGTGGCGACGATGGCGCCGGTGGCGAGGCGCCACTCGAAGCGAATGGCCACATAGATCAGGATGCCGAAGAGCGCGATCAGCATCGCCAAGCCGCCGTCCTCCACCAATTCGCTGCCCACCTGCGGGCCGACGAACTCGACACGGCGCAACTCCACCGGCTTGCCGGCCGCCTGCTGCAACGCATCGTGGATCTCTGTGCTCACTGCGGCACTGGTTTTGCCCGCTTTGGGCGACACCCGGATCAACACATCGCGGGCGGTGCCGATCTGCTGCACCACCGCGTCGCTGAAACCTTTCTTTGCCAGCGTGTCGCGCACCTCGGTCAGATTGGCCGACTGCGAATAGGCCAGCTCGATCACCGTACCGCCGGTGAAGTCGATGCCGAGGTTGAGACCGCGGATCGCCAAGGCACCGATGGAGACGGTGAACATGATGATCGACAGCATCATGGCGATCTTGCGCTGACCGAGGAAATCGATCTTGGTATTGCGAAATATCTGCATTGCGGCTGATTCCTTACAGCGCCACCTTGCTCAAGCGGCGTTTGCGTCCGTAGATAAGGTTCACCAACGCACGGGTAACCATGATCGCGGTAAACATCGAAGTGATAATGCCGACCGACAAGGTGACGGCGAAACCTTTCACCGCGCCGGTACCGAAACCGAACAGCACCACCGCCGCCAGCAGGGTGGTGATATTGGAGTCGGCGATGGTGGCAAAGGCCTTTTCGTAGCCGGCGTGAATGCTCGCCTGCGGCGAGTTGCCGCTGTTCAGCTCCTCACGGATGCGTTCGTTG
>DFMR01000163.1 GCA_002376325.1 Proteobacteria bacterium UBA3588 | reverse complement strand
GGAGTTCTATCTCGACATGGCCGGCCAGGTGCACGTGCGCGAGAAGATCGGCCTCACCTTTCCCATGGTGCTGCGCTCCATCCTGCGCCAGGATCCGGACGTCATCCTGCTGGGCGAGATCCGCGACTTCGAGACGGCGGAGGTGGCGTTTCACGCGGCCCTTACCGGTCATTTGGTGTTTTCCACCCTGCACACCAATTCGGCGGTCGCCACCGTGGCGCGGTTGTTCGATCTCGGACTCAAACCCTACGTGGTCGCGGCCGGGTTGGAGGGCATCATCGCGCAACGCCTGGTGCGCCGCTTGTGCGTTCATTGCCGCGAGTCGGGAGCGCCGGATGCCGAACTGGTGAAAAAGCTGGGGCCGCTGTTTGACCGGGAGCATTTACCGGAGGCGTCTCATGCGAAGGGTTGCCGCCATTGCAACAGTACCGGCTACCGGGGCCGTATCGGCGTGTTTGAAGTGCTGATCCCGGACGACGAGTTGCGCCACCTGATGACCAGCGGCGCCAGTATGCTGGAGATCAACCGTGCGGCGCGCGCGATGGGTAGTCGCACCTTGCTGGAAGACGCCCTGGGCAAGGTCCGTGACGGATCGACCGACTGTGCCGAAGTGCTGCGCGTGCTGGGGCCGCAGGATTTCAACAGCGATTTTTGAGGAGGAGCNNGATGCGGCGCATGATCTTGCCGGAACGGGTCTTGGGCAGGCTGGGTGCCCACTGGATGACGTCCGGCGAGGCGATCGGGCCGATCTCGGTGCGCACCATCTGCACCAGTTCCTTCTTCAACGCATCGCTGGGTTCGACGCCCTTCACCAGGGTGACGTAGCAGTAGATGCCCTGACCCTTGATGTCGTGCGGGAAGCCCACTACGGCGGCCTCGGCCACCGACTCGTGCAGCACCAGTGCGCTCTCCACCTCGGCGGTACCCATGCGGTGGCCGGAGATGTTGAGTACGTCGTCGACGCGGCCGGTGATCCAGTAGTAGCTGTCCGCATCGCGCTTGGCGCCGTCGCCGGTGAAGTACATGCCGGGGTAGGCCTTGAAGTAGGTGTCGATGAAGCGCTGGTGGTCGCCGTAGACGCTGCGCATCATGCCGGGCCACGGGCGGGTGATCACCAGATTGCCCTCGCACTCGCCTTCGAGGACGTTGCCCTCGTTGTCGACGATCGCCGGCACCACGCCGAAGAACGGTTTGGTGGCGGAACCCGGCTTGAGCGCGGTGGCGCCGGGCAACGGGGTGATGAGATGCCCGCCNNGTTTCGGTCTGCCACCAGGTATCGACGATGGGGCAGCGGCCGTCGCCGACCACATGGTGATACCACTCCCACGCCTCGGGGTTGATCGGCTCGCCGACGGTGCCGAGCAGCTTGAGGCTGCTGCGGTTGGTCTTCTTCACCGGATCGTCGCCTTCGCGCATCAGCGCGCGGATGGCGGTGGGGGCAGTGTAGAAGATGTTGACCTGATGTTTGTCCACCACCTGCCAGAAGCGGGAGGCGTCGGGATAGCTGGGGATGCCTTCGAACATCAGCGAGATGGCGCCGTTGGCCAGCGGACCGTAGACGATGTAGGTGTGGCCGGTGACCCAGCCCACGTCCGCGGTGCACCAGAAGACATCGCCGTCGTGGTAGTCGAAGGTGTACTTGTGGGTGGCGGCGGCGAACAGCAGGTAGCCGCCGGTGGTGTGCAGCACGCCCTTCGGTTTGCCGGTGGAGCCGGAGGTGTAGAGAATGAACAGCGGGTCTTCGGCGTCCATCTCTTCCGGCTGGCAGTCGGGCGAGGCCTTGGCCATCGCTTCGTGGTACCACACGTCGCGGTTGGAGTGCCAGGCGATATCGCCGCCGGTGCGCTTCACCACCAGTACGGTGTGGACGTCGGGGCAGTGCAGCATCGCCTTGTCGCTGTTGTTCTTCAGCGGTACCGCCTTCTTGCCGCGCAGGCCTTCGTCGGCGGTGATCACCACGCGGCAGTCGGAGTCGAGGATGCGGTCCTTGAGCGATTCGGGGGAGAAGCCGCCGAATACCACGGAGTGGACGGCGCCGATACGGGTGCAGGCGAGCATGGCAACCGCCGCTTCGGGGATCATCGGCATGTAGATGCAGACGCGATCGCCTTTCTTCACGCCGCGGCTCTTCAGCACGTTGGCGAACTTGCTGACTTCAGCGTGCAGCTCGCGGTAGGTGATCTTCCTGTCTTCATTGGGATCGTCGCCTTCCCAGATGATGGCGACCTGGTCGCCGCGGGTTTCGAGATGGCGATCGAGGCAGTTGTAGGAGACGTTGAGTTTTGCGCCCTCGAACCAGCGGATATGGCCGCGATGGAAGTCCCACTCCGTTACCTTGGTCCAGGGTTTGTACCAGGTGACAAACTCCTTGGCCTGTTCCGCCCAAAACCCGTCGGGATCATTGATGGAATGTTGATACATATCGTTGTACTTGGCCACGTCGATGTGGGCCTTGGCGGCAAAGTCCGGTGGGACCGGATATACCTTTGAGTCAGACATGGTTATCTCCTTGGTCGATGCGTGTGCAAACTTGGTTGACCCTGCAACTATAGAGCGGTCGCCGGCCTGATCTCCACAACGAATAATTTAACGCCGCAGCGGCTTGTGTTGAAGATATCAATTGAGTGGAGCCGTGCCGCGAACGCTTGCCGGTGACAAAAACGACGGCCGGCACCCTTTGCGTGACCTGCCTGCAAATTCTCCCGATAAGCGCGATCGCTCATCGAATGTGTGGGGCCGGTGACTCCGGCCCCACGGGTTAATGCATTACGCGCAACTATGCCTTGGCGCCGATGGGCAATACGGCACGGCCGAACTGTTCGTTGATCACCTCGGCGGCCGACAGGTAGATGGCGAACACGGCGGTCAGCAGGCCGACATAGCCGCCGGCCATGTGAATTGCAGCGGAGCCGGTCCACTCGCCGGCGGCGAGCAGGAAGAAGGTGATCCACAAAGCCAGGAACACCAGTTGCAATGCCTTGGGTGCCTTGAGGGTACCGATCCACATATAGAAAGTGAACACGCCCCACATGAACAGATACCAGCCGACGAAGGCGGCGGATGTCTTACCGTGCAGGAACAGCACGAACAGTGCGAAGGTCCACCAGAACGCACCGTAGCTGATGAACGCGGTGGTGCCGAAGGTGTTGCCGCGTGGCAGCTCCATGATGCCGGCAATGACCTGTGCGGTGCCGCCAAAGGCCAACGCCATAGCCAATACCATGCCCATGTTATCGGCGCTGAACCATCCGGCATTGATCATGCTCAATAGCCATGTGGTAAATCCGAAGCCGGCCAGGCCGAGCGGAGCGGGATTGGAAAATTTCGTATCAGACATAACTCATTCCTCTTTTTTGATGGTTGTAGTTAGGTGCTGCCCTAGTGTATGCATGGGCGGCGATGCCACCCATGCGGTAAAACTCGTGCTGCCGCAACGCCATGAGCGCGATGCCGGCGTGCGTTCCTCCAATGTTGCGGTTACCGGAATCCGCGCATGCATGTCATGTCGTCTCCGTCCGGTGATTGCCTGTAACACCTCATTGCATTGATGTCCTCCTCGGTTGCTGCGGTGAGTCCCGGATTTTTCCGTACCCGATGCAACATCGCCGTCCTCATAGCGGATAGTCCAGAGCGATGCGCGATTGCAGCTTGCGTGCCTGACGAAAGGCCTCCTTCAGGATGCGGCGGTCCAATTCGTTCAAACTGTCCGGATCCACGTGGTTGGAGAGCGCTGCGCCCTGTTCCGCTTGGCGCTGGTGCACCCGTACCCGTAGCAACTGAATGAAGTGAAATGAATCGGCCCAAGCCTCCGCGTCGGCGGCTGGCAACACCTTGAGCGCAGCGGCCGCGCGCAGGCGTTTGACGGTGTTGGTCTCCGCCAGACCGTTGGCGAGGGCAATGAGGCGGGCGGCGTCGACGAAGGGCGCCAGTCCCTGCTGTTTGAGATCGATGGTGTGCGGATGCTGGCCGCCGCTGGATACCTTGATGTCGCCGAACAGGCCCAGCGGCGGCCGATGGCGCAAGGTATTTTCGGTCATCTGACGGCACAAGCGGCTGCCGGCTCCGGTCTGCTTCAGAACCCAGTTGCGCAGCTCTTCCACCGCCTCGGCTTCGCCATACAGATTGCGGAAGTCGAAATAGCCGGCGGCGTTAAGCGTGTTCTGCTGCGTGCTTTCGTCAATCCAGTTGCCGAAACGCTGCTTCCACTCGCCGACGCTCAGGCAATATGCAGGATTGCCGGCCATCACATTGCGCGGGCACAGCGGGAAGCCCACCTGGGCCAGCGCCTGGTTGATGCGCGCGCCGATGGGCAACAGTTCGGCCCGCACTTCGGCGGCGCTTTTCCCGGCGGGAAGATGAAATAGAATGCCGTTGTCCTGATCGATCTTCAGCGTCTGCTCGCCGCGTCCTTCGCTGCCGAAGGCGAGCCAATTGAAAGGGGTGGGAGGTTTGCCGGTTTCCGTCAACACCAGGACGATCGCGCGCCGCGTCACGCTGTCGTTGAGGGTGGTGATGATCTCGGTGATCTGACCCACCGACGCCCCCTGGGCCAGCATCTGCTCCGCCAGCCGGTGGATGTTGGCGCTGACGCCGCGCAGCGTATCGAGGGTGTCGGCACGCGCAATGGCGCGGCTCAGGCTGACCAGCCCGACGCGCTGCAACGAGAACAGATCGCGTTCCGAGACGACCCCGATGAGCCGTCCCCGATCGACCACGCAGATGTGGCCGAAGCCGTGCTGCGCCATCAGCAGCGCCGCCTCATAGGCGCGGGCATCGGGTCCCAGCGTCAGCGGCGACGCTGTCATCACCTCGGCGATGGGGGTAGCGGGATCGCGCTGCGGCAAGGCGACGCGCGACAGGACGTCGTGCAGGGTAAATACCCCGATAGGGGTCTGTTGCCTGTCGACGACGATGATGCTGCCGATGTGCTCGCACTCCATCAACACCAGGCCGTCACCGACCGGTTGGTCCGGTTGGCAGGCGATGGGCGGGCGCTGAATCAGGCTGCCGAGCGGGGTCCCGAGCGAACCGTCCTCCGAGACCCGGGTGGCGGAGGTCGCCTGGGCGCTGCGCAGGGCGTGGTCGAGCAGGTTGGCCAGACGCCGGGTGCAGAAGTCATGGAACAGGGGGCTCTGGCCGAGCAGCGTGTCGAACTCTTCGCGCTCCAGCTCGAAGCAAAAGGTGTCCTCGACGGCGCGGTTGATGGTGCGCACCGGACGGCGCGACAGCAGGGCACCAATGGGGAAACTTTCGCCCGTCACCAGCTCCCAGGCGCCTTCATCATCCGGCTGGTCGCCGCCTATCTCGCCGCGGACGCGCCCCTGCTTGATGATAAAGAAGCGGTTCGCGGGGCCATCCTCGGGACGGGTAACGGCCTGACCGCGGGCGTAGAAGCCGAGTTTGAGCCGTTTTGCCAGGTACTCCAGGTGGGCCGGCGCCATCTGATCAAAGGGGGCGTGCCGCCTGAGAAACTCAAGGATCGGTGCAAGCGGCGGCGAATGAGTTGATATGTGGTTCAAGGCAGCCCTTTGTGTCGATGCACAATAAACTGCCTTTTCTTATAGCAAATGCCATGCCATTAGCCGAATGGCTATGGATCAATGGGTTAACGATTGATGGATACCGGTCGGAGGGCGATTGTTACGTGGGGTAACAGGAGGGTGTTACGGAAAGTAACAGCGGTCGGCCCGCGGTAACAATGTCGGCGCCGCAAGGCTAGTCGTCGTTGAACAGTCGCCGCCGCTCCAGTTCGACGCGGTGGATATAACGCTGGATAGCCGCCGTTTGGCGCGAATCCAGACGCAGCAGGCGGCAGCCGATGCGATAGACGGGGAGCCCGGCCTGTTCGCCGGTCTGGTAGCGGTTACGGATCTCGATGTCGGCTTCGATGGTGCCCTCTTCGGGGAGCTCGATATGGCAATTGGCAATGAGTGTGCCGGCCCCCCAATTGCAATCCTCATCCTCGCCGGGTTCGATAATGCCGATGCCGCCCACGCTGATGTCGACGATATGGGCGTTGATCTCGCTGCCCTCGGGGGCGACAAAGCTCAGGTTGAGGTGATGTCCCATGGGGGCATTAAGGCGGAAGTATTCGCGGCGTTGGATGCGAAACAGCGATTCGGGGATCGGTACTACCAGGGCCGGCAGGCTCTGGTAGGTTGCACGTACGATCTGCTCCGTGCCGAACTGGACACGCACCTGATTGTGGCGCGTCACGAATAGGGCGCGTTGGTGCGCCAGCAGGCGACGGTTCATCTGCTCGTCCGCTCCGTAATCCAGCACCAGGTGGTTTTGCTCCGGGTCCACGTGCAGTATCGCGGTGAGGATGAATTCGCGGCCGTCGTTGAAGTAGGCGGTGACCAGTTGATGGCCGCGGATCAGGTCTTGCAGGATGCGCAACACCTCCGCCGGAGATTCAAGACGGAACTGCTCAAGGTCGACGGTATCGCCGACGCCGACGGGGCTTTTTGAGACCTGATCTTCAGTCATGTTAGAACGTGACAGATGGACGAAGCCCAGGATGATAACAGGTAGCACGGCCGGTGGGGCAGTCCAACCACAGACAAAGAGCAGGGTTACTCCCGCTTTATCGCCTTCTGTTCAATCTGTATGCGGTGGATGTAACGTTGCAGGATGGCATTTTTGTCGAGCGGCAGATTGACGAAGGCGCAGCCGATGCGCCGTAGCTTGCCGCCGTCGTGCTGCGACTGGAGGTAGCTGTTGCGCACCAGGAGGTCGCAGCTCAGGGTGCCGAACTCCGCCAGGTCGATCTGACACTCGCGCAAGACCGTTCCCGGCTCCGGCGCGAATCGGCAATAGGGGTCGGCCAGCCCTATGCCGCCGACGCTGATGTCGGCGATATTCAATTCCAACGCAGCGTGCTCCTCGTTCGGAATCACGCATTTCAACGGGTTGAAGACCGGGGTGCTGACACGGAAGAATTCGCGCCGCTGAAGCCGGAACAGGGTTTCCGGCAGACGGGCGGCAAATGCCTGCCTCTCCTGGAATCGCGCGCGCTGGAGCTCTTCGCAGGAGAATTTGATGCTGATGTTGTCGTGCTTGGTGACGCAGACGATGCGGTCCGCCGCCAGCATGCGCCGATTCTGCTTCTCGTCGGCCCCATAATCGAGCACCACCAGGTCGCGCTCCGGCAAGACGGTGAGCACGGCGGTCAGCAGGTATTCGCGCCCGCCATTGAAATAGGCGGTGATGATGTCCGGCCGTTTGCTCAAATCAAGGAGGACGTTGATGATCGCCGTCCGCGAATAGAGCAGATATTTTTCGTGCTCCGTGACGGCGGACAGTTCGGTCTTATTGTTATCGGATTGGTCTGCCATCAGCCGCCAACGTTTTTGTCGCTTCCCCAGTGTATCGGCATAGGTGCCGCAAATCGCACATTGTAACGATTTCGAACGGCGACGGCAGGGCCGGATTAGCCGGCGAGCAGTTTATGCCACCAGCGGCGGCGGCTGGCGGTGGGCTGGGCGGCCTGCAGGTCGACCGGCGGCAGACGCGACAGCACCCAGCCCGGCAGCGGCGGCGGCAGCGAACTGGTTCCGCATACGCTGCCGAGATTGTGCGGGTCGTAGATCTTGACCATGGCGGGGCGCTCCGGGTCGTCCATGTAGACGATGCCGCAGTAGTCCTCATCGTGGTCGCGGCGCAGCAGCGCGTCGAGCTCACGGGTGAAATCGATGAACTGGGTCGCCGCCACCGGTGCAGTCGGCGGCGCCTCGCCCAGCGCATAGATGAACCACTGGTCATCGGCCTGGGTTTCCAGAGTTCGCCACAGCCGGTCCAGGTCGTCCCAGCGCAACGCGCTGGTGAAGAAGCCGCGGAAAGTTTGCAAAAACGGGTCGACTGTCGTTGTCATAGCTGTTTCAAGTGATGGTTAAATGCTCAAGGTTCAATATTCCCACTACCCACTACCCACTA
>DFMR01000024.1 GCA_002376325.1 Proteobacteria bacterium UBA3588 | reverse complement strand
CTCCAGGAATTCTGACGTGAAATTTTGCGGTGGGGTAGGTATATCGGGCCGCCCCTCCGGCGTGTAGTCCATGAGATTCCAATAGGGCCAAACCGTGTCGAGGTGGTTGAGCCACAGTCCTCCCATCGGTTCCGTGCCCCAGAAGTGCATTATCTTTCCATCCTGCTTCGTGAAGACATGCATTACCGGCCATTGCATATCATCGGAATCGCCCTGGCATTTGTAATCGGCCTGATAGGTGGAATGCAGGCCGGAAACCAGGGCGATCTGCGACCAGCCCCTCTTGTGGGCCCAGGCGTTGATTCGTGCGGCGGGTGCCTTGGCAATCGCAACGAACGCGGCGTTGCGAGTGACCTGATACCATGAACGGTCAAATCCATCGACCAATGAAGTACAGGATGGACAGGGATTGTCCCAGTTGGGTCCGTACATGAACGAGTAGAGCAGCAGCGTGTTCTTGTCTCCGAACAGCTCGGAGAATTTCACCTGTTCTCCGACCTTTCCGTCATTGGCCCACTCGAAGAGATAGTCCTCCTTCAGTTGCCCGCCGGGCGGAAGATTTCGCCGCAGCGCCGCCACTGCCTTCACCTTCGCTACCAATTCGCGTTCTTCCTCAAGCAAGGCGTCGCGGGCATTGCGATACTCTTCGCTTTCGTTTGGATATCTACGCTCTCCCATGTTCGCCTCCTTTCTGGAATCGACGTGCGCACCGACGTCAATTGACACTTGCCAAGGGGCTGCTTTCCATTCGCCAGGTAATGGCGCGACACCGCCGTCACCTTCATCGCATGTTCAGCAATGCGCTCATTCGATCCGCTCACATGATGGCTTCTCAAGTCTAGGTCTCCGCGCGTCGCAACACCAGAATACGCAATGTTAGTGTGGCTGTTCACAACGGTTTGGAACAAGAGATTTTGGGGGGGACGTCAGTACCCTTAAAGCGATTCTAAGCCTACAAACCGTTTATCCCGGCAGAAGATAAGGATGTCTCGAACCCTTTGAGTCAGGCGCCGGTGGTGCTCCTGCGTTTTAGTGGCCGCACCACTACCCACAGGTAGGCGAAGATGAAGGCATAGATGATGACATTGCCGAGCACATTGCCCCGCACTCCAGTACCTGTCGCGGTGTAGGGCCCACCCCAGCCTTCGGCGGTCATCCAGACCGCCAGTGAATAAAACATGCCGATCGGGACGGAGAGTTTGAGACCGCGGCCGGTGAGCAGACTGACGGCGATCAAGGTCTCCACAACGGCGATAACGATGGCCACCGGGTAGGGACCGATGAAGTGCACGACGGTGATCACGAGCTGGATGAAGGCTGCGATCCATCCCGGCTGTCCCTGCATCGCGGGCAACAGCTGCTCCATGAAATGGTGTAGAAAGGCGGGCTGCCACTTCAGGATCGCATCGAACGCCCACAGTAGGCCGAAGAGTACCCTCCCGGCGATGAACGGATCGCCTCGTGCCGCGTCCTCCTTGCTCGCGGCGTCGGATTCGCCCATGGACAACGCACTCAGCACGAAGAAGAATGCCAGCATGTAGTTCACGAACACCCCGGGGTCGGTCTGGCCGTTGGTGTAGGGAAAGCCCAGAGCGTCGAGAGTCGTCCAGCAGAACAGGCTGTAGAGAATGCCGAGCCAGCAGAACTGCCGCACGCGCACGCCGAAGATCAGGGACACGGCCAGGAGCAGATCCAACGTCACCATGATGGCCCCGACGGTATTCGGTCCCAGGACGTGGATGCCGTGGACGATGGTACCGAGGTAGCCCTGGAGCCAGGCCGGGGCGCCGACGATGGGCTTACTGAAGTCGTGCAGCAGATTGGCAGCCGCTTGTCCATGCGGCATGAGCAGCCATCCGTGCAGTTGGAACCAAGCATTAAGGAGCCAGATCGATCCTAGGAGTTTGCGTAACGCAGAATAGGCGGTGCGTTCGCCGGTAGCGTAAATGGGTGCGTGTTGCTGGACGATTGTGCTCATTGTGATGCGACCTCTGGATGTCGTCGCCGCGGCGGGTGCTCGTAACGGCACTTATGAGGTTTGGACCGGCGCGGCACCGCTCGGTTCACTGCACCGAAGCCCTTGTCGCAAACTGGTCCAATAGATAGGACATATATGATTCGGTTCTGTTGCGTTGCGGCAGATGGAGCTGCGGCCGTCGCAGCGAACGGTTGTTGGAGCTTGAGAATCCTGATGATATATGCAGCTGACCATTGAACGAGGGCTCCTGGATGGAAAAGAGAAACCTCCGGCCGTGGCTGTCGTTATACCGTATTCAATCTCGATGACACCACGGCACTCTTTGGTAAACGCTGGGACCAGGACAATGTTACGCTGAGTCCGATGCTACGTTGCACGTGTCAGGCTTGGGTTCTCACGATACGGGGGAGCTATCACGTTCGGCATGAACGGATTCCAGTGCATCATTCAATGTTTCCTCGGGCAGTGCATTTAACTCTTCCGACAACACTTCGGCGGCATTCACTACGCCGGGCGGCAAACTGCCGGCATCCGTGTTCGTTACCAATACCGCAGCCGCGCCGACGACCTTGAGCAGCTGCAATCGCTCGTTCATCAGCATTTCGACTTCCTGCCGCAGTAGTTCGATTTCTTGCTTGTTCATGATTGACCTTGGCGGCTAACGGGGCGGGCGCGCAATTGTATATCAATATGGAGCTCTCATGTAATTTCGGACATGAACCAGCGATTCAGATAGACGGCATGCCGTTGATCGCACACTTTCAGGAAGGGATTTTCGCCGCACGATGTGTGCTTGGAACGAAGCGCCTTGAGTCGCCCCAGACCGCTTAGCCTTATGGGCATACCACGGCCGCTACGAAGCGGTATATCCGACGCGGACCGTTCCCCAGTGGCGACGGCCGGCATAGAGCGGTACCGACAGGTCGTGGGTCACTTCGCCGGTATCGCGCTTGTAGGTCTGAAGCAGCATCTTCTTGGTGTTTTCGCAACAGCGGCGTGCGGTGCGGTCGGTGTAGAGACGATTGCTGCGGCTGCGAAGCAGGTCCACCTCGTAGTTGCCTGTAAGCGCTTCGGAATACTTGTCGTTGTGTCTGGGCACATAGCCCTTTTCGTCGGTGCATACCGCGTACATCAGCTCCGGATGGTCGCGCAGCGTCGCCTCCTGGATCGGCGGTAACAGCTTATCGGCGATACCGTCGAAGCGCGAACTGTATTTCTGCGGGTTGGTATCCGGGATCGGGCGGTAATCGTGATCGAACAGATCCGCCTCGCCGATTTGTCCTGCGGCAATCGCCTGTTCGAACGCCTGCTGCACCTGGCTGGCCGCGTCCTGTGCCACTTTGAACATGCGGTTGTGGATGGTGTCGAGTTCGAGGTCGGCAAGCTGTTCGTGCATCCCTTCGCCCAACTCGCACAGCTCCATCGATTGGTTGGAGATGGATTGCATCTGCGAGCCGAAATCTCCCAACTGCCGTTGCATGTCGCCCAGGTGATTGGAGATCGATTCGACTTCGCGGGCCGAGTGTTCGGCTGCCTCGACGATCACCTGCAGCTCCTGGGAGAGGGTATTGGAGAACTCAAGTATTCCTTTCAGGCGCTGACCGACGCTTTCTATTTGGGTAACACCGCTCTGCACATCATCGAGAAGGGCGCTCATGGTGCTTACCGCCTGCTGTGTCTCGCCCATGATTTCGCCGACGTTGCTGTTGATTTCCTTTGTTGCCGCCGAGGTTTTTGCCGCGAGGCTGCGCACTTCGTCGGCTACCACGGCAAAACCGCGGCCGTGCTCGCCGGCGCGGGCGGCCTCGATGGCGGCGTTCAGCGCCAGCAGGTTGGTCTGGTCGGCGACCTCGCCGATGACTTTGACTATCTCCTCGATCTTGACGGAACTGCTTTGGAGCTTGCCGATCGAGGCCGACGCCGCTTCGGTTCGCGCCGCCATCTTGTGCATTTCCGCGATGGTCTCCTGCAACGCCTCCTGACCGGAGCGTGAATCCTCCTGAGCGCGATGGGCAGACTGGGCGGCTGTCGCGGCGCTGGAACTCACCTGGGCCGACGTCGCCGCGATGGTGTGGGACGAGTCGGCGATGTCCGCGCTCTTGGCGACCACCACTTTCATGCCGCTATTGAGCACATCCGCCTGATGGGATGTCTCGGCCAAGGCAATGGAATTCTCCTGGACGATCTTGTTCACGCCGCCGATGGTCTGTGTGAGGCTGCGGGTCATTTTCATGAACTTGTCGATCAGCGGACCGACGATCTTGTGTCGCTGTAGTTCAGCGGCGGTATGCATATCCGCGCGAGGATCGATGGCTGCCAGCGCCTGGTGGAGCGGCAGGAGTATCGCCCAGCGCACCAGCAGCCAGGAGATGGCGAGGGTCATGCCGGTGAGAACGAAGCCCGCAACGTAGGGGCCGCCGAAGCCGAGCCGTGCGAGACCTAGCGTCGCCGCAAGTCCCAACAAATAACTGGCCGCTGCGGCAAGAATCATCAACGTGGAGGGCGGCTGATTTCGAATCATTTTTGTGTCCTTCCATGGCTAGTCCATGCTCTATTTCAGGATAGTAGAATTCCCATAAATTCTATCCTGTTTTTGCTACAGCTAATGAAAAGTCGCGAACATCAGGAGGGGGCAGTCGGTCGGTCACTGTCCACAAGGGTGGAGTGAATGGCAGACTTTCGGCCGTTAATCGCCGAGATTTTCAGTCGCACGGACGTCGGTGACTGAGTCGGCCGGTGCCGGAGTGTCCGGCAGCGGCGGCGCGGTCCTGAGGCCGGGCTACGTGCCGGAGGCGGCCGTCGGGGCGAGGGTATGCTGGTAGATGAAGGCGTTGATCCGTTCCTTCATCTGCGGCGGAATACGGGTGAATTTCAGTGCCAGCCGCTGCCGGTCGGCGTGCAGCTCGTCCTGGCGCACCAGCATGCCCTCGACGGTGAACGAACTGGCGTCGGGAAAGTTGATGCTCAGGCGCAGGCGGGTCGTGCCGGGGGTCATGCCGGGCTCGGTGTTGTCGGCGATGAGCGCCGCGCCGGTGGCGGAGATGTTGGCGACGCTCAGATGGCTGAGCCGTCCGCTGATGTCGACGACCTGCATTTCCGTGGCGTCGATGTCGAGGCGGAGGCTGCGCGCGGTGCCGTAGTGCTCGATGATGTCCGGGTAACCCAGGCGCAGCCAGCAAAGTCCGCTGACTGTGTCCTGTTCCAGGTGCGGGTGGAAGTGGAGGGTATAGTTACGCAGCCGCAGTTCGAGGCGCAGGCTGTCGGCGCGTTGCAGCAGCTGTTCCAGCTGTGGTGCCTGGGCCGGGATGGTGAGTTGCATCTCCTCCTGCGGCAGTTCGTCCAGCGCCTCCTGATTGATCGCAAACAGACTGTCGATAAAGCGTCGTTCATCGTCGTCAATCAGCAGGTTTTCAGATCGCTTAGTCATCGTTTTCACCTCGCATGTCCCGGCCCCCCACGGCAGTCGGAAACGGGGCCGCGGACGCACGGCCTAGCGCGCCGCCTCCAGCGCCGCCGGGGCGCCGTCGAAGAGGAGCATGACCAGCTCGCGGCTGTCGGTGCCGTTGGCCGCGGCGATGGCCGCAGGGCTGTCGTCGAGCGAGGCCACCCTGAACCCAGACCGGGTGAGCCGTTGCCGCAGCTCTTCCGGTTGGCGGTGCTGCAGCGCGGCCAGCGCGCTTATGGAAGATTCCTCGATGTTGTGCATGACGGCGCGCACCGGACCGTGTTCGTCCTCGTGGCCGGAGATGGCCATCACGCCCGTTGCCGCCACCAGCAGAAGAGCGATGACGGTCATGGACGGCCGGCGCTTGAAGTAGCGGGTGAACGGCTTCCAGTGTTTGACGATGTGCAGAAGCCCGCCGACGACCAGGGCCAGGCCGAGCCATTGGTGGGCGTCGTGGAACAATTCTTCGCCCACATGGAAAAAGATGAAGACGCCGGAGAGGCCGGTGATGAGAAATGCGCCGATGGTGATCGGTGTGGACCAGTTGCGCAGCGTCGTGCCGTGATCGGTTGTCATTCCCGTGACTCCTGACAATGTAGGGTTATCTGCAGGATAGCGGGCGGCGTGTGAAGTAGATCGCCGCGAAGGCAAAGAAATGTAAAGATTCGGTGAATACGTACTCTGGGGGCGCCGTCCGGCACCGCTATTCGGCTTAAGACAGAAGCCGGCTGGCTAGGAGCCTGTCGGACTATGGATGCTCCTACTGCGCCGGTGGGAGAGCGGCCCAAATTTCCCCGATTTCTCGTTGCGTAGAACAACTATGCGCCTCGAAATCGTGAAAATTTGGCCTCGCTCTCCCACCTTGCTCGCTACGGGCACCATAGTCCGACAGGCTCCTAGGAGCGCGAATAGCGGGTCTGGGCCAGTTCCTGCAACGTATCGGCAACCTTGCGGGTACGTTCAGCAGTCTCGGTTGTGCGTCCGCTCGATGTTTTGATGGTTTCGAGCATGCTCGTGAGACTGGCGACGTTACTCAATTCAGTTTCTGTGTCCTGCGCCACATGGCCGACTTCGGCGCTGAGACGCGATATATCGGTGCCGATCTCTTCGGCGCTGGTGCGGGATTTCTCCGCAAGTTTGCGTACCTCGTCCGACACTACGGAGAAGCCGCGTCCGGCGTCGCCGGCGCGCGCCGCCTCGATGGCAGCGTTGAGAGCCAGCAGGTTGGTCTGGTCGGCGATCTGTTGGATGACCTCGACGATAGCTTGTGTCCGAGCACTGGCAGCCGCCAGGGCTCGGGCGCTTGCGGCCACCGCCCAGTATCCGCTTCCTTGAACTATAATTACTTGACAGCGAATGTCAGGTAATGAGGATTGAACCCTGGCGTTATTTAATCTGCGGGTTACGAATAACGCGCTCGTTAAACATCATTTCTTGGCTTCAAGAGGAGGAAATACAGGCACAAACGCACGTAAACTCCAAGGAGGCATACCATGGCCACCCATCCAAAACCGCATGTCGTGGTGCTCGGCGGCAACTTTGCCGGCCTGGGCAGCGCTCAGAAGATCCGCGAGTACGCCGGTGACCGCGTTGAGATTACGGTTGTCGACAAGAAGTCCAACCTGCTGTTCGTTCCCAACATACCGGCCGAGGTGTTCGCCAACCACGATCCGGCATTGAGCATGTTCATGGATATCATCAAGCCGCTCGATCACGACGGCATCCATTTTATCCAGGGCGAAGTGACCGGCATCGACCCGGACAACCGAACGGTCGATTATGTTCCCAGCGAACGGCCCGGTTCCGAGTCCCACGTTCTCCGTTACGATTATCTCGTTGTCGCGGTCGGCAATCGCCTGGCCTACGACCGGATCGAAGGTTTCGCCGAATACGGCCATACGGTGTCGGATACCTACCACGGCAACCTGTTGCGGCGCTATCTGCACCAGGAGTACCGCGGCGGGCATATCGCCATCGGTTCGGCACGCTTCCATCAGGGCAACGGCGCGGAGGGATTGGAGCCCTATCCCGGTGGGCGTATTCCCCCGGCCGAGGCGGCCTGTGAGGGACCGCCGGTGGAGACGATGTTGGCGGCCGCCACCTGGTTGCAGGAACAGGGCAAGGGTGGGCCGAAGAACATCACCGTGTTCACCCCGGCGGAGATCATCGCCGAGGACGCCGGCGAGACCGTGGTCAACCAGTTGTTGGGGATCGCCGGCAGCATGGGTTTCGGCTACCTCAACAAGACCGAGGATATCGCCCGCCTCACCAAGGACGGCATCGAGTTCACCAACGGCGCGTCGCTGGAGGCCGAGGTGAAGATCATCTTTCCCGACTGGGTGCCCCACGACTTCCTGCGCAACCTGCCGATCAGCGACAACGAGGGTTTCGTGGTCACCGATCTGCTGATGCGCAATCCGAGTTATCCGGAGGTGTTCGCCGCCGGCGATGCCGCGGCGGTGACGGTGCCGAAGCTGGGGGCCATCGGCCACCAGCAGTGCGACATCGTCGGCCGGCAGATCGCCAAGGATGTCGGTGCGATGAGCGATGCGGACGCCGATCAGCATCTGCAGCCGGTGGTGCTCTGTATCGGCGACATGGGCAAGCACCAGGCCTTCTATATCCGCTCCAACACCTGGTACGGCGGTGACACGGCGGTATTGAAGATGGGCTATGTGCCTTACATGCTCAAGATGCAATACAAGACCCTGTTCTTCAGCCGCCACGGCAAGGTGCCGGCGTGGGGCGTCGACGCCGCCCAGGTGATGGCGGAAAAATCCCTGGCGGCACGGGGATAACGGGCCGGAACAATCGTCAGGGAGGGTTTCCGTTACCGAAGAGGCGTATCTGATAACCGGGCGGTCAGTCATGAAGGACAGGGACGTCCTCATTTTATGGTGCGGTGAATGCGCTGTTCGCCTATGCGCCGCAGATCGGCCGATCTCCACGCAGACCTTCGTTGAACACCTCAGCGACACCAAGCCGTGAACCACTCCCCGAACTGTGGGATCTTTGATGACGAGGGGGCGCCGTTACCCTGCCATGTCCTTCAGCACAACGCCGTGTTCGTGCGTCAGGCGCACAACCCGCGACAGGCGGGGGCGATGGCGGCGTAAGGTGCGTCGGGCAGTCAACGCAATAGCGTCGACGGGGCGGTCGGGTATTGGAACCCGGGGGCCTCGGCCACTTCCACCGGAAGCGGGGCAAGCACGGACAGTACGATCAGATCCTCGGTGCCGGAATTGAATATTCCGTGCACTTCCCGCGGAGATGCAAGCAACAGGTCGCCGGGGCCTACGGCCTTATGCTCCGTTGCGGTGGTGTAGTAATCCCCCTTGCCCTGAACGATGTACCAGATGTCGTCGGTGCCGGGGTGGGTGTGAGGGTAGATCCATTCATCGGGAATGATTCGCCAGAGATGTATCTCATGGTTGCGACAGTCGTATATCGGCTCTCTGTGGGAGCGGCCGGTTTCGGGCACGATGGCGAAAATATTGAAAATGCGTTCCGGCATGCGGCTTCCGCTCCTGATGAAACATTCGCAGGGTCTCCCCACCTTGTAGCAAACAGGCGTGCGTGTCGCAACAGAATCAAATGGCGCGCGTCGCGACGCGGGAAACCTGCCGCCAGGCAGCGGCGCAGAGGGTGGTTCAGCGCGCCATCACGACGCCATCGTCATTTTTCCTCGCGGTTGAACCAATATAAGATACATTCGGTCCTACCGACTACAACAACTGTGCAGCAGGGATGACAACCAACAATGAATAGACGCCGCCGTACCGGAACATCGATGACCAGCGCGATTTTGGGCCTGGCGCTGGCAGCGCTGCAGTCCGGTGCCTATGCAAACACGCCGCACGGCACCAGCGTGTTGCGCGCGACGTTGCACAACGGTCTGCGCGTGGTGATTGTGCGCAATGATCTGGCGCCGGTGGTGACCACCGAGCTCAACTATCTGGTCGGCTCCAACGAGGCGCCGGCCGGTTTCCCCGGCATGGCCCATGCGCAGGAGCACATGATGTTCCGCGGCAGCCCCGGCCTGTCGGCGGCCCAGCTGGCCGATATCTCCAGCGCCATGGGCGGTCAGTTCGATGCCGATACCCAGCAGACCGTCACCCAGTACTTTTTCACCGTGCCGGCCAATGACGTCAACGTGGCGCTGCACATCGGCGCGCTGCGCATGCGCGGCGTGTTGGACAGCCAATCGTTGTGGAGCAAAGAGCGCGGCGCCATCGAGCAGGAGGTGGCGCGGGACCTGTCCAGTCCCGAGTACGTGATGTACAGCAGGATGCTGGCGGCGATGTTCAAGGGTACGCCCTATGCGCACGACGCTCTGGGCACGCGCGCATCGTTCGACAAGACCAGCGGCAAGATGCTCAAACGTTTCCACGACCGCTGGTACACGCCCAACAACGCAATCCTGGTGGTGGTCGGGCATGTAGAGCCGAAGAAAGTGCTGGCCGAGATCGACCATCTGTATGGTTCCATCCCGGCACGCAAGCTGCCGCCGCGCCCGGCGGTAAAGCTGCAACCGGTTACGCCGCAGTGGTTGCATCTGAAAACGGATTCGCCCTACGGCATCGATGTGATCACCTATCGCATGCCCGGCTACGACAGCAGGGATTATGCGGCGAGCCAGATACTGGCCGACGTGTTGAGCAGCGAACGCGGGCGGCTCTATGAACTGGTGACCGAGGGCAAGGCGCTGGAGAGCGGCTTTCAGAGCAGTGCGTTTGCACCAACGGGCATGGGCATCGTCTATGCCGCTTTCCCCAAGGGAACCGATAGCGCCGCGCTGATGAAGACGCTGCAGCAGACCCTGGCCGGGATCGTCAGGCACGGGGTGTCGCCCGACATGGTGGCAGCGGCCAAGCGCCAGGAGCGGTCGGGCTTTGCCGGACGCAAGAANNGAGGGGGTCGCGCAGATCCTCGATCAGCTGTTCGACTACGGTTCGAAGCAGCTGGACCGTGTCGCCTTCCAAAAGGCCCTCGACGACATCGGTGCCTCGGAGTCGGCGGGAGCCGACTTTTCCGTGGCGGTATTGGCGCCGCATTTTGTGCGCGGCGTGCAGCTGCTGGCCGACAACGAACTGCATCCGGCATTGCCTTCGCGCGCCTTCGCGGTGGTGCGTGCGCAGAGCGCACGGGAGGTGAGCGGCGAGCTGCAAAGCCCCGGCTTCATGATGCAGCAGTCGGTGAAGCGCGCGTTGTTCCCTGCTACCGATCCGACCCTGCGCCATGCCACCCCGGCGACCGTCTCGAAGCTCACGCTGGATCAGGTTGCCGCCTACTACCATAAGGTTTTCCGACCGGACCTGACCACCATCGTGGTGATCGGTCGCGTCACGCCGCAACGGGCCGAGGCCGTGATCGGCAAGTACTTCGGCGGCTGGCGTGCGACCGGTGCCAAGCCCGCGACCGAACTCCCGGCAGTGCCCGACAACGGCCCGTCGGTGACCCATGTGCCGGACCCGAGCCGGGTGCAGGACGAGGTGGTGCTGGGCGAGACCATGCACCTCACCCGTTTCAATCCGGATCGTTTCGCTCTGAACCTGGGCAATCACGTGCTGGGCGGAGGGTTCTACGCCACGCGGCTCTATCACGACCTGCGTGAGGTGAACGGCCTGGTCTATACGGTCGGTTCCTCATTCAGTTTTGGCCGCAACCGTTCGGTCTATATGGCCAGCTATGCCTGCGATCCGGACAACGTGGCGAAGGCCCGCGCCATCCTCGTGCGCGACCTGGTGCAAATGCAGAAGACGCCGGTCAGCGCCGACGAGTTGCGCCGCGCCAAGGCCGTGCTGTTGCGGGAGATTCCGCTTTCCGAAGCGAGCGTGGACGGCATTGCCGAAGGGCTGCTCTATCTGGCCGACAAGGGGTTGCCGCTGAATGAGCCCACCCTTGCGGCACGGCACTATGTGGCGCTGAACGCCAAACAGGTCCAGGCGGCATTCGCCAAATGGCTGCGGCCCGCGGATTTGGTGCAGGCCAGCGAGGGGCCGGCGCCGAAATAGACGTGGCGGAGTGTCGTCCGGAGCCGCCGGGCCGCGAATACGCTTTTCACGACGGACATGGCGAGCGGCTGGGGCCGGGGGGCACGCACGGCGCCACAGCCCGGGCGTCCTTTGAATCGGCGCATCGAACCGACTAAGATTCTCAGGAATTAGTGCGGTGTCGCCGGTAACTTTCCGTCGCTATGTGCGTAGCGTTGGTTCTTCGGAAGGTGCCGTCCGTCGCCTACAAGATCGTGCGCCATGCGATGGTGTTCCGCAGGCGACTCATGCCGACAACGGAGGTGTCATGGCCTTTTCCCATTCAGCTTCAGCATTATCGGAACGTCGTCAGCGCAGCGCCTGGACCGAGGACTATCTGCGGGTGCGCAAGCAAAGCGAACTGCTGTGTGCCCCGCTGACCCCCGAAGACCACGTGATCCAGACCGCGCCCGAAGCCAGCCCTGCCAAATGGCACCTGGCACACGTGAGCTGGTTCTTCGAGACCTTCCTGCTGAAGGCGTATCTCCCCGGTTACCGGGAGTTCCATCCCCAGTTCGGCCATCTGTTCAACTCCTATTACGAGCAGGTGGGCACCTTCTACCCGCGCGCGCAGCGGGGTTTCCTGTCGCGCCCCGGTGTGGAGGAGATACTCCGCTATAGAGCCCATGTGGACGAACAGATGCTGGCGCTGCTGCACGGCATCGGCGAGGCGCTGTGGCCGATCGTGCAACAACGCCTGGAGCTCGGCCTCAATCACGAACAGCAACACCAGGAGCTGCTGCTGACCGATATCAAACTCAATCTCGCTACGAATCCATTGCACCCGGCCTACCGCAACGATCTGCCGTCGTCGCCGCGCGCAACGGCGGTGAGCGTTGAGTGGCTGGAGTATGCCGGCGGGGTACATGAGATTGGGCATGAAGGCGGCGGTTTCGCCTATGACAATGAAGCGCCGCGTCACCGGAGCTACCTCAATCCGTTCCGGCTCGCCTCAAGGCCGGTGACCAACGGCGAGTATCTCGCCTTCATCGACGACGGCGGCTATTCCCGCCCCGAGTTCTGGTTGTCCGATGGCTGGGCCACGGTGAAGCGCCTGCACTGGTCCGCGCCGCTCCATTGGGAGTCGAGCAACGGCGAGTGGCGGCAGTTCACCTTGGGCGGACTGCGTCGCCTCAACCTCGCCGAACCCGTCTGTCATGTGAGCTACTACGAGGCGGAGGCCTATGCCGCCTGGGCGGGCAGGCGGCTGCCCACCGAAGCGGAATGGGAGGTGGCGGCACGGCCCCTGCCCATTGCGGGCAATCTGCGCGACAGCGGCTATCTGCACCCGGCTGCGGCAGTGGCAGGGCAGGGGTTGCTGCAGATGTATGGCGACGTGTGGGAGCACACCGCGTCCGCCTATGGGCCCTATCCCGGCTTCCGTGCCGCCGTCGGTGCGCTCGGTGAATACAACGGCAAGTTCATGTGCAACCAGATGGTGTTGCGCGGCGGCTCCTGCGTCACCGCCGACGACCATATTCGCGCCAGCTATCGCAATTTCTTCTATCCCCATGAGCGCTGGCAGTTTCAGGGATTTCGACTGGCCGAGGATGTGTGATGGAAGCGGCACTGCCCAATTTTTATTTTCATGATCTGCATCCCGCGCCTGAGGATTTCCACGCGGAAGTCATTGCCGGTCTGAGCGGGGAAGTCAAACACCTGTCGCCCAAGTTCTTCTACGACGAACAGGGGTCGCAGTTGTTCGATGCCATCACCCAATTACCGGAATACTATCCGACGCGTACCGAGATCGGCCTGTTGCAACGCCATGCCGGAGACATGGCCGGAATCTTGGGCGACGACGGTCTGCTGTTCGAACTGGGCAGCGGCAGCAACATCAAGATTCGCGTGCTGCTGGATGCGCTGCGGCTCCAGGCCTATGCGCCGATCGACATCTCGCGGGAGTTCCTCCGGTTTTCGGCCGGGGCTGTCGCCCGCGACCATCCTGCACTGGAGGTCCATGCCATCTGTACCGACTATTCGAAGCCCATTGAGGTTCCCGATTGTCTCGATGCGGAGCGGCGGACGGTGTTCTTTCCCGGTTCCAGTATCGGCAATTTCGAACCGAACCAGGCGCGCGAGTTGCTGCAACGCGTCGCCGGCCTGCTCGGTGCCGACGGGCGGTTGCTGATCGGTGTCGATCTCAAGAAGGATCCGGCGCGCCTGTATGCAGCCTACAACGACAACCAAGGCATCACGGCGTGCTTCAATCTGAATCTGCTGACGCGGATCAATCGCGAACTCGACGCCGATTTCGACGTCTCCGCCTTCCGTCATCACGCCATCTACAACGAGGCGCTGGGCCGCGTGGAGATGCATCTCATTGCCACCATGCGGCAGCGGGTTCGCATCGACGGTTGCTGTTTCGAATTCCAGACCGGCGAAAGCATCCACACCGAGAATTCCTACAAATACAGTGTCGAGGAGTTTCAGAGCCTGGCGGCGCAAGCAGGCTTGGCCGGTGTGCAAGTGTGGCAGGACGACGACGCGCTGTTCAGCATCCATTGTCTCCAGGCGGCGTGACCACAGGAGCGGCTGCGCCGCGATGAAACCTGTCCGTTGCAGAGCCTATCGCGGCGCAGCACTACGGCGTCAGCCGGTCGTTATGGCCGTCTGTACCGCGGCAACCGCCGCCTCCAGTTGTTCGCGCCGGGTGTAGAAGTGCGGTGAGAAACGCACCCCGCCGCCGCGTTGGGCACAGATTACGTTGCGTGCCCACAAGCGGCGGTGCAGCTCCGCGGGATCGACGGCACTGTGGCGGAAGGTGACGATGCCGGCATAGCGTCCTGCCTGTTGCGGTGTGAGGATCTCGACGCCCGACAGAGCGCCCAGGGTCTCCATCAGATAGGCACTGTTGGCCAGCACGCGGGCCGCCACTTCCTCGATGCCCACCTCGGCCAGCAGCGACAGGCTCGCGCTCAGTGCATGAATTCCCAGCATGTTGGGGCTGCCGCATTCGAAGCGGCGGGCGCTGGCGGCCACCTGCCAATCGGGACGGCCGAAATCCATAGGATGTTCCACCATGTGCCAACCGTATTGCGTCAGCTGCAGTTGCTCGCGCAGTTGCGCTTTGACGTAGAACACCGCGCAGCCTTCCGGGCCCAGCAGCCACTTGTGGCCGTCGGCCGCGACGACATCGGCGCCGCAGCGCTGGACGTCCAGCGGCAGCGCGCCCAGGCTTTGGATGGCATCGATGCAGAACAGCACACCGTGTGCGCGGCACAGCGCACCCAACTGTTCCAGATCCAGGCGCAACCCGCCGGCGTATTGCACCGAGCTGATGGCCAGCAGGCGGGTGCGTTCATCCATGGCGGCAGCCAGTGCCTGTTCCGGCGAAGCGGCTGCGGTGAGGTCGACGCGGCGAGTCTCGACCTCGATATCCCGCAGCGACTCCCAGACGATGCGGTTGGAAGGGAACTCCTGATCGCTGATGACCACGTTGTCGCCGGATTGCCACGGCAGACCGTAGGCCACCACCGACAACGCCTCCGAGGTGCTTTTCAGCAACGCGATGTCGTCGCAGGACGGGGCGTTGAGCAGCACCCGCAACTGTTCGCGCAGCTGTGCCTCCGTCTCCATCCAGCGCGGATAGTGGAAGGCACCTTGATGCACGTTCTCGGCGGCGAAACGCTGCACCGCCTCGGCCGTGCGGCGCGGCCAGGGCGCCACGGCCGCATGATTGAGGTAGATCAGTCCGGGATCGAGCGGGAATTGGTCGCTGAAGTCGTTGTGAGGCATATCGTCGGCCGTGACTGGATTGAGGGAACGGGGTTGATGACTCCTGCCGTGCGATCAGCGCCAAAAGCGGCGGACGACAGGAGACGACCACATCCGAGCACCGCCGCTGTGGCGGGCCGGTGATGGCCAGTGTACCCGCGCCGCCCGGCTGCCGCCACGTACCGAACGCCGCTGTTCGCGCCAAATCAGTATTCCGCGTAGGTATCGTCCGGATAGCAGTAGAGCCAGTGCTCTCCCGGTTCGGCCGAAGCGATGACGGGATGCCCGCTCGTTTGCGCATGCCGGGTGGCATGCCGATTGGGTGAACTGTCGCAGCACAGTGTGGCGCCGCAGATTTGACAGGTACGCAGATGAACCCAGCGGTCGCCGGTCTTGATGCACTCCTCGCACTCATGGCGTTTCGGCTGTTTGACCGCAGTGATGACGTCGATATGGGCGCAAGGTGATTTTGCCGTCATAGTGCCTCCTTGGAGCCTGTCGCATCGAACCAAACGAAACGTCAATTAATCATGAGGCATGCCGGGATTGGAATCGGAGAATGGAGGTTTCGCTGTCACTTTATGAACCCGTATCTCCCGACTTGAAGTTGTAGTTTATGAGCAGCACCGATGCCAATGTATTCGGTGATCAGTTCAGGCGCGATAGCCTCGGCGGTGATGCGGGGCAGGGAAGGCTTCGGTAAAGGAGTTGCGGGCGGAACGCTTCCGCCCGCAATCCATGGATATCGCCTACCTCATGTCGTTCAGGCGGCCTTTTTCGCCAAGCTACCGACCGGCAGCGTATTGGGCATCAACGGGTTGATGACGTGTACCGCCGCGAGGTAGAAACCGACGATCGCGGTGGCGCCGAACAGCAGGCCGCCGATCTTGGTGATGCCGAGACCCATGACGACGAAGCCGATGGTAAGCAGACCGAACATCAATACCAGACCGACGTTCAGCTTCATGGTCGGGATGAAAAGGATGAAGCTGATCAGCGCCATCAGGAAATACCACACTGCGACCACTGACGGAGCAGCCTTGAGCGCCGCCGGCAACATGCCGGTGAAGCCGCCGATCGCCAACGCCAGGAAGAACGAACCATAGACGAAGAAGGCGGTAGCGACATAGGAGTTTCCGATCTGCCAGGTCAGCGCTCCACCGACATACATGCAGGCGCCGCCGAAGGCCAATGCAAACGCCAAGGTCAGACCAAGTCCTTCCATGGGGAGATATCCCGCAAACATCCCCGCGAGAATGAACAGCGGCACCGCAAAACCGAACAACCCAATTGCAACAGGATCTTTCATGACTTCCTCCAATGTTATGTTTATATTTTTTTATGCCCGGCGTCCCACGGGTGGCACCGGACAATTCCGGAATTTTCCCGGAACCCAAAAACCTTATCTTTATTGTGAGTAATTAGTCAACGTGCAGAAAACGGCCTGTAGGTGGCCTGTTTTCGCTGCTTTCAGCCATGACTCCGTTTGCGATGAAAACGGACTTTTTCCCACCGTACCCGCGTGATACGGCGTTCGCGATCGTGCCGGTTGCGCTATCGCTGCCGCCGGAATGCGGAGGTGTGCATTGGCCAGAACACAGTGTTGCGCGAAACGGCAGAATGGGTTTGGTGAAAATGGGATAAAAAAAATGACGAATGTCTGCTGCAAGATTGTCGTCACAGTCGGCCCGCATTATTGTGGGTGACCTGTCACCGAGCGACAACCGATGCCGAAACTCCTGCTCCGCTATATCGAATCCCATTCGCTGCATTACCACCTCGCCGTCGCATTGCTCATCGGTTTGGCGCTGCGCCTGTGCAGCGCGTGGTTTGTCTACGGGCCGCAGGCGGTGGACGACTACTACCACGGCGTGTTGCCCGCCTGGCAGCTGTTTTCGCATCAGGCGGTGACGCTGCCGGCATTTCGCAGTTACCTGCTGGTATGGCTGCTCAGCGGTTTTCTCGAGATCGCCGCACCGCTGGGATTGCACACCGGGCTGGTGCAGGTGCGCGCGATGTATGCCGGACTGGGTATCTTTTCGCTGCTGGCCGTCGGCGGTACCTATCTCTATGTACAGCGCCGCGGGTCGCACCTGTTCGGCGCGCTGGCCATCTACCTGGTGGCGTTGCAGCCGGTGATGCCGTTCATCGCCACCCGCGCCTTCGGCGAGGCGGTGGCGCTGCCGCTGGTGGTGCTCGGCATCGCGCTGCTGGAATGGCCGCGCAGCGGCAGGACGCGCCACGAACTGTGGTGGACCTTTGCGGGATTTCTGGTCATCGGACTGGCGACGCTGTTCCGCTTCCAGGTGGGATTGATCTACGTGGCGCTCGGCCTGGTGCTGCTGCTGGAGCGTCGCTGGCGTCCGCTGGCGGTCGTCGTGGTGGCGGGGCTGTTGACGCTGGGGATGGAAATCGGTATCGACCTGCTCAGCGGCCGGGCCGCGCTGGCCACCCTGTGGTCCTATCTGGACGCCAATGCCGACGGCGCCGCCGCGTTCGGCGTGATGCCGTGGTACAACACTTGGTTGTTCATCCTCGGGCTTACGCTGTTTCCGTTTTCGCTGGTGTTCTGGGACCAGCTGGGACGGTTGTGGCGCGAGCACCGCAATCTGATGATTGCGTTGCTGGTGTTCGTGGCCGCACACAGCCTGGTGCCGCACAAGGAGGAGCGTTTCCTCTATCCGGTGATCGGCCTGTTGTGGATCGCGCTGGCGGCGCTGTGGTCCTACGTGCCGCGACGGCGCAGCGTGCGCTGGGTCTATGCGCCGGTGTTTGCCCTGTTCGTGCTGACGGCCATGCCGCTGGCGCTGTTCAACAACACCCAGGCGGCCGGTATCGTGCCGTTCGCCAAGACGCTGCAGCGTTATCCCCGGGCGGTGTTCCTCGATTTCGACGGCCGCGGCGAGAGTCTGATGCAACGCTTCTTCCTGCAACCGGCCAATCCGTTGCTGCACCCGACGCTGCCGCCGGGTGCGCAGCTGGTGGGCGACACCCTGGACCGTTATCCCGGCTATCCGGCGGTAGTGCTGCTGGGCTCGGTGCCGCCCACGGTGACGGCATTGCGCTCCCTGGCGGGCCGCTCCGTTGCCGGTGCGGTCTGCCAACCGTTAGAGGAGGCGGGCTCGCTGACCGACCGGCTGCTCTATCGCTTCAACCGCAAGCGCAACGCGCGACGCCACAGCAGTTGGTATCTGGTCTGTACCCGCCGCTAATTAAGTGTTCGGAAATGGTGATCATCACACCCCTCATCCCAACCTTCTCCCTGAGGGAGAAGGGACAAGATAGTGGTTACCATTTCGGAACGCCTATTTAGGTAACGCAGTGGTGGTCTGATTCAACGTTCGACCGTGCCGTTGGGTGCATTCAGCACCAGCTGCAGGCGCGGATCACGCGGACCGATTACCCGGATGTCGCCGTGGGCGGCGGTTATCCTGATTCGCCCGGGTGCGCCGCTGCCGACGGTAACGGTCAGCCGGCCGTTGTATTCGGAATAGAGTCCCTCGGGTTTGAGGCGATAGCGCAACACGCCGTCCCGCAGCCGGCACTGCTGGGCCAGTTTGTTGGAGGGCAGACCGAACCCCTGATAGTGGGCCCGCATGGCGATCCCTTGGAAATGGCGGTTCAGCACCAGTTCCACATCACCGCGGCCCACATCCAGGTGCAGGCCGTCCATACCGGCCAGCTGGTGCGCCGTAGGTGCGTAGTGCACGATGTTGTCCTGCGGCGTCGCCATGGAGAGGCCGAACAGGATGGCGACGGCGAGCAGCGTGTAGCCGAGCATCGGGGCCAGCCGGTGGCGCGGCAGCGGCACCACGGCGCCGGCGGCGAGCGCCTGTTCCCGTTGCGGTACGCGCAGCACGAAGTAGTAGAGGAGTAGGGCGATCAGCCACGGCAACCAGGCGGCCCACAGCACGTCGGAGAGAAAATGGGCACCGGCGGTCATGCGGCCGAAGCCGAGCAGGAGCCCCAGTGCGGTCGAACCGGCGAGGGCGGCCGCGGCCAGGCGCGGCCGGCGGCGGCGCCAGATGAGCCAGAATACGCCGTAGATGAAGCCGATGGAGGCGTGGCCGCAGGGGAAGGACCAGCCGCGGCCGGGTACACCGATGGCGCCGGGCGGCACGTACTGCATGTCGCCGCCGAGCGTCGCTACATGGTGGGGGCGCGGGCGGCCCCAGTCGTTCTTGAGGAGGGTGTTGACCACCAGGCCGGGACCGAGCAGCACCGCCAGCAGCACGAACAGGGCGTGGATGCGGCGCCGCGCCAGTGCCTGGGAAAAGCGCGAGAAGGCGAGCACGAACAGCGCACCGAACAGCAGCAGACCGGTGATGAAGGGGGCCGCGTGGAACAGGAATTGCGATAGCGCCAAGTGTTGCAGAGGCCAGGGGTTCCCTGGATTCTCGGGGTGATAGAACAGCCGCGCTACCCGCATGTCCAGATTGCCGACCCAGAACGGCACGGTACTGAGCAGGGCCAGCGCCCACAGTACCAGCAGGTCGGGGAGCCAGTAACGGCGGTAGGCGGACGGCGGGGCGGGGATGGCGGATGCGGTGCTGGACATGATGGGGTCTGGGCGGCATGAGGAAGGAGGGCAGTGTAGCGGTGCAGGGTGTCAGTCCGATGACGGCGACCGGGACCTGGCTTTGACCGAGCCCCCCATTCGCGCCTACCCTTAAGGTTCAGCCTGCACAGAATTTACAGAGAAGGGATTGGGACCTAGGTATGAGCGAGAGCACGTTTGCCGTGGTGTTTACCGGCCGGTTGGTGGAAGGCGCCGAGGTCGAACAGGTCAAGGCCAATTTCGCCCGACTGTTCAAGGTCGAGGTCGCCAAGGTGGAGCCGATGTTCGCCGGTCGGCCGGTGGCGATCAAGAAAGGGCTGGATGAGGCGACTGCCCAGAAATACCAGCAGGCACTGCAACAGGCGGGCGGCCTGTGTCGTGTGGTGGACCTGGCCGCGGCTCAGCAGCCGGCGGCTGCCAAAACGGCCCCCGTCTCTGCGGCACCTGCGACTGCGCCGCAGGCGGCCGCCGCTCCGCAACAATCTGCCGCAGCGAGCGCGGCGGCCTCGGCGGTTCCGGTATTGAATGCCACTCTGGCCGAAGCGGGGGTGCTGATCATCGAGCCGGAACAGGTGGAGAGCGCGCAGATCGATACTGCCGGCTTGACCATGGCTGCGGTCGGTGTGGATATCGTCGAACCCGAAGTGATGTCCGACCTCGAGGTAGACATCAGTACCCTCTCCATGGCGGAGGTCGGTGTGCAGATCATCCCACCATCGCAAGTGGCGGAGCCGGCGATCGATATCAGCACCCTGTCGATGGCCGAGCCCGGCGCCATTTTGCGGGAGCACGAAGAGGTGGAGGCGCCGCAGATCGACACCAGCAGTATCAGCCTGGCGTAATCCGCAGCGCGAGGCGATTGGCTGAACGATAGCCACCGGCATAAGCATCCAGGCCGCCATTGCCAGCGGCGTGTCGGCCAAGACACGCCCACTATCGGCGTCGATCAGGCGAGTCCTTTCAACAGGTCATCGAGAGGCTTCGGTTTTTCGATGATGAAACCCTGGCCGTAGTCTATTCCAATCTTGCGAATCTTGTTCAGCGCGATCTCGCTCTCGACGTATTCGGCGATGGTGCGTTTGCCCAGGGCGCGTGCCATTTCGTGGATCGACTTGACCACCGAGTAGTCGAAGATGTTGGTGCCGATGTTGCGCACAAAACTACCGTCGATTTTCACGTAGTCCACCGGCAACGCCTTCAGGTAGTTGTACGAGGCATGGCCGGAACCGAAGTCGTCCAGTGCCAGCTGTACGCCGGTTTGGTGCAGACGGCGCATGAAGTAATTGGCTCGGTCCAGATCGGTCATCGCCGCCGTCTCGGTTACCTCGAAACAGAGCTGGCCGCTGGGGACTTCCGCCTGCTCCAGGCGCTCAACCAGGGAATTCATGAACTCTTCGTCCTCGATCGTGCGTCCCGACAGATTGACGGAGAGGGAGTGAATCTTGTTGAGGCTGGCGCGGTTGTCTTTCATCCAGGCAAACACTTTGTTGACCACCCAGCGATCGATGTCGCCGATGCGGTTGTAGATTTCCGCCGACAGTACGAATTGATCGAGGGACACCTGTTCGCCCTGCTCGTTCTTAACCTGCAACAATATTTCGTAGCGCGGCCGCTCGCTGGCGTGCTTGAGCGATGTAATTCTTTGGCACTTGAGCTGAATCAGGCCCTTGTCGAATAAGGTGTTGATACGGCCGACCCACTCCATGACGCCCTGGCGCTTCTTGATGGTTTCGTTGCCCGAGTCGTAGAACTCGATGCGGCCGCGTCCGCCTTCTTTGGCGGCGAAGCAGGCCGAGTCGACCGCCGTCAACAGACTGCGCACCGAGTCGTGCTGCGGCTGCACTTCCGCAAGTCCGAAGCTGGCGTCGACCGCGAAATCCTTGTTCTCGCAGGTNNCGATCGCACGACTCCAGAATCAAGGCGAATTCGTCGCCACCGAGGCGGGCGACGACGGTGTCGTCGCCCACGGCCTTGCGGATGATGGCGGCAACGTTACCGACCAGTTCGTCGCCGGCTTCGTGGCCGCAGGTGACGTTGACGACATTGAAGCGATCGAGGTCGAGATAGCAGAGTACATTGTTGCTGCCGCTGTTGCGCGCCTTCGCCAATAGCTCATCCAGTGCGCTTTCGAAACCACGACGGTTGAGCAGGCCGGTCAATGCGTCATGGTTGGTCTGTTCGATGAGACGATCCTGAATCGACTGAAGCATGGTATAGGTGGCACGATCCATCAGCGGCCGATCCCATCCTTCCAGAATCAACAGGCGTCCCTTGGACATGGCCGCCGCCATCGCCTCCTGACGCAGGTCGAGTCCCTTGTTGCCTTCACGGTCGACAAAGACATAACGTCCCCATTTGTGATCGGACCACACCAGTTTTTGCTGAAAGGACTCCTCTTTGTCGCCTTTGAACGAGATCAGTTCGCTATCCTCCATGGTGCGGGCGCGATCGAGCCAGCGCGACCACTCCACCTTGGACAGCTCCACCGGTTTTGCCGCCGCCTTTTCCTGCTCCCAGGCGGCCAACAGCATCTGTGCCATCGATCCTTTCTTGATACGTTCGATCTTGGACGGGTCTTCTTTCGCCTGCTCCAAGGCCGTAATCAGTTCTGCTACCAGGTCGAGCGCCCTGGCATCTTCCTTGTTGAGCCGCTCCAGTACTTTGCTGACCTCTTCGATCAGTTTCGAATTGGGCCAATCGGATTTGGGACCTTTGGCCGGATGGCCAAACAAACGCGCCAGCAACTGTGCGATGGTGGCGCGCGAACTGCGGTAGCTCTCGCCTTCGATGCCTTCGCGCTGGAAGTAACGCCACAGCAGGTTTTTCCAGCCGGCATCCATCAATTGCAGAATGACTTTCGGGATCATGCGTTTGCCGGATTCGTCGAACAGCTTATCGATGTCCTGCAGCATATCCAGGGTTTGCTGCCGGGCATTCGGTTCGTTCCTGCACTGCTCGATTACCGCATCCACGCGCCGCTTGTATTCACTCGACTGTTCACCGTACAGCTTGTCGAGGGAATTGACCGCCTCGTCCAATGCCTTGGTGTCGCCGTTTGCTTCATCGAGACCTTCAAGCGCGGTCTCTACTTTTTGTGACAGTTGCTTGCGTAATTCGGACTTCTCCGGCGGTAGCATCTGAAACAGTTGATCGAGGGTATTGAACAGGTGGTGGATCGGATGCGAACGGTCCTGCAGCACTTGTTCGTTGTTGAGGGCGACCTGGACAAACGGCAGTTCGATCTCCTCGAACCAGTCCTTAAGCTTGGCGTCGGCAATGGGATCGCTCTGGATCGACGACAACAGACTCTCGGTAACGTCCAGTTTGTCGTGCATTTCCACCGGCAGTTGCTTGTCGCTCCCGCCCGATTGGGTCGCCAGTACCTCCGCCAGACGCGTCGAGAGGTTGCTGCCCTGTTGGCGCAAATGATTGACGCGCACGCCCTGTTGACGCAGCTGCGCCAAGCCGTTGTTCAGTTCCTGCGATGAATAATGCGCGACCGCTGCGGTTGTTGCGGCGCCTTTGCCTTTGGCGGCCGCGGCCGCGGATGGCGCACTTGACCGGCTGGATGCACCGCCGCGGGCCTGTATCGCGGTGCGTTCCAATTGCAGCAGTTCATTGGCTGCGGCGTAGGGGGTGGGCACGACGTAGTCGTCGCCCGCGACCATGCTGGCACCGGCCATTCCCTGGGGCATCATGGCGCCCTGCTGAATGCCTGTGGCGGGCTGCGTCGTCGCCTCGTTGGTGGCCGTCCGGGATGCCGGAGCGGAACCGCCAGTGGCGAGTGTCGGAGCACCTGCGGTATAGCTTCCTTGCGCGAGCCCAGCGGCCGAGGCGGGAGCGGCCCCGCCCGGGAAGGTCGTTTGTGCGGGCGCGCCGACGTTGGCGGCACTGCCGCCTTCTGGGGAGGCGTCCGGTATCGATGCACCGCCGTCGCTCGGATAGGCGGCGGGGGCCGGCCTGCCGGAGCCTACAGCGCCGGCCGACGACGAAGGCGCCGCGCCGCCATGATGAGCGGGAGCGTACGGCGTGCCCACGTCACTTTCGGGCGGGTGTTCATCGCCTTCGCTTGGGGGCTGTGGTCGCGCAGGTGCCGGTCGTCGTGCGGCGCCCGGTTGCCGCACCAGGCGAAAGTCCTTCTTCAGCTCCGGCAGAATGCCGTTTTCCTTGAGGAATTTGTCCAGCTGCTGGTAGAAGATGCCGATCTCGGTGAGGGCCACGTTCTCGAATGCACGGAACACAACGGATTTCATGTCCTCTTCGAGCGCCAGCGCGTCGAAACACTCCTGAAATTGCTGTACCAGCACGTGCGCGCCGAGTGGGTTGCTTTGGCGGTTCACCTGCCGGTGCAGTACGACGCCGAGGCGTGGCTCCAATCCGAACAGTGTCTCTTCGTTATGCGACTCGAGCTTCGAGACCAGGGCGGTGATCGTCAACCAGTTCTGAAAATCGTGGTCTTCGATCAGGCTGAGTTCGTTGCTTTGCGCCATACCGGCATTCGGCTTGATCTGCTTGCCTTTGTGGTCGAAACCTTCGAATACGGCATTGCTGTAGCAGCTCAGCAGTCGCTGGCGTCCACTGTGTAGCTTCTGTTGTGTCTCAATGATGCCGCGCCAATTCCTTTTCGACAGTTCGTCGGACTGGTCGAGGCTGGTGACCGCTTGGCTGATAAATCGGTCCACCAGTCCTTCCAGCAGGCGCTCTGTTTTCTCGCGGCAACTGGCGGCAAGAGCGGCGGAGTCGGCCAAGTGCGGTGAACGCGGCTGTTCCTTCGCCGCTTTGTCGGAGGCACTTTTGGCCCGTTCCATCAGATATTGAAGGGCGCTCCCGTCCAGTTGTTCAAATGCGATACCCAGCGAGGTGTCGGCGACGCGCGCCACATGGCCGAATACGCGAAAGTCATCGGCGGCCTCAGTGGATGCGGCGGGAAAGTTGATGATGATGCTGTCGCCGTGATTCCACGGCACATCATGGCCGTTATGTGGATGCGGCGTGACGAACATCCCGCCTGCGCAAAAATCGTGGATGGTGCAGTCGACGGAGGTTCCTCGGGGGGAAATGGCAACGGCTTCCAACGCGACGGGGTACCGGGGGTAGGTGCGCTTGTTGACGGCCGATGTCATGGCATCAAGGTCCTTTTTATTATATTTGCCACATTACAACGAAAACTTGGCATGGTCTACCCAGCGCCCATATCCGCGCAAAAATGGCGTGTATTTATCGAGTTGTGGCGCCTCCCTGGCAAGAGTGTACAAACTTGCGCTAGTCCGTTTACCCAATGAAGTCTAGCAAAATTGCCTCATGGTGCATTCCTAGTCCTATATGCGGCTCCTTTACGTCGGGTCGTGGCACGCTACAGGTCGCAAGCATCGTGCGACGCTCTTCGTCAAAATAGCATACCAGTATGCACGGATTTTGTCGTCACTCACGGACGACGCCAAATCCGCCGCGACTGCGGAGCGAGTGCCAACGGTTCGCGCGATGAGCCGGGCCTGCATACGTAGTGAGGTCGTAAGACGTCGCGGTATTGAATGAACAGCGCCAGTGTTAACGGCAAATTAATATCCGCAGTCGCCGGTACAGGAACGCACTACGATTGAGGGTGCCGATGCGCGGGGCGGTATGCGCCGGTGCAGGCGAGAATGACAATGGCGTTTGCGGCACGCAGGTATACTGCACGCCTGTCGCTAAGGAATGAATGGTAAGGATTTTTCTTATGAGTGGAGAGGAATTCCGGGAAGGCGCTATGCCGCGACCGGCGGGCGACGCAGGTTCGAGTCGGCGCGAGGCATTGACGGACAGCACCTATCGCAGGCTATTCGAACACGTCGGCGATGCGATTTTCGTGATGGATGTCAACGGCAATTTCGTTGCAGTCAATGAGACGGCCTGCACACATGTGGGCTACAGCCGTAAAGAGCTGCTCCGCATGCGGCCGGAACAGATCAACGTACCGGAGTCGGCCGATAGATTCTCGGAGCGCATGACGCAAGTCGCGCGCGAAGGACACTGTACCGTCGAGGCGGTGCATCTGCACCGGGATGGCAGACACATACCGGTCGAAATCCATGTGCGCACCGTGCACTATAACGGTGAAAATTTCATCGTTGCCGTATGCCGGGACGTCACGGCGCGCAAACAGAGCGAAATCGAATACCGCGCTTTGATTCAGGCCGTCGGCGACGGTTACTGGATGGTTCGCATATCCGACGGGCTCATTATCGAGGTCAATGATCGTTTTTGCGCTATGGTCGGCTATTCGCGCAACGAGTTATTGCACATGAGCGTGTCCGATCTGGAGGCAATCGAGTCACCGGATGACACGGCGCAACACATTCGTCAGGTGATGGAGCGTGGCCATGATCTGTTCGAGACCAAGCACCGCCACAAGAACGGGCAGCTGGTCGAGCTTGAACTGAGCGTTACCTATGCCGACATTCGCGGCGGGGTGATCTTTATCCTTGCCCGGGACATCAGCGAACGCAAGCGTCAGGAAGCGGAGTTGAAGCTGGCTTCGCTGATCTTCAACGCCAGCACCGCGTCGATCGTCGCCACCGATGCCGATAACCGGATCGTCGCGGTCAACGCGGCATTCAGTCGAATTACCGGATACGAGGCACAGGAGGTGATTGGTCGTGATCCGCGTCTGCTGCAGTCGGGCAGGCAAAGTAACGTCTTTTATCAAGAGATGTGGCAGACCCTGGAACGTTACGGTCATTGGGAAGGGGAGTGGTGGAATCGACGCAAGGACGGCGAGGAATATGCGGAACAGGTCATTATGAACGTGGTCCGGGACGGCGACGGCGGTGTCTATCGCTACGTCAAGGTCGCTTCGGACATCACCGAAAAGAAGCGCCTCAACGATCTCATCTGGCGTCAGGCCCATTACGACACCGTCACCAATCTGCCCAACCGGCAATTGTTCTTTGTCTGTCTGGCTGGCGAAATCGATAACTGTCGCGCTCTCGGCTCTCGATTGGCACTCTATTTCATCGATCTGGATGGATTCAAACAGGTAAACGATGAACACGGCCACGCTGTCGGTGACAAGGTGCTGGCCGAGGCGGCCGGCCGGATCACCGGCTGTGTGCGCAGTTCGGATACAGTGGCGCGGCTTGGCGGGGACGAGTTCACGGTTATTCTGCCCGGTGTTGTCGATAGGGCGCGTGTGGAAGAGGTGGCACAAGATATCATCAAGGCATTGGCTCAGCCATTTCGGTTCGGTGAGGTCGCGGCACAGATCTCGGGTAGTATCGGTATCGTCCTGTTTCCGGACCACGGCAGCGATGGTGCGGAATTGGTGAAATTGGCGGACCAGGCGATGTACGCCGCCAAGAGTCAAGGCAAGAATACCTACAGCTACGTCGACTGATGTCGCGTGGCGCCGGTCTACCGGTAGCGCCGCATCTGTCCCACCAGCACCCCTTGGATCAGCACCTGCTCCGGCCGGTAACGCTGCGTATTCAGCGTGCTGTTGGCCGGATGCAATAGCACCTCGCCCGGCTGTTGTTCGATGCGCTTCAGAGTCGTCTCGCCGCCGTCGATGAGGGCCACCACCACCTCGCCGTTGCGGGCGTGGTTGCGCTGTTCGATCACCACCCAGTCGCCGTCCAGTATCCCGTCCTCGATCATCGAGTCGCCGCGCACCTGGAGCACGTAGCAGGGGCGGGCGGTGCGCAGGGTGTCCGGCACGGCGATGGTCTCGGGCTGGGCGATGGCCTCGATGGGACGGCCGGCGGCGATGTAGCCGAGGAACGGCAGTTCGTCCTCGTTGGCTGGGGCTGAATCGGTGAGGCGCACGCCGCGCTGCCGGCGGTTCATGGGGGCCACCAGGCCGGCGTCGATCAGGGCCTGCAACTGTTTGTGCAGGGAGCCGCGGGACTTGAGGCCCATGGCTTGGCACAGCTCGTCCAGGGTCGGCGGACGTAGGAAATCGGGCAGGCGTTCACGCAAGAAGTCGTAGACCTCCTGCTGACCGCGGGTGAGGGTGGCTTGTTTGTTCTCCATTGGTTCTATAGACTCCGATTAAGAGAACCGATAGAGAACAACCATGAACGCCGTGGCGCAATCCGTCAAGCAGGAAATGGCCGATCCGGTCGGCCGGCTGGTCGAACACCTGCAACGCAAATACAAAGGCCGCATCACCGGCCAGCTGGTGGTCCCGGGCCGCCAGGGCAGCTACGCAGCGCTGCCCGATGACCTCAACCCCAAGTTGCGCGAGGCCCTGGAGTCGCGCGGCGTGCGCCGGCTCTACAGCCACCAGCGCGCCGCCTGGGATGCCATCCGCGCGGGGCGCCACACGGTGGTGGTGACGCCCACCGCCTCGGGCAAGACCCTCTGCTACAACCTGCCGGTGTTGCAGGCGGCGCTCACGGGCGAGTCCAAGGCGCTCTATCTGTTTCCCACCAAGGCGCTGTCCCAGGACCAGGTGGCGGAGATCCTGGAGCTGAACCAGGCCGGCGGCCTCGGCGTGCGCGCCTATACCTTCGACGGCGACACGCCGGGCGATGCGCGCAAGGCGGTGCGCACCCGCGGCGACATCGTGGTCTCCAACCCGGACATGCTGCACCAGGGGATACTGCCGCACCACACCAAGTGGGCGCAGTTCTTCGAAAACCTGCACTACGTGGTGGTGGACGAGACCCACACCTACCGCGGCGTGTTCGGCTCCCATGTGGCCAACGTGTTCCGCCGCCTGCGCCGCATCTGCCGTTTCTACGGTTCGGACCCGGTGTTCGTCTTCGCCTCGGCCACCATCGCCAATCCGCAGGAGCTGGCGCAGCGGTTGATCGACGACGAGGTGAGCGCCATCACCGAAAGCGGCGCGCCCCAGGGCGAGCGCCACCTGCTGCTGTGGAACCCGCCGGTGATCAATCCCGACCTCGGCATCCGCGCCTCCAACCGTTCGCAGACCACCCGCATCGCCCGCCACGCCCTGCGCATGGGACTGAAGAGCATCGTCTTCGCCCGCAGCCGGCTGATGGTGGAGGTGCTGACCAAATATCTGAAGGACGTGTTCGACAAGGACCCGCGCAAGCCGGCGCGCATCGCCGCCTACCGTGGCGGCTACCTGCCCAACGAGCGGCGCGACACCGAGCGCAAACTGCGCGGCGGAACGCTCGACTGCGTCATCTCCACTTCCGCGCTGGAGCTGGGCGTGGACATCGGCGCGCTCGATGTCTGCGTACTCAACGGTTACCCCGGCACCGTCGCCGCCACCTGGCAGCGTCTCGGTCGCGCCGGCCGCCGCCTGCGTCCGGCGCTGGGTGTGCTGGTCGCCTCCAGCGAACCGCTGGATCAGTACATCGTACGCAATCCCGAATTCTTCCTCGGCGCCTCGCCCGAGGAGGCGCGCATCGATCCGGACCAGTTGCTGATCCTGCTCGACCACGTGCGCTGCGCCGCCTTCGAACTGCCGTTCCAACAGGGCGAACGCTTCGGCAGGGAAAATCTGGAAGCGCTGCTCACCTACCTGGAGGAGCAGGGGATCGTCCACCGCGAGGGCGAACGCTGGCACTGGAGCGCCGACAGCTACCCGGCCAACAGCGTCTCGCTACGCTCGGTGGCCGAGGGCAACTTCGTGGTGGTGGATATTACGGACGGCGGCCAGCGCGTCGTGGCCGAGGTCGATTACTCCAGTGCACCGATGACCCTGTACGAAGGCGCCATCTACATGGTGCAGGCCGCGCCCTATCAAGTGGAAAAGCTGGCCTGGGAGGGACGCAAGGCCTTCGTGCGCCGCACCCGCGCGGACTACTACACCGACGCCATCGACTACACGCGCCTGAAGATCCTCGATCGCTTCGACGGCGCGCGGCAGGGGCAGGGCGCGAGCGCCCACGGCGAGGTGCATCTGGTGCGGCGTATCGCCGGCTACAAGAAGATTCGCTACTACAGCCACGAGAACATCGGCTACGGCAACATCAACCTGCCGGACCAGGAGATGCACACCACCGCTGCGTGGTGGCAGGTGGAACCAACTGCACTGGAAGCGGCGTTCCCCAGCCGCCAGCAGGCCCTCGACGGTTTCCTCGGCGCCGCCTACGCCATGCACCACGTTGCCGCCCTGCGCATGATGGCCGAGCCGCAGGATCTGGGACGCGCGGTGGGCGACGGCGAGGCGCAGTGGTTCGCCACCGTCGGCAGCAACGGTCGCGGCCAGATGCGCGATGCCCGCGGGGATGCCTTGAACCCCGATGCCGAGACCCGCTTCCGCCCGGCGGTGTTCCTCTACGACAACTATCCGGGCGGCGTCGGCCTCTCCGCACCGTTATTTGATCGCCGTGGCGAGATCGTGCGCGACACGTGTCGGCTGATCGATGCCTGCGATTGCAAACACGGTTGTCCCAGCTGTATCGGTCCGATCCTCGCCTCGGACGAGGTGCGCGGTTATTCACCCAAGCAGGCGGCGTTGCGAGTGCTGGCGCTGATCGACGGTCATGAGTCTTAAGGCACGTCTGCAATCGCTGCAACGCCAGACCGGCGTAGTCCCAGCCTCAACGCTGGCGCCATCACCGTCGATCGCCGATCGCCTGACCCGTCACGGCCGGCGCCGTCAAGGCGTCGACCCGGCAGCGCTGGCCGAACAGGCCGGCGGCCGCCTCATTGCCCCGTCGCTGATCGAGGTAGTACGCCGTTTCCCCCTCGGCGACTATCATGGCCACATGGCGCTTAAATGCATCGCTGAAACACCACGGGCGCTGCCCGAAGCAGGCGAGATCGACCCGCGCCGCCTGGTCTTCCTCGACACCGAAACCACCGGCCTCTCCGGCGGCAGCGGCACCGCCGTCTTCATGCTCGGTCTGGCCCGCCTGGAGGCCGATGCTCTGGTGGTGCGCCAGCTGACCATGACCGCCTTCAGCGGCGAAGCGGCACTGCTGGAGACGGGCGAAGAGTGGCTGAAAGACGCGCAGGGGATCGTCAGCTTCAACGGCAAGAGCTTCGACCTGCCGCTGCTCGTTACCCGCAACCGCATGCATGGCCGGCGTACGCCTTACGACCACCTGTTCCATCTCGATCTGCTGCACTCCACGCGCCGCGCGTTTGCCAGCCGTTGGGACGACTGCCGCCTACAAACGGCGGAGCGGCGTCTGCTCAATTTTCATCGCAGCAACGACCTGCCGGGCAGCGAGGCGCCGGCCGCCTGGCTGCGTTATCTGCACAGCGGCAACAGCGACGATCTTTTGCGCGTGGTCGATCACAATATTTGGGACCTGGTATCACTAGCGTCCCTGCTACCGGCGCTGGATAAGGCACATGAAGAACCACACCGTTGTGGCGCAGACGTCGTTGCACTGGCGCGCGCCTGGCTCAAAAACGAGCAGGAGGAGAGGGCGGTGGCGCTGCTGGAATCGGCTGGCGCCGCGTTGTCGGCCAACGGCCGCCTGCTGCTGGCGAATCTCTACCGTCGCAATGGTGCGTGGAGCGAGGCGCGTGCACTCTGGGAGCCACTGGCGATACGCGGCAACGGCGAGGCGATCGAGTCGTTGGCCAAGTATTACGAACACGTCACTGGCGAACTGGAGTATGCGCTGGCATTGGCGATACGCCTGCCCGCCAGTCCGGCACGCCGGCAGCGCATCACGCGCCTGCAAGTGCGCATGGCGCGGCGCGGCCCGTTGGGATTGTGACGCAGGATAATCACTCGGGTGAACAGCCGTAGGCACGATAGAGCGCAGCGTCATCGGGCAGAGCTTGCCGGACACCGCAGCGCTAAGTCCGGCCTAGATGGCTACTCGCGCTC
>DFMR01000085.1 GCA_002376325.1 Proteobacteria bacterium UBA3588 | reverse complement strand
ATGATGGTCTTCTTCAGCACCTTGGTGGCACCCGGTTCGCCGCGCTCTTTGAGGGAAAACTGGAAGAAGGTCTGGCCGATGCGGATCGTGTCGCCGTCGTTGAGCAGCGCTTCCTTGATCTGCTTGTGGTTGACGAAGGTGCCGTTGGTACTGCCGAGGTCGCGGATGATGAAGTGGGCGTTGTCGTCGGCTCCCGCCACCGAAAGACGTTCGACGACCGCGTGTTCGCGGCTGATCAGGTCGTCGTCGATCACCACGTCGTTTTCGTCGCCGCGTCCGAGGCGGCAGGTGGGCGCCAGCAGCAGGACCTTCACCCCGGCGACGTTGTTGTGCATCTGAATCAAAGCAGCCATTACCGCATACCCCTGAGAACAATGGTCCGACCGTCGGCGCGTTGCGCAACGGCGCGTCTTCGGCCTGTAGTGAACGAAACAAATTGCCGGCCGCGACCGGGCTGTTGTTGTGGTGGAGGCCGGCGCGAATCGCGTCATCGGAATATACCTCAACCGGCGGCCCCGCCACCATCGGCGCGCCGCCCATACGCGGATTCCGGGGCACCGGCGCGCAGTGCTATGATCCCATGGCACATCGTCATCCGGAGCATCCCATGTTCACAGGCATCATCCAGGGCACCGCAGAAATCGTCGACATCGCCGAGAAGATCGATTTCCGCACCCATACCGTGCGCCTGCCGCCGGAACTGCTGTCCAGTCTCCAGCCCGGCGCCTCGGTGGCCCACAACGGCTGCTGCCTCACCGTCACCGCCATCGACGGCGACCGCGTCGCCTTCGACCTGATGCGCGAGACCCTGCGCGTCACCAACCTGGGCGCGCTCGCGGTAGGCGATCGGGTCAACGTCGAACGCGCCGCCCGCTTCGGCGACGAGATCGGCGGCCACGCCATGTCGGGCCACATCATGGCCGCCGCCGAGGTGAGTGAAGTGGTGGAGAGCGAGAACAACCGCCAGGTCTGGTTGCGCGTGCCCGCGGCGCTGAAGAAATATATCTTCGTCAAGGGCTACATCGGCATCGACGGCATCAGCCTCACCATCGGCGAAGTGCGCGGCGACGAGTTCAACGTCAACCTGATCCCCGAAACGCTCGCCCGCACCAACATCGGCACGCGCGTCGTGGGCGACCGCATCAACATCGAGATCGACCCCCAGACCCAGGCCATCGTCGACACCGTCGAACGAGTGCTGGCCGAGCGGGGGTGAAAACGGATCTACCACTGAGGAGATTAATACATCGGCTATCCGCAATTCGCGATTGACCTACTAGGCGGGTTTGTTCAGGAATCATAATGCAAAAGCGCATTCGGTGGTTGCCAAGAAATAACCGAGGTTACTTATAGAGTCCAAGTGCGGTCAGAAACGGGCGTGGTTGCGTGAGTGCGGTGACATAACCACGGGCTGGCCGCGACGGGAGTTACCTCGCCCTGGTAAGGTGCCACGCGCTCGCGGAAGTAAGAATATCGCGGGTGTAGATTTCCACTTCGATGCTTATCGAGTCGTCTTGAACGTCGATAGTGCGGACGATCACGCGGCCTGAACCGGGCGGGTAGGCCATCTGCGCGAATGAAACATGGTCGACGGCGATCGACCTCGCCTGCATGTGCGTATTATCCGGCTGCGCTGGCGTGTCGACGTAAAATTGCGAACCTTCCAGGAATAGTGCCAGTTTCTCTGTGTGTGTCCCACCGTCCTGTGCGCCGTGCATTGTCGCGACAAGCTTGAGTTGATTGGCAGTCCCTCCGCCAATGGCAGCGTTAACCGTATAATCGTCGGGCTTTGTCCCCGGCTCTTGCGCTGTTCCTAAACACCAATACCCGTTGACCGTTCCGGTCCATTTTCCACGCATTGCGTCCATGGTGTTCCGGAGCTTGGTCACCTCGTCGCTCGTAAGCGGCGGCAGGGGTGCGGCATCGAACAAGTGCTGTACCGATACGTCAGCCGGCGCATGCTGGAAACACGTTGCTGCATATAGCGGTTCCGGTGCAATGCAAAGCAGAGCGACGCACGCCGTAATGGTCATCGCGAAGCGCCATATCTGTGGCATAAACACACCTCCCAGGCGATGAGGCCAACAGAACGACGCCGCCGGCATATCCATTAGAATAGACCGAGCGTAAAGGCGCCGTAGAGCAAGCCGAACAAAACTGCGGAAATGGGTAGGCAGATTTACTTGCGCGACGTTCTTTGATGGCCTGAAAGGCCGACACCGTGGAAAGGAAGCCAACGATGCCAAGGACCGGGCGCGTGGGTCTACCCGGATTCTCTCGCCGCTACTTTTTTGCGGTATCTGTGTCTGTGTTCCGACCCTGAGCCCGCGCGGCCAGAAGCGGCCATAGGGCTGGAGAAATGGAGCAGGTAGAAATGCGTATACCGTCCCCGGAAATCCAGGCCGCGATGGCGGCGTGACCTAAACCAAACAGCCTCCACAATTCCCGAGGCGGTTCAACAAGACATATCGGGCATCCTACAGCCATCGCTATAAGACCATCCAAGAAGTTATCAACCGCAATCCCTAAACCGACCAAGCGGAAATGACACCGCCGCAGACGTAAGCATCGGCTGGCGTACAGACACTNNTCTGGGCTGAAATCTTGCTCGTGAGGCCAACTGACTGCCTCATGGTCCACTCGCACGGAACGGAAGTATGCCGGGTCACGCAGCTCCTGGAAGATGCCTTTGTCGAGATAGGGCCGCACGTCAAACAGCCGCACTTCGCCATTATTGAAATGGAGGCGCAGCTTGTAGTCGGCTGTGGGTTCCGCGACTTTCAGTTGAGGAAATTCACTCATAATCTGCCTCACTTGAGCGGCTCGATCTTGAACAATTGTTGTCCTTCAAGCGCCAGTTGCCAGTCCGCCATCAGTTCGTCCCGATGCAATTCCACCCATGCCTGAACCAAGCGGGCTTTTGCTTTTGGGATCTCGCCTGAGAGGACTTCACCGTCCCCAATGGCGAACACGGCTTTCTCTCCAGCGTACTCAACGTGCAAGTGTGGCACGTGGTGACGGTCCGTATCGAAGAAATACATGCGTATGATGAGACCAAAGAACATAGAGATGACCGGCATGGGGCGCTCCTTCCGTGGTTTTCCCATGGGCACTATGAGAAATTGCGAAACGGCCGTCAAGCTCCGGGCGCAAGGGTTAGGGGCGTGGTGCAGACCCTATTCGTAACATCCTCACCCAAGCCGCGCCGTCTCCAACAACCAAACAAGACATCCATCTCAAGAGGCGGCGCTTGGTGGCAAACTTCGGGTGGGTATCCATGGAAGATCAAAAGGGAAGCGTCCCCGTTTCATTCGTAATTCAACCTTTCTTCCCGCATCCTACCGGTCCGATTTCCCGCTTAGCAGCGCCGCCTGCACACACTTGAGCACCCCGTAGTCGTACTCCCCGCCAAGCGCTTCGAACACCGGTTTCATCTTCCCTTCGCTGCCGTGCTGTTCCAGGGCGAAGCGGATGGCCTTCAGGCTGGTTTCGTCCAGTTCGATCACATCTTCCAGTTTCAGTTCGCCTCGCTCGATGGCGATGGACAGGTGGCCGTAGACGGTGGTCGGGGCAAGATCGCGTTCGCGGGCGATGTCGGCGACGCTCATGCCGCGGCAGAGGCGCTGCACGCTTTCGGCGACGGTGTCGGTTTTGGGTGGCGGTTCCGCGCCGTGTTCGCGCAGCACATCCAGGAAGTCGTCGCCGTAGGTTTCGAGCTTGCGCGTGCCGACGCCGGAGATCTGCGCCAGCTGCGCCCGCGTCTGCGGGCGGTGGCTTACCATCTCCATCAACGTGGCGTCGTGGAAGATGACGTAGGCGGGTACGCCCTGCGCCTCGGCCAGGGCGCGGCGCTTCTCGCGCAGCGCCTCCCACAGGGCATTGTCGCCGACGCCGAGTGCCGCGCCGCCGCCGCGCCGGGCCGATTTCCTTTTCGCGGCCTTGAGCAGTTTGCGCAGCATCAGTTGCTGCTCGCCGCGCAGCACCGGCCGGCTCGCCTCGGTGAGGCGCAGGCCGCCGTGGCCTTCGATATCCACCGCCAGCAGGCCGCGGGCGATGAGCTGACGATACAGTGTGCGCCATTCGGCGGCGGAGAGTTCTTCGCCGATGCCGAAGGTGCTCAGCTGGTCGTGGCCGAACTGGCGGATGCGCTCGTGCTCCTTGCCGAGCAGCACGTCGACCAGGTAGCTGACGCCGAAACGCTGCCCGGTGCGGTGGACGCACGAGAGCGCCTTCTGCGCGGCGACGGTGGCGTCCCAGGTCTCGGGCGGTTCCAGGCAGGTGTCGCAATTGCCGCAGGGCTCGGTGTTGTGCTCGCCGAAGTAACGTAGCAGCGCCTGGCGGCGGCAGGTGGTGAGTTCGCACAGGCCGAGCATGGCGTCGAGCTTGTGGTGTTCGACCCGCTTGTGCGCCGCGTCGGCCTCTGAAGTGGCCTGCATCTGGCGCAGCGTGATCACGTCCTGCAGGCCGTAGACCATCCAGGCGTCGGCCGGCAGGCCGTCGCGGCCGGCGCGGCCGGTCTCCTGGTAGTAGGCCTCGACGCTCTTGGGCAGGTTGAGGTGGGCGACGAAGCGCACGTCGGGCTTGTCGATGCCCATGCCGAAGGCGATGGTGGCGACCATGACGACGCCGTCCTCGCGCAGGAAGCGTTCCTGGTTGCGCTGCCGCTCCTGCGCGTTCATGCCGGCGTGGTAGGGCAGCGCGCTGAGCCCCTGTTGCGCCAGCCACGCGGCCACTTCGTCGACGCGCTTGCGCGATAGGCAGTAGACGATGCCCGCCTCGCCGTCGTGCTCGTCGCGGATGAAGCGCAGCAACCGTTCGCGGCTGCCGCCGTCGCCCTCGGCGATGCGGTAGCGGATGTTGGGGCGGTCGAAGCCGGCGATGAAATGGCCGGCTTCGTGCAGCGCCAGGCGCTCGATGATCTCCCTGCGGGTCGCATCGTCGGCGGTGGCGGTGAGGGCGATGCGCGGTACCTGGGGAAAGCGCGCGTGCAGGATCGAGAGCTGGACGTATTCGGGGCGGAAGTCGTGGCCCCATTGCGACACGCAATGGGCCTCGTCGATGGCGAACAGGGCGAGGCGGCAGCGCTCCAGCAGCTCCAGGGTGCGCGGCAGCAGCAGCCGCTCCGGCGCCACGTAGAGCAGGTCCAGCTCGCCGCGCAGCAGTCGCTGCTCCACCGCCTGCGCCTCGGCCGCGGACAGGGTCGAATTGAGAAAGGCGGCGCGCACGCCGTATTGCAGCAAGGCCTGTACCTGGTCCTGCATCAGCGCAATGAGCGGCGAGACCACAATGCCGGTGCCGTCACGGACCAGCGAAGGGATCTGATAACAGAGCGATTTGCCGCCGCCGGTGGGCATC
>DFMR01000019.1 GCA_002376325.1 Proteobacteria bacterium UBA3588 | reverse complement strand
GGCGTTTATTTATATACTAGGGCCGCTTATCCAACCGCTTTGAGATAAAGTGGATCACTTAATTAAAAAGGGGGCTACCGGTGCAGGCCAGTCATTCGGCGATTGAGATGCGTCTTCAGATCCAGAAGCTCAATACGCTACCGCCGATGTCTTTGGTGGCTCAGGAACTGCTTGCCGCACTGGGCGACAACAATCTGGACGTGCGCCACATCGCCGCCATCATCGAACGGGATCCCGCTCTGTTGGCGCGGATTATCGGTTTGGCCAATTCCGCCTATTACGGCTACACCGAGCGCGTGACGACCGCGGAAGACGCGATCTTCCATGTCTTGGGACTCAACACCGCGCGTAACCTGGCGCTCAGCGTGGTGCTGAGCGGTCCGTTTCAAACGGCCCACTGCCGCGAGTTCCGTCTCGACGAATACTGGACCAATGCCATGGTGACGGCCGCGCTGGCGCAGCGTTTGGCGCCTTACGTGTCGACCGAGCCGGCCCCCAACGCCGGCAATGCCTATCTGGCAGGACTGTTGCACAGCTTGGGTGAGTTGGCCCTGGTTCATCTCTATCCGACCGAGATGGCGACGATATTTCGGCAGGCCGATGAGGATGACGGGATGACCCTGACGCAGCGCGAGACGGCATTGCTTGGGGCTGATCATCTACAGGTGGGCGGCTGGCTGGCTCGTAAATGGCACCTCCCGCAGTTCGTGGTAACCGTCATCGAGAAGCACGAGGACACCGATTACCGCGGCGAGCATCGCGCATTGGCGCACTTGGTCGGTTTTTGCGTTCACTGGCTGGACCGGCAGAACCGCAACGAGGACGAGGTGGACCTGGGAAGTTTGGCCGTATTGGGGATAGCCTCCTGCGATGCGGAAAAGGCCTTGGACGAAATGCTCGGCCAGAAGGCGGCGGTCGCCGAATTGGCCAAAGTCATGTCTGCGGACTGAGGCACGGAAGGTATGGACAATGTTCCGTTTGTAGAATCGTTTCGTGAGCTCAACGACAGTTTTCTCAAGCTCATTGACTCGCTGTCGGCGCTGCGCGGCTTGTCGACACTGCGGGTATACGGTCAGAGCGATCGCCAGCTAATCTCCAGCGCCCTGGATGTGCTGATGCAAAATCAGGATTTGGAGCGCTGTTCGGTCTATCTGCTGCGTGAGGGGAAACTGATCAACGAGGCGGGGCTGGATTGGGCCGACTTGATTGGGTTCAGCGGTGGAGGTGATCGTCCGTTGCCGCGGCGCGTGACCTTCGACGTGGGCGAGGGTTTGGTCGGTTTGGCAGCGCAAACGGGTGTACTTCAGCATTGCTGCAACTGCAACGAAGATCTTCGCTTTGAACGTTATGGCCCCGATTATGACGGGACCGAGATTGGCATTGGCTCGTTGATGAGTCTGCCCATCAAGGCCAGCGGCGAGGTGCTGGGTGTCCTCAATGTATCCCATCCTCACCGCTCTTTTTTCACCGACGCCCACGAACGGACCCTGTTTATCTTCAGTAACTTTCTCGGTCAGATGTTGGCTAACAACCGGTTGCTGGCCGATATGGAATTGGTGGTACGTGAGCGGACGCGTCAATTGGAACAGACGTTGGCCGATGCCGAGGCGCTCAAACGCCGCTATGCGGAACTGTCGGTCGTTGACGAGCTTACCGGGCTGCACAACCGCCGCTTCTTTTTTCCCGAGGCCCGCGCTGCACTGGCGCGCAGTCTGCGCTTCAAGAGGGATTTCTGCGTGTTATTGGTGGATATCGATTTCTTCAAGTCCGTCAACGATACCTATGGCCACCGCATCGGCGACGAGATGTTGCGCCGCACTGCCGAGCTGTTTCGACGCCATGTGCGGGAAGGGGATGTCCTGGCGAGATTCGGCGGCGAGGAGTTCGTCGTAGCGCTGCCGGACTCCTCCTTGGAGGGGGCCAAACAGACCGCTGAACGGATACGGCTGGCGGTAAAGGAGACGGGCTACGCACTGGATGGACATAACGTGACTGCCACCGTCAGCATCGGTATCTCCTGTCTCGTCGGCAAGGAGTCCGGCGACACCCAGCAGCAGCTGGATCGTCTGCTGAGCGAGGCGGATCAGGCACTCTACTTCGGTAAACACCACGGGCGCGATCAGTGTTGCGCCTACGCTGAAATCGCCTGCTTTCTCTGAATCCCATTACGCTGCAAGGTTATCGAAACCCTGTTGGCCGCACTTGCGGCCGGCGAGGCGCGCCGCTTCGATCACGGCCAATTCCAGCGGACGGCTGCGTGCCAGTCCATGGATCAGCCCGGCGTTGAAGACGTCGCCTGCGCCGATGGTGTCGACCGTCTGGCGGGGCGGAAAGGCCGGTGTGTAATAGTCGCGTTGATCCCGATCCCTGGCGTACGCGCCGCCGTCGCCCCAGGCGCATACCAGGCGGGCCTGCGACGCTTGTGGTCGCACACGGTCGAACAGCGCCTCGGCACGGGTGTGATGGAACGAACGGGCGTAGTGGCGGGAAAAGATCAGCAGATCCGTGAGGGGGAACAGTTGCTCGATCATGTCGCGCGGCTTTTCGATTTCGACGGAACAGGGCAGGTCGGGGTGTCGCTCCTTCACGCGCTTCAGCATCTGCGCGGTGGCTTCCACGTTACGCCCTTCGAAGTGGATCCAGTCGAACCGTGACAGGTCGATAGCGCAAAAGCGCTGGTAATCGTATTCCTGCAGATCGCGGTAGTGAACGATGGTGCGCGCACCGGTCTGTCCATTTAACGTGATGTACGATGTCGGCACCTTGCCGTAGGGCAACGACTTGACTTCGGAGAGGTCGATGCCGTGATGTGCGAGATCGTCCACGATAACCTGTGCGTCCTGCTCCTCGGTCAACGTTCCGGCCCAGCTGCATTGATGGCCTAGCTGGCTCAGAACCACCAGGGTATTGGTGGCGTTGCCGCCGCGGCGCAGCAACTGTGCATCGGCACGTACTTCGGCGTCTTCGGCAGGGTATGCCGTTACCACGTTGATGATGTCGAGCGTCGCAATACCGACGGCGAGGATTCGGGCCATGACAGTATTCCATTAGCAGGGGCCGATAGCTTAGCGAGGGTTCGGCGCCGACTATGAGGCGTCGTTAACATTTTGCTGACGCGACAGCGCCCATGCAACATGTTCCTGCACCAGCGGCGATGGATCCGCCATGCGGGTTGCGAGGGCTGCGGCAATCTCCATTGCCGGGGGGCTGTTGCCGAGGGCGACAGCGATGTTGCGCAGCCAGCGCTGGTAGCCGAGACGGCGTATGGCGCTGCCTTCGGTGCGGCGCAAGAATTCGGTTTCGCTCCAGGCGAACAGCTCCAGCAGTTGCGGTGCGTCCAGGCCGTGGCGTACGGCAAAATCCGTTTCCGCGGTGAGACCGGTAAAGCGGTTCCAGGGGCAGATCAGTTGGCAGTCGTCGCAACCGTAGATACGGTTGCCGAGCAGTGGGCGTAGTTCCGGCGGAATGGCTCCGTGCAGCTCGATGGTGAGGTACGAGATACAGCGGCGCGCGTCGACCACCTGCGGTGCAACTATCGCGCCGGTCGGGCATATGTCGATGCAGCTTCGACAGCGGCCGCAATGGTCCGCGACCGGGGCGTCCGCCGGCAGCGGCAGGTCGGTGTAGATCTCGCCGAGGAAAAACCAGGAGCCGCTGCGGGTCAGCAGATTGGAGTGTTTGCCGATCCAACCCAGCCCCGCGGCGGCCGCCAGCGGCTTTTCCAGTACCGGCGCGCTGTCGACGAAGACCCGGTGGCCGAACGGGCCGATCGCGGTGGCGATGCGGTCGGCCAGCTTTTGCAGGCGGCCGCGCAGTACCTTGTGGTAGTCGCGCCCCAGTGCATAGCGCGAAATGTAGCCCTGCTGCGGGTCGTCGATGACGCGCCACGGTTCCGCCGCGTCGGGCAGGTAATCCATCCGTGCCGAGATGACGCTGAGCGTGCCTGCCACCAATTCCTGCGGACGACTGCGCTTGCTGCCGTGTCGCGCCATGTACTCCATCTCGCCATGCATGCCGGCGGCGAGCCAATGGTGCAGCCGCTGTTCGGCTCCGCCGAGTTCGGTGTTGCTGAAGCCCAACTGCTGAAATCCCAGTGCCTCGCCCCACTGGCGGATGCGCCCTGCCAGGGCGGCGTAGTCACAGGCGGTTGTGTTCTGCCGGTCGGTCATAGCCGGTATGATAGCGCCCATGAAGCCGTTACCCCATGACCTATACCGCGCCGACCAGGTGCGCGAACTCGACCGCCTCGCCATCGAGGCGTTCGGTATCCCGGGAATCACCCTGATGCGTCGGGCCGGCGCCGCCGCCTTCGACGTGTTGCGGCAACGCTGGCCGCAGGTGCGCCGCGTAGCGGTGTGTTGCGGTGTCGGCAACAATGGCGGCGATGGCTATGTGGTGGCCGCATTGGCGCACGCCGCCGGGTTGGCGGTGGAACTGCTGCAGGTGGGCGATGCCGCCCGCCTGGGCGGCGCTGCCCGTAGCGCGGCGGAAGCGGCGCTGGCGGCGGGGATTACGCCGACTCGGTTCGAGCCGGCGGCGTTGCGGCGCGCCGACGTGGTGGTCGATGCCCTGCTCGGTACCGGGCTGAGCGGCGAGGTCGCGGGCGAATGGCGTGCCGCCATCGATGCGATCAACGGCGCCGGGCGGCCGGTGTTGGCCATCGATCTCCCTTCAGGCCTCGACGCCGACAGCGGTGCGCTGCGGGGGGACGCGGTCCATGCCGCCGCGACCATCACGTTTATCGGCGTGAAGCAGGGGTTGCTGACCGGGGCGGGTCCGCAGTATTGCGGTGAGCTTCGGTTCGATGGGCTGGGGCTGCCGGCCGAGATCTACGGCCGTGTTCCCGTCGCCGCCCGGCGGCTGGAATGGGACCGCTTTCGCGGCGATCTGTCGCCGCGGCGTCGCGACGCGCATAAAGGCGACTTCGGCCATCTGTTGGTGGTCGGCGGCGACACCGGCATGGCCGGGGCCGTGCGTCTGGCCGCGGAGGCCGCCGCCCGGGTCGGCGCCGGTCTGGTCAGCGTCGCGACCCGCACCGCCCATGCGGCGACCATCGCCGCCGCGCGTCCCGAGTTGATGTGCCACGGCGTGGCGTCGTGGCGGGAGCTGACGCCGCTGTTGCGCCGCGCCAGTGTCGTCGCCATCGGCCCCGGCTTGGGGCAGGGGGCGTGGGGCCGTGCCATGTTGGGATGTGTACTCGATGCACGCCAGCCGTTGGTGGTGGATGCCGACGCGCTGAACCTGCTCGCCGAGGAGCCGGCGCGGCGCGATGATTGGGTGTTGACCCCCCATCCGGGCGAGGCCGGGCGGCTGCTGGGCCAGGGGGCGGACGAGGTGCAGCGCAATCGTTTCATCGCCGCCGCGGAGCTGCGGGCGAGCTACGGCGGCGTGGTGGTACTGAAAGGAGCGGGCACCGTGGTTCTGGCCGGCGACGGCATGCCGGCGATTTGCAGCGGCGGCAATCCGGGGATGGCCGCGGGGGGGATGGGGGATGTTCTCACCGGCATTATCGCCGGCTTGATCGCGCAGGGGTTCAGCTTGCGCGACGGGGCGGCGGCAGGCGTTTGCCTGCATTCCGCCGCTGCCGACGAGGCGGCCGCCGACGGCGAACGGGGGCTGCTGGCATCGGACCTGTTTCCCCGTTTGCGGCCATTGGCCAATCCCTGACCATGGCCCGGTGGCGGCGGGAACTGGCCGATGGCGACGCCACTGAGGCGCTCGGCGCAGCGCTGGCCGCGTGCGCCGGCGGCGGCCGGTTGTTGCTGTTTTTGCACGGCGAACTGGGCGCCGGCAAAACCACTCTGGTGCGCGGCTACCTGCGCCAGAGCGGTCACTCCGGCGCGGTCAAGAGCCCCACCTATACCGTGGTCGAGCCCTACGATCTGCCGGGGCGCCGCCTCTATCACTTCGATCTGTACCGCCTTGGCGATCCGGAGGAGCTGGAGTATCTCGGCATCCGCGACTATCTGGTGGACGATGCCCAATGCCTGGTTGAGTGGCCCGAGCAAGGGCGTGGCGTGCTGCCGGAGCCCGACATCCGCGTGGAACTGGAGTATTGGGGAGAGGGACGTCTGGTCACGCTGCAAGCACTCACTTCGCGGGCGATTCCGATACTCGCCTGTCTTCGTGTCCGCCTGGGTGACGGTTGATTTTTCCGCGATTCAGTATTAAGTTACACATTAATCCTAAAAACTTTCTCACGAAAGTATCGTATCTCAATAAATTTACTTGTCTTTTGGTACGAGAGGGGATACCTCAAGGGGCGCAGAATGATTAAAAGAGCCTGTACCACACTGCTGCTGTTGCTACTGATACCGCTGGCGGTCGAGGCCCAGACAGTGTCGGTACGCGGTGTGCGCGTGTGGACGGCCCCCGATAGCACCCGCTTGGTCTTCGATGTCAGCGGTCCGGTTGAGCACACGCTGTTTCTCCTGAAAGATCCTGCCCGACTGGTGATCGATATCAAGGACGCCAGGCTCGCCGACAATTTGAGCGGTTTCGACCTGCACAACAGCCTGATCAAAGACATGCGTTCGGCCGAGCGTAATGACCACGACCTGCGCGTGGTGCTGGATCTGACCAAGGCGGTGCGACCGCAGAGCTTTTTGCTGCGTCCCAATGCCGAATACGGCCATCGATTGGTGATCGACCTGTTCCAGCCGGGCGCGGACACGGTGGCGAAAACCGAAAGCGCACCGACCGGCGCCGCCGGCAAACCGCGTCCGATTATCATTGCGATTGATGCCGGCCATGGCGGTGAAGACCCCGGCGCGATCGGCCCGGACGGCATAAAGGAAAAGAATGTGACCCTGGCGATCGCGCGCAAACTGGATGCGTTGGTGTCGCGTACGCCTGGGATGCAGGCGGTGATGACCCGCTCCGGCGACTATTACGTTTCGCTGGGGCGGCGGGTGCAGATTGCGCGTGAACATCACGCCGATCTGTTTATCGCCATCCACGCCGACGCGTGCCCGGGAGATTCGCGCGCGCGCGGGGCATCGGTCTATACGTTGTCGGCGCGGGGCGCCTCCAGTGAGCAGGCTCGTTTGCTGGCCAACAGGGAAAACTCCTCGGACATCATCGGCGGCGTCAACCTCGACGACAAGAGTGATCTGTTGGCGTCGGTGTTGTTGAATCTGTCGTTGACCGGGACGATCGCGGCCAGCAATGAGGTGGCGCAACAGGTATTGGCGCAATTGCGGCATGTAGGCCCGCTGCATCTTGGCCGAGTGGAGGAGGCCGGCTTCAGGGTGCTGAAGGATCCTAATGTGCCTTCGATTCTGGTGGAAACAGCCTATATTACGAACCGCCGCGAAGAACATGAATTGGTTAATCCGCAGCACCAAATGAAGTTGGCACGCGCCATTTTTCGGGGGGCCGTGGCCTATTTACGCCAGAACCCGCCGCCGGGAACGCTGTTGGCGATGCAACGTAATCGACGGCAGCAGTTGGCATTGCAGCAAAATCGGCGGCAGCGTCATGTGATCAGCCGCGGCGAGACCCTTAGTGCCATCGCCCGCCAGTATCAGGTGAGCGTCAAGGCGTTGCGCAGTACCAACGACATCCGGGGCGACGACCTTTACGTGGGCGAAGTTCTGACGATACCGAGCTCAAGCGAAAGCTAAGACCTCGCCGGGAAGCCGGTCGCGTTGGCGACGCATTTGTTTTATCCTCCGTCTCCATGTCGCTACCCGCCGTGCCGCGCAGTATCCGTCTGCTCTCTCCGCTGCTTGCCAACCAGATCGCCGCCGGCGAGGTGGTGGAACGTCCTGCTTCCGTATTGAAGGAACTGCTCGAGAACAGCCTCGATGCCGGCGCCCGGCGTATCGAGATCGATGCAGATGAAGGTGGCGCAGCCCTGATTCGGGTGCATGACGACGGCTGCGGCATCCGCCGGCAAGATCTGCCGCTGGCCCTCGCCCGTCACGCCACCAGCAAGGTGTACGACCACGACGAATTGATGCGGGTGTCGAGCCTCGGATTTCGCGGCGAGGCGCTGGCCAGCATCGCCTCGGTTTCGCGCCTGACGTTGACCACCCGCGCCATGGACGAAGCGCACGGCTGGCGTCTCGCCGCGGGTGCCGAACCGATCCCTGACGCGCACCCAGCGGGGACTACCGTCGAGGTGCGCGACCTGTTCTACAACACGCCGGCCCGGCGCAAATTTCTGCGCGCCGAACGTACCGAATTCGACCATCTGGCGGAGATAGCGCGCCGTATCGCGCTCAGCCGTTTCGATGTGGCCCTGTCGCTCCGTCACAACGGTCGTCAAGTGTTGCAACTGCGCGCGGTGCAGGATGCGCAACAGGGGACGCAACGGGTCGTCGCCGTTTGCGGCCGCGCTTTTGCGGAACGGGCGTGGGCTCTGGACTTCGCCGTTGCCGGGATGCGGCTGTGGGGCTGGCTCGCCCGGCCCGAGGCGGCGCGGGCGCAGGCCGACCTGCAATATTTTTATCTCAACGGGCGCGTGATCCGCGATCGCGTAGTCACCCATGCGGTCCGGCAGTCCTACGGCGCTCGGCTCTATCCGGGGCGCCACCCGGCCTACATCCTCTTCTTGGAGATGGAGCCGACGCAGGTCGATGTGAATGTCCACCCGACCAAGCATGAGGTGCGCTTCCGCGAAGCACGGCGAGTACATGATTTCCTGTTTCGCGCGCTGCATGAAGCCATCGCCGACGCCCCGTTGCCGGCCGCCGCGATTGCCGAACCCGGTGCCGACTATAGGTCCACATCGATGCCTGCTGCGGCGCCGCTCACCGGCGGTGCGGCCGGCCGCCGCGTTCTGGGTCTGTTGCACGGGCGTTTTCTGCTGGTGGAGGAGGCCTCCGGAATGCGCCTGGTGGATGTGGCCGCGGTACGCACGTTACGGGCGGCCAGTGCGATGCGCGAGGCGCTGGCGCACGCAGGCCGCGTGCGCGCACAGCCGTTGTTGTTGCCGGTGACCGTGCCGGTGACGTCCGACGCGGCTGAACGGCTGGTTGCCGCCCAGGCGGCGATGACGGAACTTGGCTTCGACGTCGAACGCCTCGGGCCGGAACAGCTGGTGGTGCGGGAAGTGCCGGCGGTGCTGCGTCACGTAGCCGCGCCGCTGCTGCTGGAGGCCTTGCTGCCGCAGTTGAGTGCGGAGGTCTCCGTGACCACGCTATTGGATGCGTTGGTACCCTTGGCCGCTGCGGGAGCGGTGCCGGAGCGCGCCGAATGGGATGGGATCGTGGCGGCGGCAGGTGCTGCGGCGGACGGCGCCTCGGCGCTACTGTCGCTGGATGAACTGGAACGCCTGCTGCGCCGGCAGTGAAAATGAGCAACCAATGAGTAGCGCAGCCCTTCCTCCCGCCCTCTTCATCATGGGGCCTACCGCGTCCGGCAAGACCGATTTGGCGCTGGAGCTGGTCGAGCATCTGCCGTGCGAGATCATCAGTGTCGACTCGGCGATGGTCTATCGCGAGATGGATATCGGTACTGCCAAACCGCCGCCGGAGCTGCTGGTGCGCGCACCCCATCGGCTGATCGATATCCTCGATCCGGCGGAGTCGTACTCGGCCGCCCGGTTTCGTGACGACGCACTGCGCGAGATGGCTGAGATCGTCGCCGCCGGGCATATTCCGCTGCTGGTGGGGGGGACGGGCCTCTACTTTCGCGCCCTGCGCCACGGTCTCTCCGACCTGCCGCCCGCGGCTCCCGCGCTGCGGATCCGCTTGGAACAGGAGGCCGCGGAGCACGGCTGGGGGGCGTTGCACGAACGCTTGCGCCAAGTGGACCCGCAGGCGGCGGCACGCATCCATCGCAACGACCCGCAGCGGCTGCAACGGGCGTTGGAGGTGTACGAATTGACTGGCGTACCGTTGAGCCAACTACAGCAGGGCGGCGCGGCGCCGCTGCCCTATCAGGTGTTGCCGCTGGTCGTGGCGCCGACCGACCGCGATCTGCTGCGCGAACGGATCGAGCGCCGCTTTCGCCTGATGTTGGAGCAGGGACTGGTGGCCGAGGTCGAGGCGCTCTACCGCCGCGGCGACCTCGGTCCCGATATGCCGTCGATCCGTTGCGTGGGTTACCGCCAGGTGTGGGCCTATCTGGCCGGCGCGACCGATTATGCCGTGATGGTGGAGCGCGCGGTGACGGCCACCCGGCAACTGGCTAAGCGCCAGCTGACCTGGCTGCGCGGCGAGCCGGCGAGTCACTGGTTCGACGCCGCCGACGGAAAACTCTTGGAAAAGGTATTGAAATTGGTCTCCGCCAACGCCATTAGTTGAGTTTCCGGCGCTATGCTACACTGGAATCAGGTCAGGGAAGCCATAGTCATTTGTTTGATTTGAGAAAATCGATGTGATGTACATCGTTGAGAGATAACCATATTTTTGCGGATAATAACAAAAGGAGACTATAGAATGAGCAAAGGGCAAGCCCTCCAAGATCCTTATCTGAATGCCCTGCGTAAAGAGCATATTCCGGTCTCGATCTATCTGGTGAACGGAATCAAGCTGCAAGGGCAGATTGAATCTTTCGACCAGTTTGTCGTGTTGCTGAAAAACTCCGTCAGCCAGATGGTGTACAAGCACGCGATTTCCACGGTGGTCCCCTCGCGTAACGTCAAGTTGAGTCTTGGCCCGGATGATGTCGCACCGGTGCCGGCACCGTCCGAGCCGGGCAACCGCATTTGACGACCGGCTCTCCTTGCGGCAGTTACCGATGACCAGAGGACGCACGCTTGTTTGATAGGCCAAAGAGTGGCGAACGCGCCATTCTCGTGCATGTGGAGCTGCCGCAAGAGGGCGACAAGGAAGATTTGCAGGAATTTCAGGAGCTTGCAGTTTCTGCGGGTGCAGTTCCCGTCGCCATTGTAACGGCGAGCCGCAAGGCTCCGGACTCCAAGTTTTTCGTGGGCAGCGGCAAGGCGGAGGAGATCTGCCTTGCCGTCCACGAGCAGCAGGCGGAACTGGTGCTGTTCAATCATGCACTGTCGCCGGCGCAGGAGCGCAATCTGGAAAAGTTGTTGCAGTGCCGTGTGCTGGACCGTACCGGCCTGATTCTCGATATCTTTGCGCAGCGCGCACGCTCCCATGAAGGCAAACTACAGGTCGAGTTGGCGCAACTGCACCACTTGGCGACGCGGCTGGTGCGCGGTTGGACCCACTTGGAACGTCAAAAGGGCGGTATCGGCTTGCGCGGCCCCGGTGAGACGCAGTTGGAAACCGACCGCCGTCTGTTGGCGGACCGCATCCGGATGCTGGAGAAGCGGTTGGAGAAGGTCAATCGCCAGCGGGAACAGGGACGGCGGGCGCGGCGCCGGGCCGACCTGCCCACGGTGTCGCTGGTAGGTTACACCAACGCCGGCAAATCGACCGTGTTCAATCGCTTGACCACCGCCGGCGTCTACGCGGCCGATCAGTTGTTTGCTACCCTGGATCCGACGCTGCGCCGGGTGGCGCTGCCTGACAATAAGGCGATGGTGTTGGCCGATACGGTCGGTTTCATCCGCCACCTGCCGCACGATTTGGTGGCGGCATTCCGTTCCACGCTGCAGGAGACGCGCGATGCGGCGCTGTTGCTGCACGTAATCGACGCGGCCGACGGCGAACGGGATGCCAAACGCGAGCAGGTGAACGACGTATTGCGCGAGATCGAGGCGCACGAGGTGGCGCAGATCGAGGTGTACAACAAGATCGATCTGGTCGAGCAGGGCGGTCCGCGGATCGAGTACGATGCCGACGCTCGCCCGCGCCGTGTCTACCTGTCGGCGCGGACCGGCGACGGCATCGAGCTGTTGTTGCAGGCCATCGCCGATTTCTTCCAGGAAGATGTCGTCCACGGCCGGTTGCGGCTGCCGCCCAGCGCCGGGCGCTTGCGCGCGGCGCTGTATGCGCTCGGCGCGGTACGGACCGAGCAGACGGCGGACAGCGGCGACTGGTTGCTGGTTGTGGAGATCAAGGCGCAGAATCTGGCGATTTTGCGCAAACAGCAGGATTTTGCTTCGCTGTTGCCTTCGGCCTGATTCCGATATTGCCTTGCAGGGGACGGCATACCCCCCTAAAATTCGGCTTTCGTGCGTGGCGCAGCGGCGAAACTTACGACTTAATCACAAGTGAGACAGCTCATGGCTTGGAACGAACCCGGCAATTCAGGTGGACGCGACCCCTGGGGCGGCCGTAGCGACAATCAGGGACCGCCTGACTTGGACGACGTGGTGCGCAAGCTGCGGAACAGATTCAGCGGATTGTTCGGCGGTCGTGGTTCCGGCATGGGCATGAATTCGGTCGTTCTGATTCTGGTCATCGTCCTCGCCGTCTGGGCGCTGTCGGGCATCTACATCGTCGATGAGGGCAAGCGCGGGGTCGTGTTGCAATTTGGTGCCTACAAGGAAACCACGCAGCCGGGACCGCACTGGTTTCCCCGTTTTGTTCAAAGCGTCTATATCGTCGACATGAATTCGGTGCGTTCGATTGAGGTGGGCAACAATGCCGATGAGGCGCTGATGCTGACCCAAGACGAAAACATTATCGACGTGAAGTTTACCGTGCAGTACCAGGTAAAGAGCGCGCGCGACTATCTGTTCAAGGTCAAGGACCCGGAACAGACGCTGCGTGAAGTGGCTGAAAGCGCGGTGCGGGAGATCGTCGGCCAGAGCGAAATGGACTTCGTCCTCACCGCCGGTCGCAGCGAGATCCGGGAGCGCGCCAAGAAACTGGTGCAGCAGATCCTTAATCGCTATGGCACCGGTCTGGTCGTGGTGAATCTCAACATGCAGAATATCCAGGCGCCCGATCAGGTGCAGGGCGCATTTGCCGATGTGGTCAAGGCACGTGAGGACGAACAGCGTTTGAAGAACGAAGCGGAAACGTACGCCAACGGTATTCTGCCGCGGGCGCGGGGCGATGCGGCGCGTAAGATTGAAGAGGCCAACGCCTACAAGTCCAAGGTGATTGCCGAGGCGCAAGGCGAGACCTCGCGTTTCCTGTCGGTATTGGGCCAGTACAAGAAATGGCCGGCAATTACGCGTAAGCGTATGTATCTGGATACGATGGAGTCGGTACTGCAGCGCAGCGGCAAAATCGTGGTGGATACCAAGAACAGCAACAATCTGCTGTACCTGCCCCTCGACAAGATCGCGCAGCCATCGCCGCCGCAGACCGGTACGGACAGTGGCAGTGCCGCGGCGTCTTCATCCGCAACCACATCCGGTTCGTCGTCCACCTCATCCTCGACCAATACGGTACCGTCGAGCATCCCTGATCCCTACGATCGCAGTCGTAACGATCTGCGCCAACGGGAGGTACGCTGATGTCTCGCGGTACTGTTGCAATCATTGCGTTGGTGCTGGTCGCGTGGATCGCCTCCATGTCGATGTTCGAAGTCAACGAGCGGCAACTGGCGATCAAGTTCCGGTTGGGTGAGTTCGTTCAAGCCGACTATAAGCCCGGCATCCATTTCATGACGCCGTTCATCAATAACGTGCGTAAATTCGACAAGCGCATCATTACGCTTGATGTGGCCTCGGAGCGCTATCTGACTGCGGAGAAGAAGAACGTTATCGTCGACGCCTTTGTCAAATGGCGCATATCCGATGTCGCCACCTACTACAAAACGATGCGCGGTGACGAGAAACAGGCGAACCTGCGCTTGGCGCAAGTCATCAAGGACGGCCTGCGCAGCGAATTCGGCAAGCGCACCATCCAGGAGGCGATCTCCGGCGAACGCTCCGAGATCATGCAGAATATTACCCAACAGATCAGCGGTCAGGCCAAGCAATTCGGTATTCAGGTGGTGGACGTCCGCATCAAGCGTATCGAACTGCCAAAGGACGTCTCCAGTTCGGTCTATCGCCGTATGGAAGCGGAACGCGCCCGGGCCGCCAAGGAGTTCCGTTCGCGCGGTGCCGAGGCAGCCGAGCGTATCAAGGCGGATGCGGATCGCCAACGCGTGGTGATTATGGCCGAGGCCTTCCGCGATGCCGAAAGGATTCGCGGTGAAGGTGATGCCAAGGCGGCGAAGATCTATGCCCAGGCGTTCGACAAGGATCCGAGTTTCTATAGCTTCTATCGCAGCCTGGAGGCGTATCGCGGCGTCTTCAACAAGCAGCAGGACATGTTGGTTCTGGATCCGCACAGCGAATTCTTCCAGTATTTCAACGACGCTGCGGGCAAGCACAAGTAACGAGTTCGAAAGCGATGCCGGCGGCGTGCGGGCCCCGGCATTCTTCAAGGGGTGATGATGGGATTGGATCTGTGGCTGGCGCTGGCACTGGTGCTGGTGCTGGAAGGCATCTTGCCCGCGCTGTCGCCCACGATTTACCGCAAAGTCATGTTGAGCCTCGCCCAAATGGATGACCGCGCCATTCGCAGTGCCGGTCTGGCACTTATGGTGGTGGGTGCGGTGTTTGTTTACTGGTTGAGACATTGATGGATAACGAACGCTGGTTGTTGCCGGAAGGCATCGAAGAGGTACTACCCGACGCCGCACGGCGGCTGGAGCAGCTGCGTCGCCGGCTGCTGGATCTGTTCGAGAGCTGGGGCTACGAACTGGTGATGCCGCCGTTCATCGAATACCTGGAATCGTTGTTGACCGGTACCGGCAACGATCTGGACCTGCAGACCTTCAAACTGACCGACCAACTGAGCGGCCGCCTGTTGGGTGTGCGCGCAGATATGACGCCACAGGCGGCGCGCATCGACGCGCACCAACTCAAGCGCACCACTCCGACGCGACTGTGTTATCTCGGTACGGTGTTGCGGACTCGTCCCGAGGGCCATGGCGCAACGCGCAGCCCGCTACAGGTGGGGGTCGAACTCTACGGTCACAGCGGCATTGAGAGCGACACCGAGGTGTTGAGCTTGATGTTGGCGGCGCTGCAGCACGCCGGGTTGCGCGATATCCATTTGGATCTGGGACACGTCGGTATCTATCGCGGTCTGGCGCGACAGGCGGGACTCGATGCCGAGCAGGAGGCGCTGCTGTTCGATGCCCTGCAGCGCAAGTCGCAGCCGGATGTCAGCGAATTGCTGGGGCGGATGGCGGTGGATGATGCGGTCCGTACCATGCTGTTGCGGCTGATCGAACTCAACGGCGACGAAACGGTGCTGGCGCAGGCGCGCCGGACGTTGGCGACGGCTGACGGCGAGGTGCATGCGGCGCTCGATAACCTGCAGGCGATCGCGGCGCAGGTGCGCGCGCGCCTGCCGGCCGTGCCGCTCCATTTCGACCTGGCCGAGCTGCGTGGTTACCACTATCACACCGGCGTCGTATTCGCGGCCTTCGTCGCCGGTCACGGCCAGGCCGTGGCCCAGGGCGGGCGCTACGACGACATTGGCCGGGTCTTCGGCCGGGCCCGTCCGGCCACCGGTTTCAGCGCCGATCTGAAGACCCTGATGGCATTATCGACTGCCACCGCGCCAGCGGTTCGTGGTATCTTTGCGCCCTGTGCCGACGACCCGGCGCTGGCGCGGCAGGTGGCTGACCTGCGCGAACGTGGCGAGCGGGTGGTTTGTGCCCTGTCCGGGCAGGAGGGCGACGCTGCCGCCATGGGGTGTGATCGCCGCATGGTGTTGCAGGATGACCGCTGGCAAGTGGTGCCGGCAACACCGTAATACACTTTCTGCAGCCGGCTTTTTTCGGGAGTTCCCGTTTTTTCATAACACGACAACACTGCCGTGGCGGTGACAGGCCGCCCGCGGGCGCGAGAAGGGGTAGAGATGGGTAAGAATGTCGTAGTCATTGGTACCCAATGGGGCGACGAAGGCAAAGGCAAGGTGGTGGATCTGCTCACCGACCGCGCCAGCGCAGTGGTGCGTTTCCAGGGTGGCCATAACGCCGGCCATACCTTGGTTATCGACGGCAAGAAGACCGTTTTACATCTGATCCCCTCGGGCGTGCTGCGCGCAGGAGTGATGTGCCTCATCGGCAACGGCGTGGTATTGTCGCCCTCGGCGCTGTTGGAAGAGCTGCGCATGCTGGAGGAAAATGGCGTGCCGGCGCGCGAGCGGTTGCGCATCAGCGAGGCGTGTCCCCTGATCCTGCCCTATCACGTGGCCCTCGACCACGCCCGTGAGCGCGCCCGCGGCAAGTCCGCCATCGGCACCACTGGCCGCGGCATCGGCCCGGCCTATGAGGACAAGATATCCCGTCGCGGCCTGCGCCTGGGCGACCTGTTCCACCGCGAACGTTTCGCCGCCAAACTGGGCGAAGTGCTCGACTATCACAACTTCTGCCTGCAACACTACTTCAAGGCCGACAGCGTCGATTTCCAGCAGGTGCTGGACGAGTGCATGGCCCAGGCCGAAGAGCTGCGTCCGCTGGTGGCCGACGTCACCGGGATGCTGCACCAGTATCGCGAGCAGGGGGCCAACGTGATGTTCGAAGGTGCGCAGGGTGCGCTGCTCGACATCGACCATGGCACCTACCCGTTCGTGACCTCTTCCAACACCACCGCCGGCGGGGCGGCCACCGGCAGCGGTGTCGGTCCGCGCTATCTCGATTACGTGCTGGGCATCACCAAGGCCTACACTACCCGCGTCGGTGCCGGTCCATTCCCGACCGAGCTGTACGACGGCAAGGATCTGATGGATTCCGTCGGCGCCTACATGGCTGAGCGCGGCCACGAGTTCGGCTCCACCACCGGGCGTCCACGCCGCTGTGGTTGGTTCGACGCGGTGGCGTTGCGCCGTTCCAATCAGATCAATTCGGTTACCGGCTTGTGCATCACCAAGCTGGATGTACTGGACGGCATCGACGTCATCCGTCTCTGTGTCGGCTATGACTGCGACGGCGAACAGCGCACCACCCCGCCGGTCGGCGCCGAAGCGTTCAGCGCCTGCAAGCCGGTCTATGAAGAGATGCCGGGTTGGAAGGAGTCCACCGTGGGTATCAAGGAGTTCGAGCAGTTGCCGCAGAACGCCCGTAACTATCTGAAGCGGATCGAGGAGGTCACCGGCGTGCCGGTCGATATCATCTCCACCGGACCGGATCGCAACGAGACCATCGTGTTGCGCCATCCGTTCGTTTGATCGCAGGTGCGCGCTGCGAGGGACGCGATTCGGGTGGGTGGATACGCTACTTGCGCGCATGTCGCTGCGTCGAAAGTAGCGTTGTCCCTTTGCCCCCCTCATCGCGCGCCCACAATAAAAAAGGGCCTCCAGAGGAGGCCCTTTTTTATTGATTTGGTGCCCAGGAGAGGACTCGAACCTCCACGAAGTTTCCCTCACTAGCACCTGAAGCTAGCGCGTCTACCAATTCCGCCACCTGGGCAGGTGGCCGGGCCGTAACGGTCCGGAGGCGCGCACTTTACCCAGAGCCTCAGCGGTTGTCAACGGCTTCGCGGTACGTCCGGCAGGCCGTCCGGCGCCAGGATCGCGCCGCGTTGCAGTGCGAAATCGATTAGAATAACCAACTTGCGGGTACGAAACCCGATAGAGATATGGAAACAATGTCGAAAAAGCCATCCCAGCAGGACCCTTTCCTCGAGCGCGAAGCGCAAAAATACGAAAATCCCATTCCCAGCCGTGAATTCATCATGTCGCTGCTGGAGCAGGAGGGATTGCCTCTGGACAATCGCCAGATTGCCAAGGCGCTGAAGCTGCATGAGCCGGAACGGCTGGAAGCGCTGGACCGGCGCCTGCGTGCCATGGAGCGCGACGGCCAGCTGATGCGCAACCGCCGCGGCGGCTACGGCCTGGTGAGTAAGATGGACCTGATCGCCGGCCGCGTCATCGGTCACCCGGACGGCTTCGGTTTCCTGGTGCCGGACGAAGGAGGCGACGACCTGTTTCTCTCCGCGCGCGAGATGCGCGGATTGTTTCACGGCGATCGCGCGGTGGCACGGGTGTCGGGTATCGACCGCCGCGGCCGGCGTGAGGGCGCCGTGGTCGAGGTGTTGGAACGCAATACTCAGCGCGTGGTGGGGCGCTACCACGCGGAGGGCGGCGTCGGCTTCGTGGTGCCGGACAACAAACGTATCGTGCACGAGATCCTGGTACCGCAGGAGCAGGCTTACGGAGCTCACCACGGCCAGATCGTCACGGCGCAGATCATCGAACAGCCGACCCGTTATCGCCAGGCTATCGGCCGGGTGATCGAAATCCTCGGCGATCACATGGCGCCGGGGATGGAGATTGACGTGGCGATCCGCGCCCATCAGCTGCCCCTGGAGTGGTCGCCGCTGGTGGAGGACGAGGCGGAAAAGCTGCCGCCGGTAGTGCCGGAAGAGGCCAAGCAGGGGCGCACCGACCTGCGCGCCATGCCGCTGGTGACCATCGACGGCGACGATTCCATGGACTTTGACGACGCGGTCTATGCCGAACCGCGCGGCAAGGGCTGGCGGCTGGTGGTCGCCATCGCCGATGTCTCCCACTATGTCGATCCCGGCACTGCGCTGGATGCCGAGGCGCGGTTGCGCGGCAATTCCGTCTACTTCCCCGGCCGCGTCATACCGATGCTGCCGGAGCAACTGTCCAACGGTCTCTGCTCGCTCAATCCCCAGGTCGATCGCCTCTGCATGGTATGCGATATGGCGGTGTCGGCCAGCGGCACGCTCGGCGACTACACCTTCTACCCTGCGGTAATGCGTTCGGCGGCGCGTCTCACCTACACCAAGGTAGCGGCGATGCTGGTCGACGGCGACGCGGCGCTGCGCGCCGAGTACCACGAGGTAGTGCCGCACCTGGAACACCTCTATGCGCTGTTCCAGGCGCTCAATGCGCAGCGCCAGAAGCGCGGCGCCATCGATTTCGAGACCACCGAGACCCGCATCGTATTCGGCGAAGGCAAGAAGATCGACAGCGTGGTTCCGGTGGTGCGCAACAATGCCCACCGCCTGATCGAGGAGTGCATGTTGCTGGCCAACGTGGCGACGGCCGATTTTCTGAGCAAGGCCAAGGTGCCCATCGTCTATCGCGTGCATGAAGGACCGACCCAGGAGAAGCTCGCCAACCTGCGCGAATTCCTGCGCGAAATGGGGTTGTCGTTGGGTGGCGGCGACCAGCCGCAGGGCCACCACTACGCGGCGCTGTTGCAGCAGATCGCCGAGCGTCCCGATGTCCATCTGATTCAGACGGTGTTGCTGCGCAGTCTGTCGCAGGCGGTCTATACGCCGGATAACCAGGGTCACTTCGGCCTGGCCTACGAGGCCTATACCCACTTCACCTCGCCCATCCGGCGTTATCCGGATCTGCTGGTGCACCGGGCTATCCGCCATGTGTTGTCGGGCAAGCGGCCGGAGGCGTTCCGTTACGGTCATGACGACATGGTGGCACTGGGCGAACACTGCTCCATGACCGAGCGCCGCGCGGACGAGGCGACGCGCGATGCGGTGGACTGGCTCAAGTGCGAATACATGCTGGACAAGGTCGGTGCGGAATTCCAGGGGATCGTGACCGGTGTGACTGGGTTCGGCCTGTTCATCGAATTGAACGACATCTACATCGAGGGACTGGTGCATGTCACCAGCCTGCACAACGACTACTACCATTTCGATCCCGCCCATCACCGTTTGGTGGGTGAACGCACCCACCGCATCTATCGCCTGGCCGACAAACTGGAGGTCCAGGTGCTGCGCGTCGACCTGGATGAACGCAAGATCGACTTCGGCTTGGCCGGCGAGCCGGGACAGGAAAAAAAGGCTGCGGGCAGGAGCAAAGGCAAGAGCAAGTCCAAGGCCGAAACCGCTGCCGCAACATCGCAACAACCGACGCAGCCGGCGGCTGGGGAGGCGAAAAAGAAGAAACGTCGGCGGCGCGGCAAGCGGCGTACGCCGGCGGCGGAGTGAGCCGCGACCGCGGCTGAACGCTCATGGCGGCAACGGAACTGGTGTTTGGTCTGCACAGCGTCGAAGCGGTGTTGCGCCGACCGGATCGGCTGGTCGCCCTGTGGTTCGATCGGGGGCGGCGCGATCAACGGCTGCAAGCCCTGGCGCAGGCGGCGCAACGCGCCGGCCTAGAGCCCCAATGGGTCAGCCGGCAGGAGCTGGATAAGCTGGCCGGAGGCGATCGCCACCAGGGCGCCGCGGCGCGGGTGCGGCCGGCGGAGGTGCGCAATGAGACCTTTCTCGAACAGCTGCTGACGGGGTTGCAGGAGGCGCCGTTTCTGCTGATTCTCGACGGCATTACCGATCCACACAATTTGGGGGCTTGCCTGCGCAGCGC
>DFMR01000168.1 GCA_002376325.1 Proteobacteria bacterium UBA3588 | reverse complement strand
TTATAATGATCTTGCCCTGGCCGCAGTCCGGCGCCGCAGGAGTGCCCGCCGGGCGTGCCATTGGCGCTGGATTTAGGTTCCGGAGGTTACCGAAAGCTCAGGTTATGGGCGTAAAACCATAAGTTATAAGAAAGAGAGATATTGCCGCGCGGCGCACTAATGGGTAAAAATCGGCAGCTTGAACATTGGATGCAGGGTGAAGAAAACGCGAAAAGCGGCCATCTTGCATGCGGCCCGGTCACGAATGCGGCGCCGTTATAACACAAAAATTTGATGTCTCGCTGGGAGCGTCGCAGCGCTGCGTTACGAAAGATACGCCGCTGCGAGGAACGACGAAATACAGAACGAAGCGGCGGTATTTGCCTTCAGGGCATGTGCCGTTGCTGTGCCTTGTCCGTCTCCGTCCCTCTCGCCACGACACATCGAAACGCGGGCCTGCGCCCGTGGCCGGTTGCAACATGCCCCCGTTTGGGCGCAGCGGGACCGCTGAGGTCCGAGAGAGTTTTACAAGGTTTCGAAATTCAAACTTATCGTAGGAGAAGCACATGTCGAGCCGTAGAGAACTAGCCAACGCCATCCGCGCCCTGAGCATGGATGCGGTGCAGAAAGCCAAGTCGGGTCATCCCGGCGCCCCGATGGGCATGGCCGATATCGCCGAGGTGCTGTGGAACGACCACATGAAGCACAACCCGGCCAACCCCAAGTGGGCCGACCGCGATCGTTTCATTCTCTCCAACGGCCACGGCTCGATGCTGATCTATTCGCTGCTGCACCTGACCGGCTACAGCCTGTCGATGGATGATCTGAAGAACTTCCGCCAACTGCACTCCAAGACCCCGGGTCATCCCGAGTACGGCTACACCGACGGCGTCGAGACCACCACCGGCCCGCTGGGCCAGGGCATCACCAACGGCGTCGGCATGGCGTTGGCCGAGCGTACGCTGGCCGGCCAGTTCAACCGTCCCGGCCACAATGTCGTCGATCACCACACCTACGTGTTCATGGGCGACGGCTGCATGATGGAAGGCATTTCCCACGAAGCGTGCGCATTGGCCGGCACCCTTGGCCTGGGCAAACTGATCGCTTTCTGGGACGACAACGGCATCTCCATCGACGGCCACGTCGATAACTGGTTCACCGACGACACTCCGAAGCGTTTCGAGGCCTACGGCTGGCACGTGGTGCGCGGCGTGGACGGCCACGACGCCGAGGCCATCAACAAGGCGATTCATGAGGCCAAGAGCGTCAACGACAAGCCCACGCTGATCTGCTGCAAGACCGTGATCGGTTACGGCGCCCCCAACCTGTGCGGCAGCCACGACTGCCACGGCGCACCGCTGGGCGACGACGAGATCGCCGCCACCCGCGAAAACCTGGGCTGGAAGTACGAGCCGTTCGTCATCCCCGACGAGGTCTACCAGGGCTGGGACGCGAAGGCCAAGGGCAGCGATGCCGAGAAGCACTGGAGCGACAAATTCGCCGCCTACAAGAAAGAGCACCCGGAACTGGCCGCCGAGTTCGAGCGCCGCGCGATCAAGGGCGAGCTGCCGGCGAACTGGAAGCAGGTGGCCGACGATTTCATCAAGGCGGTGAATGACAAGGCCGAAACGATCGCCTCGCGCAAGGCGTCGCAGAACTCCATTCAGGGCTACTCCGCCGCGCTGCCGGAGTTCCTCGGCGGCTCCGCCGACCTGACCCCGTCGAACCTCACCAACTGGAAGGAAGCCAAGGCGATCACCAACACCGTCGCCGACGGCAACTACCTCTCCTACGGCGTGCGCGAGTTCGGCATGTCCGCGATCATGAACGGTGTTTCACTGCACGGCGGCTTCATTCCGTTCGGCGGTACCTTCCTGATGTTCTCCGAGTACGCGCGTAACGCGCTGCGTATGGCCGCGCTGATGAAGATTCGTACCATCTTCGTCTACACCCACGACTCCATCGGTCTGGGCGAAGACGGCCCGACCCATCAGCCCGTCGAGCAGATCGCCACCCTGCGCATGATCCCCAACATGAGCCTGTGGCGTCCGTGCGACGCCGTGGAATCGGCGGTGGCCTGGCGCCAAGCCATCGAGAAGAAGAGCGGCCCGAGCTGCCTGATCTTCTCGCGCCAGAATCTGGCACACATGAACCGCGATGCCGAGCAGCTGGCCAACATCGCCCGCGGCGCCTACGTGCTGAAGGATTGCGCCGGTGCGCCCGACGCGATCATCATCGCCACCGGTTCCGAAGTGGAGCTGGCGATGAAGGCCGCCGACGAGTTGAGCGGCACGGGCAAGAAGATCCGTGTGGTCTCCATGCCCAACACCGGTGCCTTCGATGCCCAGGATGCCGCCTATAAGGAAGCGGTGCTGCCCGCCGCTTGCACCAAGCGTGTCGCGGTGGAAGCCGGCGTCACCGGTGCCTGGTACAAGTACGTTGGACTTAACGGCAAGGTGATCGGCCTTGATCGCTTCGGCGAATCCGCCCCTGCCGGCCAGCTGTTCAAAGAATTCGGCTTCACCGTGGACAACGTGGTGAAGGCTGTCGAGTCACTCATCTAATAGATATCAAAATCATAAGGAGAGCTGTTTCATGACAATCAAAGTCGGCATTAATGGGTTTGGCCGTATCGGTCGCATGGCTTTCCGCGCCATCGCCAAGGATTTCAAGGATATCGAAATTGTCGGTATCAACGACCTGCTGGAAGCCGATTACCTGGCCTACATGCTGAAGTACGATTCCGTGCACGGCCGTTTCAACGGCGACGTTTCGGTCAGCGGCAACAATCTGGTCGTCAACGGCAAGACCATCCGCCTGACCGCCGAGCGCGATCCCGCCAACCTGAAGTGGGGCGATATCGGCGTCGACATCGTCATCGAGTGCACCGGCTTCTTCCTCACCGAAGAGACCTGCCAGAAGCACATCGACGCGGGCGCCAAGAAGGTGGTGATGTCCGCTCCGTCCAAGGACAAGACCCCGATGTTCGTCTACGGCGTCAACCACGATACCTACGCCGGCCAGACCATCATCTCCGCCGCTTCCTGCACCACCAACTGCCTGGCTCCGGTGGCCAAGGTGCTGAACGACAACTGGGGCATCAAGCGCGGCCTGATGACCACCGTACACGCCGCCACCGCCACTCAGAAGACCGTCGACGGTCCGTCCATGAAAGACTGGCGCGGCGGCCGCGGCATCCTGGAGAACATCATCCCGTCCTCCACCGGTGCCGCCAAGGCTGTGGGCGTGGTGCTGCCTGAGCTGAACGGCAAGCTGACCGGCATGGCCTTCCGTGTGCCGACCTCCGATGTCTCCGTGGTCGACCTGACTGTCGAGCTGAACAAGGACGCCAAGTACGAAGAGATCTGCGCCGCTATGAAGAAGGCCTCCGAGTCCGGCTCGATGAGCAAGACCCTGGGCTACACCGACGAGAAGGTGGTCTCCACCGACTTCCGCGGCGTGGGTTACTCCTCCATTTTCGATGCCGACGCCGGTATCGCGCTGGACGGCACCTTCGTCAAGGTGGTGGCCTGGTACGACAACGAGTACGGCTACACCTGCAACATGCTGCGCTTCGTGCAGCACGTCGCTAAATAAAGGCCAGGAAGGGGCGAGGGGCGAGGTACTAGGGGATGTGTCGCTGTGCGAAGCTCGACCGATATTCGGTCGCGCGTAGCGCGCTCCATCCCTCGCACCTTGTCCCTCGCACCTCGTACCTGTTTTCTTGAGAGCCATTGGCCAAGCGNNATCTCCCTCAAGCCCGTTGCCGACGTGCTCGCCGCCAAGCTCGGCAAGCCCGTGCGCCTGATCAAGGATTGGGTCGACGGCGGCTTCGACGTGGCCGACGGCGAACTGGTATTGCTGGAGAACTGCCGCGTCAACAAGGGCGAGAAGAAGAACGACGAAGCGCTGTCGAAGAAGTACGCTGCGCTGTGTGACGTGTTCGTGATGGACGCCTTCGGTACCGCGCACCGCGCCCAGGCCTCCACCCACGGCGTCGCCCAATTCGCGCCCACCGCCGCCGCCGGCATCCTGCTCACCGGCGAGCTGGACGCACTGGACAAGGCGTTGGCCAACCCGGCGCGCCCGATGGTCGCGATCGTCGGCGGCTCCAAGGTCTCCACCAAGCTGACCGTGCTGGAAGCCCTGTCCGATAAGGTCGACCAGATGGTGGTCGGCGGCGGCATCGCCAACACCTTCCTCAAGGCCACCGGCAAGAACGTCGGCAAGAGCCTGTGCGAGGACGACCTAGTGCCCACCGCGCAGATGCTGATAGAAAAGATGAACAAGCGCGGCGCCAGCATTCCCGTCGCCGTCGACGTGGTGTGCGGCAAGCAGTTCGATGCCAATGAACCTGCCGTGCTGAAGGATGCCGGTGACGTGGCCGACGACGACATGATCTTCGACATCGGCCCCAAGAGCGCGCAGGAGCTGGTGGAGATCATCATGAAGGCCGGCACCGTGGTATGGAACGGACCGGTCGGCGTGTTCGAGTTCGACCAGTTCGGCGCCGGCACCAAGGCCATCTCCATGGCGATCGCCGACACCAAGGCGTTCACCCTGGCCGGCGGCGGCGANNCATGCCGACCCAGCTTTGAGACTTGAGGCGAGAATATCGACTGTATGTCAAGACGAACCAAAATTGTTGCCACCTTGGGGCCGGCTACCGACGACCCCAAAATGATGGACAAAATCATTGAAGCGGGCGTCGACGTCGTCCGCATCAATTTCTCGCACGGAACCGCTGAACAACATATCGAACGCGTCGAACGCGTCCGCAACCGCGCCCGCGCCCACGGCCGCCAGGTCGGCGTGCTGGCCGACCTGCAAGGCCCCAAGATCCGAGTCGAACGGTTCAAGGAAGGCAAGGTCGTCATCGAAGAGGGCAAGCCTTTTGTTCTCGACGCCAATCTCGGCGCCGATGACGGCGACGAGCAGCGCGTCGGTATCAGTTACAAGACGCTGCCCGAGGACGTCAAGCGTGGCGACACGCTGCTGCTCGACGACGGCCGCATCGTCTTGTGGATCGACCAGGTGCAAGGCGCCGAGATCCATTGTCGGGTCGTGGTCGGTGGCGTGCTCTCCAATCGCAAGGGCATCAACCGCCAGGGCGGCGGCCTGTCGGCCCCGGCCCTGACCGACAAGGATCGCCAGGACATCAAGATCGCGGCCAAGATGCAGGCCGACTACGTGGCGCTCTCCTTCCCGCGCAGCGCCGCCGACGTCAACGAGGCGCGCGACCTGTTGCGTGCCGCGGGCGGTCACGGCGGCATCGTCGCCAAGATCGAACGGGCCGAGGCGTTGCCGGTGGTGGAAGAGATCATCGCCGCCTCCGATGTGATCATGATCGCCCGCGGCGACCTGGGTGTGGAGATCGGCGATGCCGCACTGCCGCCGGTGCAGAAGCACCTGATCCAGCTGGCGCGCAAGATGAACCGCGTGGTGATCACCGCCACCCAGATGATGGAGTCGATGATCGAAAACCCGATCCCGACCCGCGCCGAGGTGTTCGACGTCGCCAACGCCGTGCTCGACGGCACCGATGCGGTGATGCTGTCGGCGGAGACCGCCAGCGGCAAGTATCCGGACAAGGCGATCCAGGCCATGGACCGCGTCTGCATCGAGGCCGAGAAGCAACGCATTGCGCTGCAGTCCGACCACCGTATCCACACGCAGTTCACCTACATCGACGAGGCCATCGCCATGGCCACCATGTACACGGCGAACCACCTCAACGTGAAGGCGATCGCGGCGCTGACCGAATCGGGTTCCACCCCGTTGTGGATGTCGCGCATCAGCTCGGGCATCCCCGTTTATGCGCTGACGTCGCAGGTGGAGACGCGCCGCCGCGTCACCCTGTTCCGCGGCGTCTATCCGGTGAGCTTCGACGTGCAGACCACCGACCACGCCGAAGTGAACCGCGAGGCGATCGACGAACTGCTGCGCCGCGGTGCAGTGCGCGAGGGTGACTTCGTGATCATCACCAAGGGCGACCTGATGGGCGTCCACGGCGGCACCAACGCAATGAAGATCGTCAAGGTCGGCGAACTGGTTTAACTGGAAAATAAGATTAACCACGGGGGACACGGGGAACACAGGGGTTTCGAATAAAGTTTCAGCGCTGGGAACAGATGGCTAGGTTGCGGAAGCATCCACGTCCGAGTTGGTAGCGATGAGGCAAGATAAAGACTTAATAATCCCCCGTGTTCCCCGTGTGCCCCGTGGTTTAGACTAGATTAATTTAACTTCAAGAGAGCACAAGGAGATTCACAATGGCCCTAGTGTCCATGCGTCAACTTCTCGATCACGCGGCTGAGCACGGCTACGGCCTGCCCGCGTTCAACGTCAACAACATGGAGCAGGTGAAGGCCATCATGGAGGCCGCCGCCGAGACCGATAGCCCGGTGATCCTGCAGGGTTCCGCCGGTGCGCGCAAGTACGCCGGCGAGCCGTTCCTGCGCCACCTGATCCTGGCCGCCCTGGAAGCCTACCCGCAGATCCCGGTAGTGATGCACCAGGACCACGGCGCCTCCCCGGCCGTCTGCGTCAACGCCATCCAGTCCGGCTTCTCCTCGGTCATGATGGACGGCTCGCTGAAGGAAGACGGCAAGACCCCGTCCTCCTATGAATACAACGTCGACGTCACCCGCCGCGTGGTCGACATGGCCCACGCCTGCGGCGTCTCCGTCGAAGGCGAACTGGGTTGCCTGGGCTCGTTGGAAACCGGCAAGGCAGGCGAGGAAGACGGTCACGGCGCCGAAGGCGTGCTGGACCACTCCGCCCTGCTGACCGACCCCAACGAAGCCGCCGACTTCGTCCAGAAGACCGGCGTCGACGCCCTGGCCATCGCCATCGGCACCAGCCACGGCGCCTACAAATTCACCAGCAAGCCCACCGGCAAGATCCTGCGCATCGACCGCGTCAAGGAGATCCACGCCCGCATCCCCAGCGTCCATCTGGTCATGCACGGCTCCTCCTCCGTGCCGCAGGAGTGGCTGGAGATCATCAACAACTTCGGCGGCGACATGGGCCAGACCTATGGCGTGCCGGTTGAGGAGATCGTCGAGGGCATCAAGAACGGCGTGCGCAAGGTCAACATCGACACCGACCTGCGCATGGCCTCNNGATCATGGCCGTGTCGCTGGAGAGCATGGCCGGCAAGTACGCCAAGCACGAGCTGGATCCGAAGGTGAAGTAAGCCTCCTTCCAATAGTTCCTTCTCCCCCTTGGGGGAGAGGCTGGGATGAGGGGTAAGACGAAGGGGCCGTAAAGCCCCTTTGTCTTTTTGTACCTACCGTCACATTGCCGCTTTGGCATCTCCAATAGACCGACCCTTGACGTATCCCCCTCCTTTTCCCATATTGACCAACGGGGAATCCATGGAGGGAAGCCCAATGCCGGTTATTTCGATGTTTTACGGACTTATCATCCGTATGTATTTCTTCGATACGGATCGTCATCACATGCCTCACGTGCATGTCGAGTACGCAGGTAGTAATGTGGTATTTGTCATCGGAGACGGCGAAATTCTTTCCGGCGCGATTCCACAAGGAAAGGCGCCGCCTCGTCCGGGCTTGGATTGAACTGCATCGGGATGAACTGATGGCGGATTGGCAACTGGCGCTGGAAGGGCAACAGTTATTCAACATCGAGCCGCATCAAGTGATGCGACCATGACAGAATTTCCGCAACTTAAAGTTGCTGAGCCGACAGCCGACTATCAATTGCGCCTCCATTTCAGTAACGGTGAAGTGCGGCTGTTTGACGTGCGTCCGTATCTCGACAAAGGGATATTCAAAGAGCTGCGTGACCCGACGTATTTCCGTTCAGTGTGTGTCGACAACGAGGCGGTCACTTGGCCGCACGAACAGGATTTCAGTCCGGAAACGCTGTATTTACGGAGTCGACCAGCCGAAAACGCCGATACGGATTCCGAAGGCAAAAGGCAAGACCCTGTAAGCGTAAGCGCGTACTGATCAGTAGGGTGAAGGAAAGATCACGCCCCATACGCATGAGGTGGACGAGCTGCCGCAAGTAAAGGGCGCCGAACCGATCGACAATTATCAAAAGGGCTTTATTTGGCCTGTATATTGCTTGTGTCCGGAGAAGCGTCAAGAATCAGCCGGTTATTTGTGTTGGGCGACGAATTCGGTCTAGAATTCGACCAGAGACACTAACGCGAAAAGCCCACGTTACCAGTTGGGCTTTTCGCGTATATAAAAGTCGAGGCCAACGGGGCACTCGAATACTATCGGGAGTATGCGGCTATGGAACAGGGAACCGTAGACAAGGAGAAGCGTGCGTCCAAAGAACTGGAGGATCTATATCTCCAGTATTTCACTCCTCCAGCGAAGGAATCGCCCGAGCCTGGAGTTACCATGTTGTTCGAGCAGGTTTCAGTATTCGATTATTCATATCGGAGTTACACAAGTGATTCGACTTGTACGCGATAAATTTGGTACGCGAAAACTATGCCTACATGGAATCAAGTTTTAGAAGAAATACAGGGATATCGGCAAGCAAGTCCAATAGATGGTGTTAGGCGCAAATATTTAAAGCGACTTCACCAGCACACTAAACGAAACGTGATCGCCTATTACTCGGGGTGGCTTACTCAAGCTAAGTCACATCCGAGCTTCTATATCAACGACGAAGATAAAAACGCCTTCATGTCTGCCGTCCATGGTTTGGATAGGGCCCAGGGCGTCGATCTCATCCTTCATACGCCCGGCGGAGATGTGGCTGCAGTAGAGTCTCTGGTGGACTATCTGCGAAAAATGTTTGGTACGAATATGCGGGCTATCATTCCGCAATTGGCCATGTCAGGCGGCACTATGATCTCATGCGCCTGTAATTCGATAATGATGGGGAAGGAATCTAACCTAGGCCCTATTGATCCCCAGTTTGGCGGCATTCCTGCCCAAGGGGTAATTGCTGAGTTTGCGCAGGCAGTCGATGAGATAAAAAAAGACCCTGCATCGACTCCATTGTGGCAGACCATCATCGGGAAATATCATCCGACGTTCCTTGGGACGTGCCAACACGCGATCACCTGGTCCAAGAGCATGGTGCGCGATTGGCTCATGAGCGGCATGTTTGACGGAGATCCGGCAGCAGCCGCGAAAGCAGATACAGTTATTTCTGGTTTGACCGATAGCTCAAAAACGTTTAATCATGCCCGCCACATACACGTCGAAAATCTCGCGGCCCTGGGGTTGAAGGTTGAATGCCTAGAGGATGACAAAGCGCTTCAAGACTTGGTGCTTACCGTGCACCATGCATTTATGCACACATTTGCAATGACATCCGCTCTCAAGATTGTAGAGAATCATAGAGGCTCGGCGCAGGTGCGCATGCCAATGCTCAACAATTGAACCTTTTTAGCAAATCGTCGAAGTCTTGCCTTTTGCCTACCAATACAGAATGGGGGAGTCATCGGGGTAGAGCACCATGGCCGAGATCGGGCGGGCCGCCGGCGTTCACTACTCGACGGTAAGCCGGGTGATAGAGGGTACGCGGTAAGCTGCCTCCGTCGTGCGAACTTCGCTAAATCAAGTGTTCCAGAATGGTATCCAGGCCAGTTAACAGAAAACTTGTGAGTCGGATTTTAGTCCGACGGTTATAGCAGCGCAGGCGACGCTGTCGGACTAATACCCGCTGGGCACGCAGAGTCCGGTCCACAGACGGGATATGCATTCGGAACTTCTATTTGGATGGGGCAAGGCGAGGGTCTCACATTACTGCATCCGCCGCTAACGGGAAAATCCGGCCTAGCGCATAAGTGTCAGCAAGCTTAGGGCACTAAGCGGGAGATAGCCTGGACGGGGTTAGATGGACGCGGGTCACGCCTGCTCCGCGCTGATGATGACTTCGTGCATCTCGATGGCGCCTTCTCCGGAGAAGGCATCCTTGGGCATGGGGTTGGCGTGAGCGGTGCGGAAGTCCTCGCTGCCTACCCACTGTTCGAAGGCCGCCTTATCCTGCCAGGTGGTAAGGACGATATAGGGCAGTCCG
>DFMR01000089.1 GCA_002376325.1 Proteobacteria bacterium UBA3588 | reverse complement strand
CGGATGAATGTAGGCCCAGCCTTCCGACTCACGAATGGTAATCTCACCCACGCCCGACGGCACGATGGAGATGAATGGATAAAGATCCTTGCGGTCGATGTGCAGCTCGTGAAGGGTATTGGCACATTGCGCCAGGATCACCCCTTCCTTCTGCAGATGTTCAAGCTTCTTCTCGAAGCCGTTGTTTTTCACGTAGACATCGAATCCCTTGCTGTTGGCCAGCAGTTCGACCTTGATCTTGCCCTTGAGACGCGGGTCTTGCAGCAGGTTTTCGATGTTGTTGAGGGTTTTCTTGATCGCCTTGTCGCCACCGCTGTCAAGATGGAAGATGGCGCCGTAGTGGGCTTTGGTGGCCGCTGCGCCGTGATAGCCGCCCGCGTAGGCGGTTCCCAGTCCAAGCAGGCCACACGCGCATAAAGCGACGCCGCCCAATCGTGGCAACTGCTGTTTGATGGTGTTGATCATGTTGCGACTCCTTTGATGGCAGTGATGCTGAGGTACAGGGGCTGCTGTTGTCGTTATGTTTGCGTACAACCCCATTCTGTAATGGAGTGCGGAAGCTGCGGATTTATTCCGCGGTGATGGGCGAAGGAACGCGGGGGCCGGGGCGAACGCCTAACCACAACGAATGAATGGGTATGCACTTCCGCATGCGAAAACACCAAAGAACGGAGCATCGAGTCAGGGTGTGTTGCCATACCTTATAGAAACGGCAACACCGCGACGCCGGATCCTGCGCATCGGGAAAGGAATCGCGGCGGAGCCGCTACGTGAGTTCAACCCTTCAGATATCGGTGTTCAGAGATAGCGGTTAAAGAAATCCAGCACCCGTCGGACGTATTGCTGCGGCACCTTGGTATAGGCGCCCACATGTGCGGCGCCGTTCACGATCCATAGATGCGCGTTCCGATCGTGTTGCAATACCGCCGCCAGCGACTCGCTGTTGCTCATGGGGACGGTCGTATCGGCGGTCCCTGCGATCAACAGCACCGGGCGTTGGCCAAAGTTGCGTAATGAGCGTTCCGGATCGATCAGCCGCGCGTTCAGATCGTTGAATGCGCGCATTTCCCATAGAGTTTCAACGGTAAACGGCCAGTCGGGCAGGTGGGTCCAGTGCGGCATGTGGACCCGCAGATAGCGATAGAAGTTTGCGATGGGACTGTCGGCGACGGTGGCGCCGACGGCGGGGTCCCTGGCCGCGGCCTCCAAAGCGGTGGTAGCGCCCATCGAATAGCCGATGATGCCGATGTGCCGATAGCCCAACGAGCGCGCGTAATCGATCGCGCCCAGCAGATCGCGCTGTTCGAACAGGCCGACCGTCACCTCGTGGCCGGGCGATTGGCCCTCGCCGCGAAAGTCGAACATCAATACCGCATAACCGGCACGGTGCAACGCGGCGGCGAGCGGTAGCGCGGGTGCGTCGGCAGAGCGGTTCTGGCGGTAGCCGTGTGCCTGGATCACGATCTTGTCCGACGCTATGGCGGGAGGCAGCAGCCAGCCGGAGAGATGCAGATGATCGACACGGGAGGGAAAACGGATCGAGTCATATTTCAGGTGATATAACGCAGGCGTCTTGGTAACGGGCGTGCGGGCGGGGTAGATGAGATGCCAACTGACGTAGTAGGCCACGGCGCCGGTCAGCATCACAAACAGTGCGGCAACGACGAGAAGCCGGCGCAGCCAGTGCAGATAGCGTGATTGAGTGCGCGAGCCCTGGTTGGCGCCGGCTTTGGAAAGGGGCATCGAGAACCGCTCCATAGTGGTGACGCTCCATGATATTGCAAGAAAACAGGTAGTGGGCAGAAATATATACACAACTACGGCGCGAATGCGTGATCTGCGTCCTCTTTGCGCAACACATCCCGCCCGCTCAGCGGCGGCGGATCAGACGCAGTATTCTCGTCGAAATGGCGCACCTGGCATCGTATTGCCTACGCCCCGAAGCGACCGACTGTTCGATATCTTTGCTATTTACCCACANNGTCGGCAAGATAATTGCGGCACTGTATTCGTTTCCCGAGCGACGTCCGATATTCATATTGATCGTTCCCGCGGTCATCGCACAGTCATGCTGTCAACGTCAGCCAAGCGGCTGGATCTCCCAAATGATTGTAATGAAATTTCGGCGCACACATTTGCGATGTGGTCGTCGCCGCCGGCGCGCTGCTTTGGTGCTTGTTGCGCATCGTTCGCCCAAGGGGAGTGCACCTGCGTTGATTTTTTTTGTGACACACGGTGACGGAACAGTTGATAAACGGGGTGTTAATGGCGTGGACTCCGTCTGGCATAGTAGTTGCTGACACAGTGCCGATACGAATTAACGCAAAGGCACTGCAATGAAAACGAAAAGATTATTCTGTGTCATATCCCCTACGCTGCGAACCGTTATCGCCATCGGCGCGCTGTGCGCCAGTTCGTCGGCGCTGGCCGTCGCCGACAGCGGTTCGCTCAAGGCGCAGACCGATACGGTCTGGCTGGTGACGGCGGCGGCATTGGTGTTCTTCATGCAGGCGGGATTCGCCTTGCTCGAATCGGGCATGGTGCGCGCCAAGAATGCCGTCAATGTGATCATGAAGAACTACGTTGATGTGGCCTTGGGCAGCGTGGTGTTCTGGGTCGTCGGCTACGGCCTGATGTTCGGCAGCAATCCGGGGGGCTGGTTCGGTACCGATCACTTCCTGTTGGGTAACGCCGAGCACATGGACTATAGCCTGCTGCTGTTCCAAACGATGTTCGCGGCGACCGCCGTGACCATTGCCTCGGGCGCGATGGCGGAGCGCACGCGATACGGCGGCTATCTGCTGGGGGCAATCGGTGTGACCGCCGTGATCTATCCGGTGTTTGGCAGCTGGGCCTGGGGCAGTCTGTATAACGGCCACGGTTGGCTGCGCAGCATGGGCTTTATCGATTTCGCCGGTTCCACGGTGGTCCACTCGGTCGGCGGTTGGGTGGCATTGGCGGGCATCCTGGTGCTTGGGCCGCGCACGGGCCGCTACGGACCGAACGGTGAACAGCGGGCAATCCGCGGCCACAATCTCGGTTCGGTGGCGTTGGGAGGATTCATTCTCTGGCTCGGCTGGTTCGGCTTCAACGGCGGCAGCACCGCGGCTGCCGACACGCGTATCGGCCTGATCGATCTCAATACCCAGCTTGCCGCCGCAAGCGGTACGATCACCGCGCTGTTGTCGATGATGTTGAGCCGGAGGCCGGTCCTGATCACTACTACGGTCAACGGCAGCATTGCCGGGCTGGTGGCGATTACCTCGGGTTGCGCCACGATGGAACCGCTTTACGCCATCGTCACGGGCGGTGTCGCCGGCACGCTCATGGTGTTGGCCGGCAGTCTGCTCGACCGGATGAAGATCGACGACGTTGTGGGCGCGGTTTCGGTGCATGGCGTGTGCGGCGCCTGGGGCACGCTGGCGGCGGGCCTGTTCAAAGCGGGCGACATGTTCGATTCGACGCAGGTGATCGTCCAATTGGTGGGTATTTGCGCCGCCTTCCTGTGGACCTTCCCGACGGCCCTGCTGATGTACTACGGGATCGATAAATTGGTGGGATTGCGTGCCTCCACTCTCGACGAGCAGCGCGGCCTCGATTATGCGGAACATCACGAAGTCGGCTATCCGGAGTTCCAGCGCGACGCATTGCATGCAGGAAGGGAATGACTGCCATGAACAGTAGCGACAATCTTGCCCAGGAACCCGAACAGCAGGCGCGGAGGCGGCGCATTTTGTTCGCCGCCCTGCAACCATTCATGAAACGCGACGCACTGTATCAGGCGTTGTGGGAATGGGAGGAGCAGCACGCCCAGCAGCCGACGGCGTCGCTGCACCGGTTTATCGCCGCATTGTGCAGCGCGCCGCCGCTGACGGCACGGCGCAACGACGTCAATCGCAATCTGGTTATGGTCATGCAGCCGGGGGACGCCGCCCTCGGACCCGATCCGATGCACGAGATGCTGGCGCACCGCCGGCGCGTCAACGGCACACCACAGCCCGGCGGCAGCAGTCCGGTTGCGGAGAGATCGCCGGCCAATGTCGTACTGGAGACGATCGTTGCGGGGCTCAACGGACGCCTGGCCCGTCACGGCCCGCAGGTGTATCCGTCGTATACCGGTTATGTGCTGGAGAATCTCTCCATGTTGCGCCTGCCGCTGAGCGCCGAGGTGGCGGTCGCCTCGCTTATCCGCAATGCAGATAACAGACTGGTCGGGAGCTATGCGCCCGAGTCGATGCAGGCGCTGTTGCATATGATGTATGTCGGCGCGTGCGAATACTATGGTCCGGTCAAGACCGACGAGATGCTGGCGGCCGCAGTATCCGACGCCGAGCGGCTGCCGCAGGCCCTGTTGTTTCCTCCGCGCATGCTGCTGTGAGCCCACGGTTCGAAATGCGCGGTGTCGGGCGGCGGCAACGAGGGTATCGGCGCTAAGGCGGGGGTCGTCGCCGCGATCTTCGATGAGCCGGAGTTTTGGCCGGCGTCGCAGCCGCCGGCTGCATGGGCGCCGGTATGCGGATCGGCACTTTACGCTAATGGCTGTGTTGCGCGAGCCAGATGACGTGTGAGGCGCCCTTGCCGGCGCGGTGCGCCCGCACCCGTTTAACGTCGACCAGGAAACCGACGCGGCGCAACCGGTCGCTGAAGGCATCGTCCGGTCCCGCCGACCAGACCGCCAGCACGCCGTCGGGGCGCAGGGCGTCGAAGGCGGCTTCCAGTCCTTCGACCGAATAGAGCCAGTCGTTTGCGCGGTGAGTCAGTCCCTCGGGGCCGTTGTCCACGTCGAGCAGGATTGCGTCGAAGGCGGCGTGCTCTTTGCGCAACAGCGCGGCTACGTCGCCGACGCTGACCGTGCTGCGCGGGTCGTCCAGCGGGTGGCCGGCGAACGGCCCCAGATAGTCGCGATTCCACCGCACCACCGCCGGTACCAGCTCCGCGACCACCACCTTAGCATCCGGCCCCACTTGGCCCAGCGCCGCCGCCAGGGTGAAGCCCATGCCAAGACCGCCGACCAACACCCGCGGCTGCGTCCGACCGGCCAGGTGGCGACAGCCCAGTTCGGCCAGTGCGTCCTCCGAGCCGTGCATACGGCTGTTCATCAGTTCGCCGCCGCCGACGATCATGATCGAGTACTCGTCGCCGCGCCGGTAGAGGCGCAGTTCGCCGCCGTCGGCGGGGATCTCGCTGCTGTCGATCAGGTTCCAGGGATTCATTCGTTATCTCGGGGTGGCCGGTGAGGCGGGCGCACCATAACACAGCGCGAGGGACATCGCAGCGCGGCACCTTGGCGAGAGGTCTGGGTTGCTGTTTCGTCGAGAAAAACCATTGCTCTCGTCAAGACCCAAAGAACGCCAAGGGTACCCCTGCCGAACCCCATTCTTCGCGGGCCTGGCGCAGTCTCTTCCTGTATCCACAAATTCTGCCGCCGAGCCAAAAAAAACCCCGCCGAGGCGGGGTTTCTTTCATCGCTGGAACCGATGGGGTATTAGCGCGGTACGACGTTGCCGGCTTGCAGCCCCTTGGGGCCGTTCTGCACGTCATAGTTTACCGCCTGACCCTCGGCCAGGGTCTTGAAACCGGTGCCCTGGATGGCGTTGAAGTGCACGAACACGTCCGCGCCGCCGTCATCCTGGGTGATGAAACCAAAACCTTTGGACTCGTTGAACCACTTAACAGTACCTGTAGCCATGAAATATACCTTTATAAAATTGAACTGAGTGTTGTCGCGTACAGGTAATGAAACGGGTGGTTCGGGAGGTGCTGCAAGAGGAACAACCAAAACTGCCAATGCCACAATCTGTCGCTTAACGGAGACTAAACCTATTGCCGCCACATAGCGAGAACTATTTACTTGAATTGGCCAGGAACTTTCCGCTGCGCCTGATGAGACCTGTTATTGGCGCAGATGCGGCGAGGTGATTGCTGCACGTCCCGAGGGAAGCCGGTCGGGCAGGTGCTGCCCCGCCCGGCCCTCCGGCAGTTGCGCCGCAGCTCTCTGGCGTAAAATGATCAGGTTGATACCCTTCTATACAGGGCGCGATACGGAGTGATTCGGAGCGATAGCGGAGCTTGCCTCTGCTATGGCCGTCGGCAGGGGAACGGGATGAAAGACACCGTCATGATGCTGGTCCAGTGGGCCGCCGCTCATGCGCATCTGGCGGGGCCGGTGGTCGCGGCCGTCGCCTGTATCGAATCGCTGGCCTTCGTCGGCATGCTGGTGCCGGGGACGGTGGTGATACTGGGGGCGGGGGCGCTGATCGGCATCGGCGTACTGGACTTCCGTATCATCTTCGCCTGGGCCGCCGGCGGTGCGGTGCTCGGTGACGGCGTCAGCTATTGGCTGGGGAAGCGCTACCAGGAGCAGCTGAGCCGTGTGCGGTACCTGCGCCGACGCCCCGGGCTGCTGGCCCGCGGCGAGGCGTTCTTTCGGCGCCACGGCGGCAAGAGCATCCTGCTGGCGCGGTTTGTCGGACCGATGCGCCCGGTGGTGCCGGTGGTGGCCGGCATCCTGGCGGTGCCGCCGTGGCGCTTCGTTCTCTACGATATTCCGTCGGCGCTGGCGTGGGCGGCATTCCATCTGCTCATCGGTATGGCTTTCGGTGCCTCCTTGGCGCTGGCCGGCGAGGTGGCCGCGCGGTTGGCGTTGGGATTGGTGTTGCTGACGTTGCTGGTGGTAGCGGTGGTGTGGGGCGCACGCGCCATCCATCGGCAGTTTCAGCCGCACGCCCGGGCCTGGACGGCGCTTTTGTTGCACTGGGGACGCCGCCACCGGCGCCTCACCTGGCTGGTCGGCGATCTGCTGGATCCGGCGCGGCCGGTATCGCGGCCGTTGCTGCTGTGGCTGGTGCTGCTGATCGCCGCCAGCTGGCTGTTCTTCGGCGTGCTGGAAGACGTGGTGACGCTCGACCCGTTGGTCTACGCCGGCCAGGCGTTCTATCACCTGCTGCAGCAACTGCGCACGCCGACCGGCGATCGGATCATGACGTTGTTCACCGAGGCGGGCGATGTCGCCGTCGCCGCTCCGGTAACGTTGGCGGTGTTCGCCTGGCTGTTGTGGCGGCGGAGGTGGCGCGATGCCTGGTATTGGCTGGCTGCGGTCGGCTGCGGTGCGCTGGCGGTGATAGCGATCAAGGCGGCGTTGCATATGCCGCGGCCGGTGGCGATCTACGCGGGGATCGATGCCTACAGTTTTCCCAGCGGCCACACCACGTTGAGCACGGTGATCTACGGTTTCCTGGCGGTGCTCGCCGCGCCGTCGTTCGTCCCGCGCCGGCGCTGGATGCCCTACGCGCTGGCATCGCTGTTGGTGGCGGGTATCGCCTGCTCGCGGCTTTATCTCGGTGCCCACTGGCTGGCCGACGTGGTTGCCGGCATCGGGCTCGGCACCGCGTGGGTCGCTTTGCTGGCCATCGCCAGGGCACGGCATCGGGGCAGCCATGAACGAATCCGCGCTCTGCCGCAGCTGACGCTGGCGGTGTTTGCGGCGGCGCTCGCCTGGCACGCGCACGCCGCGTTCCGTACCGACCTCGCGCGTTATGCGGTGCGCGTGCCGGTGCAGCAGATGGACGCTGCACAATGGTGGGCGTCCGCCTGGCGTCAGCTGCCAGCCTATCGCCTGGACCTGGAAGGGGAACGGCAACAGCCGCTGAACGTGCAGTGGGCCGGTACGCTGCAGCAGCTGCGGCAGACCCTGGCGGCGGCCGGCTGGCGCACGCCACTGCGGCTCGGTGCGCGCACCGCCCTGCGCTGGTTGCTGCCCCATCCTGCGCTCGTCGATCTGCCGGTGACGCCGCAACTGCACGACGGACGCGACGAGGCGCTGGTAATGGTGCATGAGCGCCGGGGTCGCGCCGACCAGCAGTGGGTCGTGCGGCTCTGGCCGACCGCGGTGACGCTGCGCCGCGGCGCCGTGCCGCTTTGGGTCGGAACGGTGGCGCTGCTGCGCGTGGAACGTCTGCCGCTGGTGAGCTTTGTGCGCACCGGCGGCGGTTATGATCGGGGGTTGGCGCAGTTGCAGGCGCTCCTTCCGTTGCGCCACAGACGGGTGCGCCGTGCCGTGCCGAAGGGCGCGGAAAAGTCTAGCTGGAGCGGTGCGACCCTGATGGTGGATGCAGTGCCGGCGGTGAAAGCGCATCCCCAGGGAGCGGGGACCGGTCGCGGGTTCGCGCCGCGACCTGCCAGGCATCGGTTGGTGGTGACGCAACAAAAAACGACGGGGACGGCGCCCTCTGCGCGCCGTCCCCGGTCATTGGCCGGTGTCAGCCGCTGAAGATGCTGAGCATCTTGCCGACGAGCGCGCCGCCGGTGAGCAGCACGGAGGCACCGAGTGCCAGCATCGCGACCAGGATCAGCGTCTGGGGTGCGATGCCGACCAGGGCCAGGATGCCGAGCACGCTCGCGGCAAGGCCGACCAGAATGTCGGTGCCGGTGGCCGCCATGACCGCCTCGCGCGCGATGCGCTTGGCCACTTCGTGGTCGCCGGACTTCTCGACCTTCAGCGCGTTCAGTCGGGAATTGACGCCGCTGCTCAACACCATGGTGGCGCCGAGCACGATGGCTGCGATCGCCATCAACGTGGTGGAGGCGACGCCCAACAACGCCAATACCCCGAGCACCACGGCGCTGACGCCGCCGCCGATCTGGGTGCCGAGTCCTCCGCCCAGTTCTATCGTGCTGACCCTGCCACCGCCGCTTTCGGAGAGTATGCGCGAATACTCGGCCGAGATCGCAGCCCCGTCCAGGATCAACGCCGCGCCCAGTGCGATCGATGAGATCGCGATCATGAAATGCGGCGCGATGTGCGCCAGACCGAGAACGGACAGCACCACCGCCGCCGCCCCGGTGATCGCCTCGGTGCTCGAACCGCCGACAATAGTGCGCTCCATCATTTTTTCTTCGTGACCCATTGCTGTTTCCATTGCGTACCCTCCTGTGTCGATATGGAACTCGGGATATCGTGCCGACTGTCCCGAACTGGCCGACCGTTCTGCCTACAACGTTCGTTATCATCCGGGCCGGGCGGCCGGCGTCGCCCGACTCACGTTGTCTCCTTTCCTTGCCGCAAGGTCCGCCGCCTCCAGGCATGGGATGTCAGGTGTTGGTGTTCCGTCATCAAATCGTCACGCGCTTGGCGTATTCCATGCACGACGATACGTGAACGGATGATATTCACAGCGAACCTTGCGTCTATGTCGACACATGTCTCCGCAAGCGTGTTTGCAACGTCGCCCGTATGCCAGGCAATTGTCGGACGTCATTGCCAAGGCTCTGTTTGCGCAAGGCTAGACCAGCTTTTTTCGTTGTCAACGCATCGCGAAGATGTTTGCGTTANNGCGGCGGCGATGACGGCGTTTACCGCCGAGTCGAACCGCTTGCGCAACGGACCGCCGGCAATGGCCGATGGGCGTCAACATCGCTGTAATGACAGGGACGGTCAATGGGAAATCCGTTGCAACCGGGATCGCTCCCGGCTGTCCGGAGGCCGGAGTTGTTGCAACCAGGACTTTAACAGGTTGCTGAAAAAGGTATTCGTCCCTTCTCCCCCAGGGAGAAGGACAGGATGAGGGGATCAAAAATCAATGACTTACGCCAATTCTCTTCCCTCACCCCAACCCTCTCCCTGAGGGAGAGGGAGTTTTTCAGCAGCCTGTTAAACTTGGTATTACCGAGTTATGTAAGCTCTGTAAAAAAATGAAGTATCGGCAGGACCGATCAGTGCCCCATTCCGCCGGCGATCAACTGGACGCCATCCAGCCATGCTCGCGGCAGGCCGACGCAACCTGCGCATCGAGCGCCACAACCC
>DFMR01000135.1 GCA_002376325.1 Proteobacteria bacterium UBA3588 | reverse complement strand
CGCCTGAAGTCACCCCACAAAACGGCTATCCTTGTCTTCACCCCCCTGAACGCTGGAGACAAGGCATGGCCGAACATCCGCTGCACTACCGCGCCGTCGAAATGGAGGAAGGGGCCGGCGCCCGGGTACGGCGCCTGTTCCCGGTGGCGGGGCTGCATCATGCCGACCCGTTCGTGCTGCTGGATGAGTTCTTCGTCGGTCCAGAGGGCGGTTTCCCCGATCACCCGCACCGCGGCTTCGAAGTAATCACTTACCTCTTCTCCGGCGCCATGCGTCACCGCGACAACCTGGGCAACGACACGGTAGTCAGCGGTGGCGGTGCGATGGTGTTCACCGCCGGCCGCGGCATCGTGCACTCGGAGATGCCGTCCGGCGACGACGTGGCGCACGGCATTCAGCTCTGGATCAACCTGGCCAAGATCCAGAAGGAGGTCGCGCCGTCCTACCACCAGATCGATGCCGATCAGTTCCCGACGCAAAGCCTTCCCTACGGCGAGGTACGCACCCTGGTCGGACCGGGCTCGCCGATCCATCTGCATACGGCGGTGCTCTATCACGACGTGCGGCTGCAACGCGAAGGCGAATTTCACGCCACCATACCGAGCAAGTATTCCGGCTTGATTTACGCCGTGCAGGGCAAACCGGAGGTGATGGGACAGGACTTGCGCGCAGGCGAGGCGCTGCTCCTTCCCGGCGGATCGATCCTCACCGTCTACGCCGAGGAGCCGTGCCACTTCGTCTGCTGTGCGGGCCAGCCGCACGGCGAACCGATCGTCCAGCACGGCTCCTACGTCGACTGACGCAGTGGCGTACGCCCGTCAGTGTGTGGCCCGTTGCCGCAGCAGTGCCGCGATCGCCTGGTGTCCATTCAGTCGCGCGATATCGGCAGCGGTATGCCGTCCGCCGTATTTCAGACCCGCATCGGCCCCATGCCGCAGCAGCAACTCCACCATCGCGCGGTTACCCCGCCCGGCCGCCACCATCAATGGCGTCAACCCGCTCCGATCCGCCGCATTCACCTTGGCCCCCTTGGCCAGCAGTTCACGTGCCGCACCCGCTGCGTTGCCGTCGGCCGCATACCACAGCGGGCCGCGGTGTGCGCTGTCCCGCTGATTGACGTCGGCACCGGCGGCTATCAGTGCGTGGATCATCGCGTTATCCCCCTGCGAAGCCGCGTACATCAGCGGCCTCATGCCGCTGTCACCGGCGGTATTGGGAGCGGCACCCAGCGCCAGCAGACCCGCGACCACGCGGTTCTTGCCCATCCGCGCCGCCGTGACCAGGGCCGTATTGCCTTGCTCATCCTTCGATTCAAGCGAGACGCCATGCTTTTTCAGTACAACGGCCAGCTGGTGTAGCGCGCTGCTGGCACCGGTACGCGCCATCACGCGCCCAAAATCCGGTTCCAGCGTCTTGGCCCGCTGAAAGTCCCGCTGCGCCCCTTTGCCGCCGGCCGCCCATTTGGCATACAACGCCTCTGCCAACACCTTCTGCACCGGTATCGCAGGATTAAGCGCGCGCGCTTCATCGGCATACTTGATCGCGGCCTCGGTATCGCCGAAGGCGTAGAGCTGGATCGTGGCATAACTGCTGCGATCCCAGGCGTTGCCCAACTCGGCGGCGATCAAGCCGCGATAGGCGCGTTCACACGCCGCCCGGTCATGCTCCTCACCGGCCAGCGCCATCAGGCCGCCATAGGCCATCACCTGTACCCTCCGATCGACCTGCTGCGCCTGCAACGCCTCCGTGTAACGTTGCTTGGCAGCCTTGGCCGCGCCGCGCTGTTGCAGCAACTCGCCGTGCAACACGTCGATCCAGGCGCCTTTGGCCCCCAGTGCCTCGGCGCGTGCCAAAGTACGCCGCGCCAGCCCGGCGTTGCCGCTGTCTAAATAGAGTTGCGCCATCGCGACATAGGCGTCGGCGTAGTTCGGTGACAGTTGAAGCGCGCGATCAAGCATTTCGTGGGCACTGCGCAAGGTACCGGCGCGATAACCGTGACCGCCGAGATAACCGACCCGCAGGGTATAGCGGGCATATTGCAGATAGATCGGCGCAAACTGCGGATATTCCTTCTGCAGCGCCGCCAACTCCTTATGCACCGTTCCCAGTGTCTCGGCACGCCCATCCCATACATCAAGGGTGTTGCGAATCCGTATGATCCGGGCATCGCGGGCGCGTTCACGCGCCACGAATGAAGCCTTGCCGCCGGACGGCGCCGCGCCGACGGAACGGGTGCCCGCACAGCCGGTAAGCATCAGCGGCGCCGCAATCAGCGCCGCCATAACGATCTTCAGTTTCATCACGGTTGTATCACCTCATTCCATTGTCGAACGGACATCGACCGGCCACCGCCGCCGATTGTCCATAGCACATCTGACGATACCGAGCCCCATGTCACGCATCCGGCGGTCCGCCGGCCGCGGACTGGTCGAATTCATGCAGCGTGAACGGTCCGAGCTCAAGGTGCATGGCGATCACCCAGCGGCCCAACAGCTCGACCTCGCCCTGACTGCGGATGTCGCCTTCGCGGGTGAACTCGAAACGGTAGCGACGACGCCAACCGGCGCGGCCGTGGTGATCACGTCCCAGCCGCAAACGTACCAGCACCACCGTTTCATCCAACAGTTGCAGTTCGTGCCGTTCGCAGGCGCGGCGCGCCGCCCGCGTCGCCTGCTCCTTGGCGCGCATACCGTCCAGCCAGAACCAGGCACCGAGCAGCAGCACCGGCAATAACAGAAACTGAGACATCAGTGTTCGTGTGAGGGTTCGGGTTGCACACCCCAGCGGGCGTGCAGGTCATCCATGTTCTTGGCGTGGGTGACGATGACCACTTCGTCGTCGGCCTTGACGCGGGTGTCGTCCTCCACCGGCACGAATTTGCCGCCGCGGTAGAGACACACCACGCGGCTCTGGCTCGGCAGGTTGAGATCATGGATCGCTGTTTCGTCGTTTTCGTGGGCCACAAAGGTGAAGATGCGTGCATCGTCCTTGATGATGCCCGAGAGGTCGAGGAAGTTCATGCCCTGGAACAGGTCGGCCAGATAACGGCCGATGGTGCGCGACGGAATGATCATCTCCTCCAGCCCCAGCTCCAGACAAATGTGCTCGAACTCAGGATCGTCGATCTTGGTGACGACGCGGGCGAAGCCCAGTGAACGCCCGACCAGGCTGGCGATGATGTTGGTCTGATCGTCACCGCTGATGCAGAACAGGAAATCGGTGTGGGCCGGGTCGGCCTCGCGCAACAGCGCCGGTTTGCTGCCATCACCGAGCAGAAAACCACAATCGAGCTCGGCGCTCAACGCGTCGATACGGCCCTTGTCGCGCTCGATGATCACCACTTCATGGCGGCGCCGCAACAGAAACCGCGCCGTCATCGCCGCCAATGCGCTGGCACCCACGAATACCGCTCTCATGCCAATTCCGCCCTCTTGCCGAACCAGCTGCCGGGATAGAGCACCACCAGCAGCGCAAGGATCTCCACCCGTCCCGCCAGCATGTCGAAACACAATACGCCCTTCAACAGCGACGGCAGCGCCGTATTGCTGATGCCGACCGACAGGCCGACCGTGCCGGTTGCCGACACCACCTCGAACAGGGCGTCCAGGGCATCATAGCCGACGACGACGAAACAAAGCCACGACAACACCACCACGCAAATGAAGAACGCGACAATCACCAGCGCCCGTTCGATGTCGTCGCTATCGAGGCGGCGCATTCCCACCGACGGCTCCACCACGGCGTGGTCCGGCAACACGGTGCGTACCACGGCCAATCGCATCACCCGCCACAGCACCAGCAGCCGCAACACCTTGATGCCGCCGGCGGTAGAGCCGAGACTGCCGCCGATCATCATGGCGATGATCACCACCAACTTGCTGCCGGCGTCCAGGTGGGCCACGTCGAGGCTGGAGAAGCCGGTGGTGGTCTGCGCCGAAAAGCCGAGCAGGATGCCTTGCGACAGCGCCTCGTGCCACGGCATGCCGTGGCGCACCAACAGCCACGCCAGTACCGCGCTCACCAGCACCATCAGGGTCACCAGCGTGCGCAGCTCCGCATCGCGCAAAAATTCGCCGATACCGCGATTGAACAGCGTCGAATAAAGCGGCAATGCCACCGCGCCCGCCACCGACACCAGCGTGATCGCCATTTGAGCGCGCAACGGCAATGCCGCCAGACTGGCGTTAAAGGTGGAAAATCCGCCGGTGGAGACCGCAGCCAATACGTGGGTTACGGCATTGAACAACCCGATATGCATACTTGCAACCAGCGCCAGACCGGCGACCGTCAGGGTCAGGTAGACCACCAGCATGCGTCGCGCATAGGCGCGTGCGGTGATGGCGAGATTTTCGCTGCCGCTCTCCGGATCGATCAGACGGCGCGACGCCATGCGGTGCCCCACCAGCAGCGCCACCGTCAACACCACGATGCCGAGACCGCCGTACCACTGCATCCAGGCACGGGTGAAGAGAAACGCGGCCGACTTGTCCTGCACCGCCGCCAGGGTCGACAGCCCGGTGGTGGTGACCCCGGAGATCGCCTCGAACAGCGCATCGAGAAAATTGAGGCCCGCCGCCATCAACGGATAACTCATCAGCAGCGCCGCCAACAGAAAGGCCAGCACGGTGATCACCAGCGCCTCGTTGATCTGCACCCGCGCCGGTGTCGGAAAACGCGAGGAGAGCGCACCGCCCACCAGCAACAGCGCGATCACCTCGATCAGACGCAGGGCAAAACGGTAGTCCTGATACCCCAGAGCCACCACCAGCGGCACAGCCGTTAGCGCAGCGAGCACAATGGCGAGCTGTCCCAGATATTTCAGCACCACCCGCAAACGAACCGCATGAGCGAGGGTAAGGAGGGTATCGTCGGTGGCCAAGGCCGTTTTCCTTGTCGTTGTCCGATTTAGTCTAGCGGAGCGTGTGCGCCGGAACAGCCGATATTGGAAAAGCGGCACAACTGCCGATATGATGAGATGAGCAGCCCCAAAGAAGAAGAACCCCACGGCATGAAGGCATTGCAACTCAGCGGAGACAACCTGGACTACTGGGTCGCCAAGGCCCGGGGTATTCCCGCGTTGCGCCAGGACGGTGAGCTGCGCTATACCCCCGGCCACAACCTGCCGCCGCGCAAGTGGAACCCGACCCGCTACTGGTCCCAGGGCGGTCCCATCATCGAAGAGCAGAAGATCGATCTCAACTGGGATACCGAAGGGACCCTGGAATGGTCCGCCTCCATCGACCCCGATATCCTGGCCCACGGCGCCAACGTACTGGAGGCCGCGATGCGCGCCTACGTGGTCTCCATCTTCGGCGACGACGAACTGCCCGACGAGGCGTAGGGCGGCGGCGCCGCGATAAACCCTGTTTTGTAGGAGCGGCTCCTACCAATCATCGACAATGCGCCCTTGGACAGCTTTCCCCGAAACCGGCGCATAGGCACTCCCGTGGCATAATGGACAGATTGCCATCCGCCACCAGTGAGCCGACACCGTGACCGAACTGACCATCACCCGACCCGACGACTGGCATCTGCACCTGCGCGACGGCGCCGGGCTGGCGGCGGTGCTGCCGCACAGCGCGCGCCGCTTCGCCCGCGCCGTCGTCATGCCCAACCTGAAACCGCCGGTGACCACCACCACCCAGGCGCTGGCCTATCGCCAGCGGATCGTCGCCGCGTTGCCGGCAGGCAGCGACTTTACGCCGCTGATGACGCTCTATCTGACCAACAACACGGCGCCCGAGGAGATCCATGCGGCGAAAGAGAGCGGCGCAGTATTCGCGGTGAAGCTCTATCCTGCCGGGGCCACCACCAATTCCGATTCGGGCGTCACCGACCTGCGCCAATGCGAACCGGCGCTGCGGGCGATGGCGGAGCTGGGGTTGCCGCTGCTGGTGCACGGCGAGGTGACCGACGCCGACATCGACATCTTCGATCGCGAACGGGTGTTTCTGGAACGGGTGCTGGCGCCGTTGCTCGAGCGCATCCCCGCGCTGCGGCTGGTGGTGGAGCACATCACCACGGCCGAGGCGGCACGCTTCGTGCTCGACGCCGGCCCCAACGTCGGCGCCACCATCACGCCGCAGCACCTGCTGCTCAACCGCAACGCCCTGCTGGCCGGCGGCATCCGCCCGCACCACTACTGCCTGCCGGTGCTCAAGCGCGAAAGCCATCGCGAGGTGCTGGTGGAGATGGCCGTCTCCGGCAATCCCAAGTTTTTCCTCGGCACCGACAGCGCGCCCCACTCCCGCAAGCTGAAGGAGTGCGCCTGCGGCTGCGCCGGCATCTACAGCGCCCACGCCGCCATCGAGCTCTACGCCGAGGTGTTTGAACGGGCGGACGCGCTGAACCGGCTGGAAGGGTTCGCCAGCTTCCACGGCGCCGACTTCTACGGCCTGCTGCGCAACGAAGGCACCATTACACTGAAGAAAGAGAGCTGGAGCGTGCCCGCCAGCTACCCGTTCGACTCCGACACGGTGGTTCCCATGCGCGCCGGCGAAACCGTCGGCTGGACATTGCAAAATTAAGACAAAAGCTATTGACCACGGGGGACACGGGGAAGTAAAGGCCGATTAGCTACCAGTCGTCGTTCGGCATCATCATCGCCTTAGCAATGAATGTTCCCTGTGTGCCCCGTGTCCCCAGTGGTTCAAATGTTTTCCCACACCAGTCAAGAGTCAAGGTCGCGCCGCCGCGTCGAATTCTGTATCCTGCGCAACCATGATGAACGAACATACGCCGGCTATAGCCAGACGCTTCCGCGGCTTTCTGCCGGTGGTGATTGACGTGGAAACAGCGGGCTTCAACTCCCAGACCGACGCCCTGCTGGAGATCGCGGCGGTCACGTTGCGCATGGACGACTCCGGCCTGATCTTTCCGCACGAGACCCATCATGCCCACGTCGAACCGTTCCCCGGCGCCAATCTCGATCAACGCGCCCTCGACTTCATCGGCATCGACCCGTTCCATCCGTTGCGCTTGGCGTTGCCGGAGAAGGAGGCGATAGAGAAGGTGTTCACGCCGGTGCGGGAAGAGGTGCGTGCGCGGGAGTGCACCCGCGCCATCCTGGTGGGCCACAATCCCACCTTCGACCTGAGCTTCGTCAAGGCCGCCGCCGAGCGCGTGAAGATCAAGAAAAACCCGTTCCACGCCTTCAGCACCTTCGACACCGCCACCCTGGCCGGCCTCGCCTATGGCCAGACCGTACTGGCCCGGGCGGTACAGGCGGCGGGCATCCAGTGGGACGCCTCGCAGGCCCACTCCGCCGTCTACGATGCGGAGCGCACCGCCGAACTGTTCTGCGCCATCGTCAACCGCTGGCGCCAGCTCGAATTCGGCGGCGCATCGTAAAAGACCGCCAACCACGGCGAACACCGGAGGCACGGGGTCATTGGTGCTGTACGGTGCTGTGATCCCACCTTAGCGTTCGTTGTTCCCCGTGCGCCCCGTGTCCCCCCGTGGTTCAATTCTTCTCAGTCGTCGTCGTCCCAGCCGCCACCGCGCACGCCGGGGATGCGCACGCCATGTTCGCTGAAGTTGCCCTGGGCGGCATCCACGTGGCAGGCGGCGCAGTTACTGAGGCTGCGTACCTGCGGATTGCCGCCGATGTAGCGGGCCGGGATCTCATCGTGCTTGCCCTGGATGTAGGGCACCTCGCTGATGCGCAGCGGCGCGGCATCGGCCGGGATCGAGCGGGCGATACGCCGGGAGCGGCGATAATCCGAGTTATCGGCGGCGTTGGCCAGCAGATATTCGGTCAGCGCCTGTTGCGTCGCCGCCGCCATGCTGGCGTCGTCGCCGAAGTGGTTGGAGAGATTCCCCATCAGCTTCTGCCAGGAGCGGGCCGGCAGCAGTCCCGGCGGATAGGCCATGTGGCAGGCGCTGCACTCGGACAGATACTGCTTGTTGTTCACCGCGGCCACCTCGCTGCCGCCCCGCCCTTCGGCCATCGCCGCGCCGCTCAGCGCCATACCGACGGCCAGACCCAACCATGCTCGTTTCATCATTCACCTCCGATGCGCCGCATTACAGCGTGCGCAGATATGCCAGAATGTCGCCCTGTTCCTGCGCCGTGCATTGACGGCCGAAGGTCCAGTGGCAGTTGCGCTTGAGCCACTTCTGCATCTTGGCCACGTCGCTCAGCCGCTGCGGGTTGACCGACGGTGCCATCGGCTCGATGCTCTTGCCGGTGGTCACGTGGCGGCCGCCCTTGGTCAGGTCGGCGCCGTGACAGCTGGCGCAGCTGCGCGCCTCGCCTGCGTGGATGGACTTGCTGTGCCACAGCGTGTCGCCGGCCGCGGCGCTGAACGGCCCCGCCCCCTGCGCCCGCAGCTGTGCCTGCAGGTCGTCCACCGCCGCCGCCTGCACCTGTGTCGTCAGGGCCAGCAGCAGACCACCCAGTACCGCTATGCTCGTCTTGCTCATGGTCTTCCTCCTTTCATCTCAATTTCACGTTTACGGCGCCGGCGGGATGGCCATCGCCGCATCGTTGAAGGTTCCCGCCTGCGCATCACGATGGCAGGCGGCGCAGCTGGCCCTGCTGCGCACATTGGGCTGGCGCCATACCGCCGCCGGGATCTCCCGGTGCTTGGCGCGCCAATAGGGGGTGTCGGTGATGCGCAGCGGTGCGGCATCGGGCGCCAGCGAATGGCCGACGCGCCACGCCGCCTCGTCCGCCCCCTGCTCCGCGCTGTTGGCGGCGGCGAACTGGCGCAGATGGGCGACCGTGGCCGCCGCCAGCGCCAGATCCTCGCCGAAATGGTTGCCCTGCTCGGCAAACAACCGCTGCCAGGAACGGACCGGCAGCAGCGACGGGGGGAACGCCAGGTGGCAGGCACTGCACTCGTCCTGCCACGACGCATCCTGCGGCAGGGTCGGCCCGGTGAACGGCCGGTAGGGGTGTTCGTTGTCCTGGGTGTAGGCGGGACGGAAGTAGAGTGCCGCGGCCGCGATCAGCAGCAGCGGCAACGTCACCCCGAGCAGCCGGTACGGCGCTGTCGACGGCACACCGCCGCGCCGCGCCTTGCGACCGTGGACCATGGCGCCGACCAGGTTTTCCCGGTGCAGCCAGCTCTCCACCGCCACGCCGCCGACATGCACCGCCACCAGCCCCACCATGGTCCAGGCCAGCACCTCATGCAGTTCGTGCAGACCGACGCCGGTGCCGATGGAGGCCCAGCCGGCGATAAGACCCTGCTGCTCCTCGGCCCCCTGCACGGCGATGCCGCTGAGGCCGATGGCCGTCAGCAGCGCCAGCATCAGGAAGATGGCCCAGGCACCGGCCGGGTTGTGGCCCACGTAGTGGGGCGGGCGGTCGTTGCGCAACGCCCGCAGATAAGCGGCGACCACGCGCGGGCCAAAGGTGAAGGAGCGGAAACGGGCATAGTGGCCGCCGACGAAGCCCCACAGCAGGCGAAACACCAACAGTGCCACCAGCGCATAGCCGGCGAAGATATGCAGATCCAGCCAGCGGTCGGAACCGGCGGTGACCATGGCAGCGGTAAAGACCACCGCCAGAGACCAGTGGAAACTGCGGGTGGGCAGGTCCCACACCCGCAGCTGTGCGCGTCTCGGCGTCATGGCGCCTAGAGATCCTTCGCCTTGTAGCCGGTGACCATGGCCCGCGGCAGGTTCTCGCGGTGCAGCAGACTGCTGACGATGACGCCGCCGACGTGGAACAACACCAGCGCCAGGGTGAGGTTGGCGAAGAACTCGTGGACCTCTTTAATCGCATGGGCCGTCGCCTTGCCGCTACCCGCCATCATCTGGGCAAACGGACCGGCGGCGTGCTCGCCGGCGCCGTAAACCAGCATGCCGGTGAAGGTGGTGAATACCAGCGCGATCAACAGCGCCAGCACCATGACGCCGCCGGCCGGGTTGTGGCCGAGGTAGCGCTTGGCGCGCAGCTTGACCAGATCCTTCAGATAGACGATGACGTCGGCCGGCCGGCGCACGAAATCGGCGAAACGCGCGTGGCGCGTGCCGATCACACCCCACACCAGGCGGAAGGCGACCAGAGCGGCGACCACATAGCCGGCCTTGGTGTGCAGCCAGCCCAGCTCCTCCTCGGTGAAATAGGCGGTGAAAAAGGCGATCACCAGGGTCCAGTGGAATACACGGACCAGCGGGTCCCAGACCTTGACGGTATCGATGCTCTGCATGGCGGAGTCCTCCTCATAGTTGCGTTGAGGAGAACCTTAAGAGGTGAAGCTGAACCCCGCCTTAATCCGGATGAACAATGGGGAAAATGACGACGCCGGCGGGCTTGCAGACCCGCCGGCGTCGTGGGGAGGGAGAATATACGCTCGCTTACTGCGCTTCGGCGCCGGATGCGGCCTCCTGCGCCATCTTCTGCAACTCGCCCTTCTGGTACAACTCCAGGGTGATGTCGCAACCGCCGACCAGCTCGCCGTTGATGTAGAGCTGCGGGAAGGTGGGCCAGTTGGCGAAGCGCGGCAGATTTTCGAAGATCTCCGGGTCCGCCAGCACATTCACGTAAGCGAACTCGACGCCGCACGCCCCCAGCGCCTGGGAGGCACGGCTGGAGAAACCGCACATGGGCATCTGCGGCGTGCCTTTCATGTAGATGATGACGGGGTTGTCGTCGACCTGCTGTTTGATACGTTCCAATGCGTCCATAACACTACCTCATAAACTGTGTGGCTACCGCCAATTTGCGCCTGAACGCGATTAATGGGGGCGATCGATGTGGGTTCAACCCTGTTGGACGGGGTTGGGGTTAGTGGGTTCCCGCGTTGGGTGTTAATTTAGCTGGTTTTGGTGGGGGATGCAGGGGTTGGGTGGCTACGCCACGGTTAATTGAATGCGGGGGCTGCCCCGCGTGCAGGTCACTTTCTTTTGCTCGGCCAAAAGAAAGTAACCAAAGAAAAGGCCGCCCCAATACCGCGCCGCTTCGCGGTTCCCTGCGTTGCTCGCTACTCGGCGCGGTATAGGGGCCCCAGGGAGTTTCGTTACGTACCGCTTTTTAATGGGATTTTGTTGGGGTTATTGTTGAATCAAAGCGCATTACTTACCGCTAACGCCAAAATCCCTTGTGTCTCGCCGAGCATCGCAGTCCAAAGTGGTTAAGGCCCGCAGGGGGCGTGCCATCCATGGCACGCATTCGAGCCTCAGGACAGGGACGTCCTGTGGCTCGAACCCCACTTTGGACGAGAAGCGCAGGGAACCCGTAGGGCGAGACACTAGGGCGGATTTCTTTGGGTACTTTCTTTGGCCGTTCAAAGAAAGTACCTCGCCCCGCGGGGCGAGTCCCCGCATTAATTACCGTGGTGCAAGCCACACACCCTCAGTAATAGAAATCCACATTCCTCTGCAGCCACAACTCCAACAACGCCAAATGCCACAACTTGCTCCCCCGCAGCTGGGTGAAGTGCCGCTCCGGTTCAGCCAGCAGCTTATCCACGTAGGCGCGGTCGAACACGCCGCGCTGGCGGCAGGCGTTGGAGTCGAGGATGTCGTGCATGAAGTCGAGGAACTCGCCGCGCACGTATTTGAGCGCAGGCATCGGGAAGTAGCCCTTGGGCCGGTCGATCACGGCATCGGGGATCAGGCCGCGGGCGATCTTCTTCAGCACCTGCTTGCCGCCGGAACCGAGCTTGTATTCGGGCGGCAGCTGCATCGCCAGCTCGACCAGTTCGTGGTCGAGGAACGGCACGCGCGCCTCCAGCCCCCAGGCCATGGTCATGTTGTCGACGCGCTTCACCGGGTCGTCGACGATCAGCGTGGTGACGTCCATGCGCAGCACCCGGTCGATGAAGGTGTCGGCGCCGGGTTGGGTCAGCAGCTTCTCCACCAGCATGCCGGTGTGGTCCTCGCCGCGGTATTGCTCGGCCACCGTTTGCAGGAATTCGCCGTGGGGACGATCGAAGTAGTGTTTGGCGAAGCGTTCCAGGTCGGTGCCGCCCTCGGCGTCCATCTGCGGATACCAGAAGTAACCGGCGAACACCTCATCGGCACCCTGGCCGCTCTGCACCACCTTCACCTCCTGCGACACCCGTTCGGCCAGCAGGTAGAAGGCGACCGCGTCCTGGCCCACCATCGGCTCGGCCATCTGCTCGATGGCCTCAGGCAGGCGCTGCAGCACCTGCGCGTTGGGGATGGAGTATTTGTGGTGCCGCGTGTCGTACATCGCCACCACCTGATCGGAGTACTCGAACTCGCTGCCCTTCTCCTCCGGCACGTCCTCGAAGCCGATGGAGAAGGTGAGGATGTCCTGCACCCCCTGCTCCGCCAGCAGTCCCACCAGCAGGCTGGAGTCGAGGCCGCCGGAGAGCAACACGCCGACCGGCACGTCGGCGATGTCGAGGCGACGCTTCACTGATCGCTTCAGCGCGTCGTGGATCGCCTCGGTCCACTCCTGTTCGCTGCGCACCTCGGCGGGACGATGGGCGTAGAGCTGCCAGTAGTTGCGCTCCTCGCGGCGGCCGTTCTTGTCGATGGTGAGGGTCCAGCCGGGGGCCAGCTTGCGGACGCCGTTGAGGATGGTGCGCGGCGCCGGAATCACCCCGTGCAGGGTGAACTGGTGGTGCAGCGCGAGCGGGTCGATGGAGTTGTCGACGCCGCCTGCCGCCAGCAGCGCCTGCATGTTGGAGGCGAAGCGGAAGCTGCTGCCGTCGTGGCTGTAATAGAGCGGCTTGATGCCGAGGCGGTCGCGCGCCAGGAACAGGCGCTGGCGCCGCAGGTCCCAGATGGCGAAGGCGAACATGCCGGTGAGGCGTTCGACGCACTGTTCGCCCCAGGCGGCGTAGGCCTTGATGATGGTCTCGGAGTCGCCGTCGGAGAAGAAGCTGTAGCCCTTGGCCAGCAGCTCCCGGCGCAGTTCGCGGTAGTTGTAGATGGTGCCGTTGAACACCAGCACCAGCCCCAGCTCGTTGTCGACCATCGGCTGGTGCGAGCGGGTGGAGAGGTCGATGATCGCCAGCCGCCGATGGCCCAGCGCCACCGGGCCGTCGGAGTAGCTGCCCTCGTGATCGGGGCCGCGCCGCTCCAGCCGGTGCAGCATGCGCCCGGTCACCGCCAGGTCGGGGATGTGGCCGTCGAGTCTCAGTTCACCGCAAATACCGCACATGGTTCGTTCCCGTCGTCTCCGTCACGCCGTTCAGCGCCCGACCTGCAATTGATTGTCCACGCCGCGCACCCCGTCCACCCGCCGCACCAGCCGCTCGGCGCGCCGCGCCATGGCGACGTCGTCCACCTGGCCGGTGAGGGTCACGATACCGTTATAGGTCTGCACGTGGATAGCCATCGCCCGCATCTCGCTGTCATGCACCAGGGCGCGATCGACCGCCGCCGAGATCAGGTTGTCGGCCCGCGCCGCCTCGTAGCTGCGGCCGTCCGCCGCACGGCCGCCCTGCCCGGCCCCCATCATGGTCCCGGTGGCGCAGCCGCCCAACAGCACCAGCACTACCACCGCCATCACTATCCGCATCTCTCCGCTCCTTGTCCGCCTTCCGCCTTCCGCCTAACGCCTTCCGCCTTCCGCCTTCCGCCTTCCGCCTTCCGCCTTCAGCCTTCCGCCTTCCGCCTTCAACTATTTTCCCCAGCCGCCGCCGCCTCGGGTATAGATCGTTACGCGATCCCCCGCCGCCACGGTA
>DFMR01000082.1 GCA_002376325.1 Proteobacteria bacterium UBA3588 | reverse complement strand
GGGCAGGCGGTGGTCCAGGTGGCGGGCCTCAGCGACCCGCAGCGGCAGATGGTGCTGGCCGAGCTGAAGGCGATTATGGCGGTGGACGACAAAAGATAGGTAGGAGGGACAAAAGAACAGGTACGGGATACGAGGTGCGAGGGAATGAACTCGCTACGCTCGTACTCAATTAAGAATTAAACGTGCGCGTAGGGGACTCCAACCCTCGTATCTCGTTCCCTTGTCCCTCGCACCTGTTCTTAAAGGTATTGCGACCAGTCCACCTCGCCGGCACCGCAGGCGAAGAAGTAGGGATTGAGCAGCGACTCCTTGGTGTTGTAGCGCAGCGGCTGCATTGCGGTATCGGTGATGCGGCCGCCCGCCTCTTCCAGCACGCACTGCGCCGCCGCGGTGTCCCACTCCGAGGTGGGGCCGAGGCGCGGATAGATGTCGGCCTTGCCCTCAGCCACCAGGCACGATTTCAGTGAGCTGCCCATCGGTACCAGTTCATAGTCGCCCAGCTTGAGGAGGAAGGCTTCGAGCGAACCGCCGCGATGGGAGCGGCTGCCGGCCACCACCACGCGTCCGCCGTTCCATGACCGGGCATGGATCTGTAGCGCATCGTTCATCGCCTCGCGCTTATAGGCGCCGTGGCCGCGGCAGGCGTAATAGGAGACGCCGAGCACCGGGGCGTAGACGATGCCCAGCACCGATTCGCCACGGTCGATGAGGGCGATGTTGACGGTGAATTCTCCGTTGCGTTTGATGAATTCGCGGGTGCCGTCCAGCGGGTCGACCAGCCAGTAGCGCTGCCAGCGGGCGCGCTCCCGGTACGGAACCTTGGCCGACTCTTCGGTCAGTATCGGGATATCGGGTGTCAGGACCTGCAGGCCGTCCTCGATGATGTGGTGCGCGGCGGTGTCGGCCTCTGTCAGCGGTGTATGGTCCTCTTTTTGTTCGACGCTGAATCCACTCTCATAGATCTCCATGATGCGGCGGCCGGCCTGCTTGGCCACTTCGATGGCCGGGCCGAGCAGCGCGCACAGGTTGTCGGGGGTCGGCTCATTCATGGTTCAGGTGCTCGCGGGTGAGAAACAGGGCGGCGATGCTGCGTGCTTCGGTGAGGTCATCCTGTTGCAGCAGTTCGTGCAGCCGGCTCAGCGGCCAGGGGACCACTTCGATCTCTTCGGGCTCGTCGCCGTCGTTCTTTTGCGGGTAGAGGTTGCGGGCCAGCACCACGTAGGTGAGATGTCCCACGTAGCCGGGGGCCATGCTGAGGGTGGCCAGCTGTTGCAGATGGCCGGCACCGTAGCCGACCTCTTCCATGATTTCGCGGTTGGCCGCCGCCAACACCTCTTCGCCGTCCTCGATACGGCCCTTGGGCAGGCCCAGTTCGTAGCGATCGGTGCCGGCGGCATATTCGCGGATCAGCAGCACCGTGTCGTCGTCCAGCAACGGCACGATGAGTACGGCGCCGCGGGCGCCGACCAACCGCTCGTAGCGGGTCTCGACACCGTTGGCGAAGCGCAGGTCGAGCTGTTCGATGCGGAACAGCCGGGTTTCGACCAGGGTTTCTGTATGTAGAATTCGTGGTTTATCGCGCATGCGTTCCTTGTCTTTTTACTCTGCGCCTGAACCCATGATAACCGAGTTGTCCGCGGGCGAGGAGCCGTTTTTCGCCGCGTTGGACGCCGACCCCCCGTTTGCCTTTAGAATGGCTTCATGAATACCGCGACCGACGACAGTAGCGCAATCGGGATCCATTGGCAGGCCATCGATACCGTGTTCCTGGACATGGACGGCACCCTGCTCGACCTCAATTTCGACACCTATTTCTGGACCGAGCACGTACCGCTGCGCTTCGCGGAGAAGCACGGTATCACCCTGATGCAGGCCAAGGAGCAGCTCTATCCACGCTTTCACGCGGTGGTCGGCACCATGGACTGGTACTGCATCGATTATTGGACCCACCAACTGGGGCTGGATATCGCACTGCTGAAGGAGGAGGTGGACCACCTCATCGTGGTGCACCCGTTCGTGCCGGAATTCCTGGAGCGGTTGCGCGGCGTCGGCAAGCGGGTGGTGCTGGTGACCAACGCCCACATGAAGAGCCTGGATATGAAGATGGAGCGCACGCGCCTTGCGGGTCATTTCGACGCCATCGTCTGCTCCCACACCTTCCGCCTGCCGAAGGAGCAGCCCGACTTCTGGCGACAGTTGCAGGAGAGCGAGCCGTTCACGCCGGCCAGGACGTTGTTGATCGACGACAGCCTGCCGGTGCTGCGCTCCGCCCGCGATTACGGCATCGGCCACCTGTTGGCGGTAGAGAAGCCGGACAGCCGCCAGCCGCCGCGCGTGGCCGAGGAGTTTCCTGCGCTGCGCTCGTTCCGGCAGATCATGCCGTGAATGAATAAATTTGTGGGTGCAGGAAGAGACTTTCTCTCGCCAAGGCGCCAAGAACGCCAAGGGAAGGGTAGGGAATGATGGAAGATGAAATTGGCAAGCCGGCCACTGGTGCGGGGGGCCAGCAGCATCAATTGGCTTCAATAAGGAACCAATTGATTCCTTGGCGATCTTGGCGTCTTGGCGAGAGCATACAAGCTGATCTGGAAAAAACTTCGTCCTAACAGTGCTTAGCTTCGCTCAATACCGCTGCGCGTCCTATTGGGCTTACGATGCCGATTCACAGACTCTGCGGAGAAGCCAGGTTTCTTCGGGGAAGCGGCTACTCCTTGCCGAAACGGTGATCCCATTTCTTGAAGCGTTTGCGGCAAAAGGCCTGCAGCTTTTCGTAGCTGTCGAAGTATTTCTTGAAGCCTTCTTCCGCCGGCGAGTCGTACTCGCAGTAGTCGTTGGAGTGTTCGCGGCAGACGATGGGCCGCTCGTCGTAGATGCCGCAGCCGCCGTCGGGCAGCAGGTGGCGGCAGGGATTGTTGATCAGCAGATACCAGCCGTCGTCGTCCTTATAAATGCAGACGTTCTGGTGGGAGATCTGCCACAGCAGATGATCGAAATCGCGCATGCTGCGCGGTGTTTCAATCTGCTGGGTAATGTAGGTACAGCACTTGGAGTTGTGGCAGAGACTGCACTTGTTGGTGGTCGACATAGGATGTTCGCTGGTTGCGTTTGCCGATGGGAGGCGCGCCGTCTGTCGCGTCACGGATTCATCTTAGCCTAGCTGCTACCGCCGCGCTCTTCCGCCGCTGCGGCCACCACGCCCGCCGCCGCCTTGACCGCGGCGCTCGCCCGACCGGCGCGGACCGTCCTTGCTGGGGCGGTGGTTGTCCTTGATCGGCGGCTGCGGTTGCAGAAGCAGGTCGCCGACGATGCTCATGATAGGGATCTTGTGGCCGATGTAGTTCTCGATGTCGACCAGGGAGAAGGCGTACTCCTCGCAGGCGAAACTGATCGCCTCGCCGCTGGCGCCGGCCCGTGCCGTACGGCCGATGCGGTGTACGTAGTCTTCGGCATCCTGCGGCAGGTCGTAGTTGAACACGTGGGTCACGTCGGAGACGTGCAGGCCGCGGGCGGCAACGTCGGTGGCCACCAGCAGCGGGTATTCGCCCGAGGCGAACTGTTCCAGCAGCCGCTGGCGCTTCTGCTGCGGCACGTCGCCGGAGAGGATGGCGGTCTTGTAGCCGTTGCCTTCCAGGTAGGCCCACACCCGGTCGGCGACGCGCTTGGTGTTGACGAAGATGATGGCTCGGGTCGGTTGGCGCTGTTGCAGCAGCCCCAGCAGCAGTGGGATCTTTTCTTCGCTGGCGGGGAAATAGACCTCTTGTTTCACCCGATCGGCGGTCACCTTGTCAGGCTCCACCTCGATCAGTGTCGGGGTGTTCATGTGTTCATACGCCAGCTCGGTGACGCGCAGCGCCAGGGTGGCGGAGAACAGCATGTTGAAACGTTGCGCTGGCGGCGGCATGCGCCGCAGCAGGTAGCGCAGGTCGGCGATGAAGCCCAGGTCGAACATGCGGTCGGCCTCGTCGATCACCACCACCTGGATCGCTTTGAGGTCAAACACATGCTGTTTGAAGTAATCGATGAGGCGCCCGGGCGTTGCGATCAGGATATCGACGCCTTGCTCCAGCACGCTGCGCTGCTGCTCGTAACCGGTGCCGCCGTAGGCGAGGCCCAGGGTCAGCCCGGTGTGGCGGCCGAGCGTCTCGGCATCGCGGTGGATCTGGATCGCCAGTTCGCGCGTCGGCGCGATGACCAGTGCGCGCGGCTGGTCGGTGCGGCGTTCGGCGGCGGCGGGGTGCGACAGCAGGTGATTGTAGAGGGCGACGAGGAAGGCCGCCGTCTTGCCGGTGCCGGTCTGCGCCTGACCGGCGATGTCCTGGCCTTGCAGCGCCAGCGGCAGGGTATCGGCCTGTATCGGGGTGCAGTAAGAAAAACCCGCGTCCTCAATGCCTTGCATCAGCGTCGGCGGCAGATTGAAGTCGCCGAAGCGCGTATTTGTCAAATGTGTTTCACTCATGGTGGCGAAAGCATACCAAAAACGCGCCGGTTATGGGCTTGCAAAGCGCGTCGGATTGGGCTCAAATGTGGACTTAAGGCTCGACAACAAACAAGCCGGACCGCATTGAAGTGGTTTCGCGCGCGTGGAGGCGACAACATTGAGCGACAAAATCGTTTACGTAACCGACGACTCTTTTGAACAGGAAGTTATCAAGGCCGGCGGTCCGGTGCTGGTGGATTATTGGGCGGACTGGTGCGGGCCCTGCAAGATGATCGCCCCGATCCTTGACGAGATCGCCGAAGAGTACGATGGCCGGCTCAAGGTGGCCAAGCTGAACATCGATGAGAATTCGAATACGCCGCCCAAGTACGGCATTCGCGGCATCCCGACCCTGATGTTGTTCAAGGGCGGCAATGTGGAAGCGACCAAGGTCGGCGCGGTTTCCAAATCGCAGCTGACGGCATTTATCGACAGCAATTTGTGATCGGTGGCGCGGCGTCCACACCGGGACTGGACGCCGCGCCGACTTGATGGTAGATTCCCATACGTTCCCGTAAGAAACCAAATTTAAGAATGTCGCACAGGCCTCGGTGGCCTTTTTCCCCGAATGAGCGGATGGACGGCCCGACGCGGCTCTCCACTGTCACCCCCGAGAAACTCCCGATTCCACAGTTGCAACCCTGACGCCCTCTATTACCAACGGTTTGACCATGAATCTGACTGAACTCAAGAGAAAACCCGCCGCTGAACTCATCGGGATCGCTGAATCCCTGGGTATTGAGGGGGCCTCACGCTCCCGTAAAGAAAACGTTATCTTCTCGTTGCTCAAGGCGACGGCGAAGAGCGGCGAAGACATCTACGGCGACGGCGTGCTGGAGATCCTGCAGGATGGTTTCGGATTTCTGCGTTCGGCGGACAGCTCCTATCTTGCCGGGCCCGACGACATTTACGTTTCGCCCAGCCAGATTCGGCGCTTCAATCTGCGCACCGGCGATACGGTTACCGGCAAGATACGGCCGCCGAAGGAAGGTGAACGCTACTTTGCCCTGCTCAAGGTCGATACCATCAACTTCGAGCCGCCGGAGAACGCCAAGAACAAGGTGTTGTTCGAGAACCTGACGCCGCTCCATCCCAACGAACGGCTGACCTTGGAGGTCGGCAACGGCAGCACCGAGGACATCACCGCCCGCGTCATCGACCTGGTGTCGCCGGTGGGCAAGGGGCAGCGCGGCCTGATCGTCTCCCCGCCCAAGGCCGGCAAGACCATGCTGCTGCAGAACATCGCCCACTCCATCACCCACAACCACCCCGAATGCTATCTCATCGTCCTGCTCATCGACGAGCGCCCGGAAGAGGTGACGGAGATGGCGCGTTCGGTGCGCGGCGAGGTGGTGTCGTCCACCTTCGACGAACCGGCCAGCCGCCATGTACAGGTGGCCGAGATGGTGATCGAGAAGGCCAAGCGGCTGGTGGAGCACAAGAAGGACGTGATCATCCTGCTCGACTCCATCACCCGTCTGGCGCGCGCCTACAACACCGTGATCCCCTCGTCGGGCAAGGTGCTCACCGGCGGCGTCGACGCCAACGCCCTGCATCGTCCCAAGCGCTTCTTCGGCGCTGCGCGCAATATCGAAGAGGGTGGTTCGCTGACCATCATCGCCACCGCGCTGATCGACACCGGTTCGCGCATGGACGATGTGATCTACGAGGAGTTCAAGGGCACCGGCAACATGGAGATCCATCTGGATCGCCGCATCGCCGAGAAGCGCATCTACCCCTCCATCAACATCAACCGTTCCGGTACCCGGCGCGAAGAGTTGCTCACCGGCGTGGAAGAGCTGCAGAAGATGTGGATCCTGCGCAAGCTGCTGCACCCGATGGATGAGCTGGCGGCGATGGAGTTCCTGCACGACAAGTTGAAGGCGACCAAGACCAACGGCGAGTTCTTCGACTCGATGAAGCGATAAAGCACAAGGGGAGCGTCAGCTCCCTTTTGTTTTATGGCGCCACCGGCGTTATCTGCCAGACTTGGTCCGCATACTCCCTGATCGTACGGTCGCTGGAGAAGCGGCCCATGCGCGCCACGTTGAGGATAGCGCGGCGCGACCACTCTTCCGGGTCGCGGTACAGTTCGGCGACGCGCTCCTGGCATGCCAGGTAGGCGGCGTAGTCGGCAAGCAGCAGATACTGGTCGCCGCCGTGGGTGAGGGCCTCCACCACGGGGCGGAAGCGCTCCGGCGTGTCGGGCGAGAAATAGCCGCTCTCGATCATGACCAGCGCCTGGTGCAGCTCATCGTTGCCGCGATAATACTCCCAAGGGTTATAGCCGTTCTGTTGCAATTCCTTCACTCGCGCCACGTCCATGCCGAAGATGAAGATGTTCTCTTCTCCTACCGCTTCGCGGATTTCGATGTTGGCGCCGTCCAGCGTACCAATGGTAAGCGCGCCGTTCAGCGCCAGCTTCATGTTGCCGGTGCCTGAGGCTTCGGTGCCGGCGGTCGAAATCTGCTGCGACAGATCGGCGGCCGGGATCACCTCCTCGGCTGTCGAGACGTCGTAGTTGGGGATAAACACCATTTTCAGCCGGCCGTTGACGGCCGGGTCGTGGTTGACGATGTCGGCCACGGCGTTGATCAGGTGGATGATCTGCTTGGCCATGGCGTAACCGGGTGCCGCCTTGCCGCCGAAGAGCACGGTGCGCGGCACGAAATCTCCGTCGGGATTGCGCCGGATGCGGTTATAGAGGGTAACCACGTGCAACACGTTGAGCAGTTGCCGTTTGTACTCGTGGATGCGCTTGACCTGAACATCGAACATCGAATTGACGTCGATGTGCAGCCCCAGCCGTTTTTGCACGATGCCGGCCAGACGCTCCTTGTTGGCATGTTTCACTGCACGGAAGCGGCGCCGGAATTCCGCATCCTCCGCCAGCGGTTCCAACTGTCGCAACTGTTCCAGATCGGTCTTCCAGCCCTCGCCGATGTGGCTGCTGATCAATTCGGAAAGATCGCGGTTGGCCTGGTTCAACCATAGCCGCGGGGTGATGCCATTGGTGAGATTGATGAAGCGGTCGGGAAAGAATTCGTGGAAGTCGGCGAAGATGGTGTCTTTCATCAGCTGGGAGTGGACTTTCGCCACGCCATTGACCTTGTGGCTACCGACGATGGCCAGGTGGGCCATGCGCACCCGGCGCCCGTTCTCTTCATCGATCAGCGACATGCGGCGCAGCCGCTCCACGTCGCCCGGATGGCGGTGGATCACCTGTTGCAGGAAGCGATGGTTGATCTCGTAGATGATCTGCAAATGGCGCGGCAGGAACTGCTCCAACTCCTCCACCGGCCAGCTTTCCAGCGCCTCCGGCAACAGGGTGTGGTTGGTGTAGGCGAAGGTCCGTACCGTGATGTCCCATGCCTTGTCCCAGGGCTGATGATGGATATCCATCAGGATGCGCATCAGCTCCGGGATGGCGATGGAGGGGTGGGTGTCGTTGAGCTGGATTGCCACCTTGTCCGGAAGGGTATCGAAGGTGTGATGGCCCTTGCGGTAGCGGTAGAGGATATCCTGCAGCGATGCGCTGACGAAGAAGTACTGCTGCATCAGGCGCAGTTCGCGGCCGGACATCGTGGTGTCGGCCGGATAGAGCACCTTGGACAGGTTCTCCGAACGGGTCTTGTCCTCCACCGCCTTGATGTAGCTGCCCTCGTTGAAGTATTTCAGATCAAAGTCGCGGGTCGCCTTGGCTGACCACAGGCGCAGGTTGTTCACCGTATCCACGCCGTAACCGGGGATCGGGGTGTCGTAGGCCATGGCCATGATGTCGTCGGTATCCACCCAGCGGTGGCGCAGCTCCCCCTGTTCGTTGGGGTACTCCACCACCCGGCCGAAGAACTTGACCGGATAGAGCACCTCGGGGCGGGAAAACTCCCACGGATTGCCGTAGCGCAGCCAGTTGTCCGGATGCTCCACCTGGCGGCCGTTTTCGATGCTTTGGCGGAACATGCCGTATTCGTAGCGGATGCCGTAGCCGTAGCCGGGTAGCCGCAGGGTCGCCATCGAGTCGAGAAAGCAGGCGGCGAGGCGGCCCAGGCCGCCGTTGCCCAGGGCGGCGTCGTATTCCAGCGCGATGATCTCCTCCAGATCCAGCCCCAGGTCGGCCAGGGCCGCGCGGCATTCGTCGTAGAATCCCAGGTTGAGCAGGCTATTGGTCATGGTACGGCCGATGAGAAATTCCAGCGACAGGTAGTAGATGCGCTTGGTGTCGGCCGTATAGTAGCTGCGCATCGTCTCCATCCAGCGCTCGGTGAGGCGGTCGCGAACGGCGTAAGCGACCGTATGGAACCAGTCGCGATTGGTGGCCGTATAGGAGTCTTTGCCGACCGTGAAGATCATGCGGTTGGCGAGCGAATGCTTGATCGAGGCCGCATCCAGTCCCTGGTAGTCGTACTTGAAGTCTCGTAGCGGCGGCTTTTGCGGCATGGCAGTTGTCCATTCAGGGCTTGGAAAGAAGGGCTTTCCGTTGACTTAGGTTAGCATTGGCTTGCCGATTCGTTAATGCCGTTGCCCGGCCCTTGCCGTTGCCCGGCAATTTACGTATGATCACGCTCCTTTTCGCGTGCGGTGCCCGGCAGTCGGATCGGGTGGCGGCACGCAGGGAATACCACACAGAGGTCGTGATCATGAAGCCGGATATCCACCCCAACTACGCCGAGATTACCGTCAGCTGCAGCTGCGGCAACACTTTCCAGACAGGCTCCACCGTCGGGCACGATTTGCACCTGGACGTCTGCTCCGCCTGCCATCCCTTCTATACCGGTAAGCAGAAGATTGTCGATACCGCCGGCCGGGTGGACAGGTTCCGCCAGAAATACGGTCTCAAGAAGTAAGCCGCGTTTGTGCTCTGCGGCCGATGAGGGGTGCCCAATGGGCGCCCCTCATGCGTTTTGGCGCACCTTTTTCTGCGCCCTGGCCGCGCCCGCTGGATTACCATGCGAGCTGACCGCCGGCGCGGCTGTCGTCCCGATAGGGCCATGGCGTTCGCACCGAACCACCGCGGAAGAGACCATTACGGTGGTCGAATGAATCATTAACCGCAGGAATTATATCCGCCATGAGCAAGCAAGCGCTTTCCCCCCGCGATCAGGCTGCACTCGATTATCACGCCGAACCGAAACCGGGCAAGATCGCCACGGCCATCACCAAACCGTGCACCACGCAGGCCGAGCTGAGCCTGGCCTACACGCCGGGCGTTGCGGTGCCGGTGCTGGCGATCAGGGATAATGTCGCCGATGCCTATCGCTATACCGGCAAGGGGAATTTGGTGGCGGTGATTACCGACGGTACCGCGGTGCTGGGGCTGGGCAATGTCGGTCCGCTCGCCGGCAAGCCAGTGATGGAGGGAAAGGGGGTGCTGTTCAAACGCTTTGCCGACATCGACGTGTTCGATATCGAGGTCGAGGCGGAGTCGCCGCAGGCCTTTATCGATACCGTTTCCCGCATCGCCGTCACCTTCGGCGGCATCAACCTGGAGGATATCGCCGCCCCGCATTGCTTCGAGATTGAGGCGGCGCTGCAGCAGCGCCTCGACATCCCGGTATTCCACGACGACCAGCACGGCACCGCCATCATTATCGCCGCAGGCCTGCTGAATGCGCTGGAGTTGCAAGGCAAGAGTCTGGCGCAGGCGCGCATCGTCTGTCTTGGTGCCGGTGCGGCCGGTATCGCGTCGATGCGGCTGCTGGTGGCGCTGGGGGCGCAGCGCGACAACATCATGCTGGTGGATCGCAAAGGGGTGATCCACGGCGGTCGCGACGACCTCAATGCCTACAAGCGGGAGTTCGCGCTGGCCACCGAACGGCGCACCCTGGCGCAGGCGCTGGACGGCGCCGACGTCTTTGTCGGTGTTTCCGGGCCCGATCTGGTCAGTCGCGAGATGTTGGCGGCAATGGCGCCTCGGCCGGTGGTCTTCGCACTCTCCAACCCGGTGCCGGAGATCCGGTCGGAGATCGCGCGCGAGGCGCGTGACGACCTGATCATGGCAACCGGCCGCAGCGACTACCCGAACCAGGTGAACAACGTGTTGGGCTTCCCCTTCATCTTCCGCGGCGCCCTGGATGTGCAGGCGCGTTCCATCAACCGCGAGATGGAGATCGCCGCCGTGCATGCCCTGCGCGGCTTGGCGCGCCTGCCGGTGCCTGCCGAGGTGTTGCAGGCCTATGGTGTGGAGACTCTGGAGTTCGGCCCCGACTACATCATCCCCAAGCCCTTCGATCCCCGTCTCATCGACGTGGTCCCGCCGGCGGTGGCCAAGGCCGCCATCGCCAGCGGCGTGGCCCGCGCGCCCTGGCCGCTGCACTACCCGGCGCAGGATTAGAAGCGGTAGGTTGACGAACGGGGCTCAGGAAGGAATCACCGAGTACGCGGAAAGCAGCGCAGGGCCGATAAAGAAAGTTCTTGTTCTTGGCATGCTGCGCGCCTTGGCGGGAATACCGGCTTGGATGTTTTCCCGGTAACGGATAGATGATCTCGCCAAGGCGCCAAGGGATGTGAAGGTACTGAAACTGTATGCGCACGGCGGTTTTCGGTGTATTCGCCGCTTCCCGTCTTTACTTCTCGGTTTTACGGGGCCATCCGTACCAGCAGCCGTTCCACCGTCGCGGCGTTGCCGCGGCGCATCGGCCGCTTGTCCAACGGACTGAGCGGCGGGCGGCGCAGGCCCTGGGCGGGGAATAGGGTCAGCTCGATCACCGTGTCGCCGGCGACAAAGCGGTAAAGCGGCAGCAGTTCGTCCTCTTCGGGACCGAAGCGCACCTGCCGCTCGTCGTGTTCGAACGGGATGTGTTGGTCCATCAGAAATACGGCAACCGCTTCCGGAAAGTCGGCGAACAGGTGCAGATAGACGATGCTGCTGTCGTCGGCGCTGCCCGATAAGACCGGTCCTACCAGACGGGGATCGAATCGGCTGAGCAGGTGCATGGCCTGAAGAGCCACCTGCCGCAACCGGCGTAATGCCGCCGGCTGGGTGTCGGACTGGAACAGTTGTTGGTACCCGATCAGGGCCTGTTCGATCTCGGCGTTGCTGGGCGGGTGGCGTAGCGGCCCGCAACCGAGCCGCTCCACCGCCTTGCGCCGGGCGGCATCAAAGCCGGTGGCAGTGCCTTGCGCCAGCAGCCGCGCCGCTTCCGCCAGCACATGGCGGTACAGCTGCGATTCGCGTCCGGTATTGCTACGCCCTTGGCGTCGCGACATCGCTAGAACAGCTGCTCCGACAGGTTGCCGTTACTGTTGTCGTCACCGCTGCCGTTATTCGCGTTATTGGTGTTTTGGCTGTCAGTGGTCGGCGTACGGCCGGCATTGGCCGGAACGTTCTCGCTGCGGAATACCTCGAAAATCGCATGTGGATTGTCCGCGGTGGTGAACTTGCCGGTTTCGGGGTCGATACGTGCGGTAACGATGCCGGGCGGCTGTTGCAGCGGCAGGTCCGGTACGCCGTGCAGAGCGGCGCGCATATAGTCGATCCACATCGGCAACGCGGCGCGGGCACCGGTCTCCCCGTTGCCCAACGGCCGCGGCGTGTCGAACCCCACCCAGGCGGTGGCAACCACATCGGGATTGAAGCCGCTGAACCAGGCGTCCACCTGTTCGTTGGTGGTGCCGGTCTTGCCGGCCAGATCGCGGCGACCGAGCACCAGGGCCCCGCGGCCGGTACCGTAGCGGATGACGTCCTGCATCATGGTGGTCATGATGTAGTTATTGCGCGGCCCGATGATGCGCGGTGCCGGCTTGAACGGCGGTGTAGCAGTGGCCGTGTCGTCGCTTGGCGCGGGGGTCGTCGGCGCTTCTGTCGCGGCGACAACGGTGGGGGCCGTCTGCGGTAGGGCGCCGCTCGTGTCGCATTGCGGGCAGGCCTGTACCGGGTCGGCTTGGTAGATAACCTTGCCGGTGCTGTCTTCGACGCGGGTAATAAAGTAGGGATCGACCAGGAACCCGCCATTGGCAAAGGTCGCGTAACCTCGCGCCAGCTCCAGCGGCGTCAGACTCGCGCTACCCAGGGCCAGCGACAGGTTGCGCGGCAGCTTGTCCTTGGGAAAACCGAACCGCGACACATAGTTGATGGCGTATTCGATGCCGATGGCACGCAACACCCGGATAGAGACCAGGTTGATCGAGTGGATCAGCGCAACGCGCAGTCGTGTCGGCCCAAAGAAATGGCCGCTGTAATTTTCCGGCCGCCAGGCACTTTCCAGCTCGGAATCCTGAAATACCACCGGGGCGTCGTTCACCATGGTGGCGGCGGTAAATCCCTTGTTGAGTGCTGCGGAATAGACGAAGGGTTTGAAGCTGGAGCCCGGTTGGCGTTCGGCCTGCGTGACGCGGTTGAACTTGCTATGGAAAAAATCAAAACCGCCGATGAGCGCCAGAATTGCCCCATCTTTCGGCCGCAATGACACGAGTGCCCCGCCAACCGTGGGGACTTGGGCGAGGCGCCAGTCGCAGTTGTGTCGCAGTTCGATGCGGATGATGTCGCCGACCTTGAGGATATCGGAGGCGTGTTCGGGCTGCGGCCCCTCGGTGCCGTCGTCGATATAGCGGCGCGCCCACTCCAGCCCGCCCCATTCGATGAGGACCATGCCGACCTGCGGGGCGTACGCGACCACGTCTTTGTCGTCGACGGTCACGACCAGTGCCGGGATCAAACCGCCCACCGTACCGTAACTGCTTAGCGCCTTGTCCCAATCGGCAAAGGAGGCGTTGTAGGGTAGATCCACGTGGCCTTCCGGTCCGCGGTAGCCATGTCGCTGGTCGTAGGCCAGCAGGGCGCTACGCAGCGCTGTGTTCGCCGCCTGCTGGCGCGGCGCATCGGTCGTGGTATATACCTTATATCCGGCGGTGTAGGCATCATTGCCGTAATGATCCACCATCCAGGCACGCGCCATTTCTGCGATATAGGGGGCCTCGACGTCGGGTGTCACCACATGCAGGCTTGCCGTGATGGGTGTCGCCATCGCCTTGTTGTAGTCGTCGTCGGTGATGAAATGCAGCGCGTGCATGCGTCCCAGCACATAGTCGCGGCGGATCCGGGCCGCGGCGGGGTCGGTGACCGGATTCAGTGCCGAAGGCGCTTTGGGCAGACCGGCAATCATGGCGATCTGTGCCAGACCCAGCTTATGGATATCCTTGCCGTAGTAGACCTGGGACGCCATGGCCACGCCGTAGGCGCGGTGGCCCAGATAAATCTTGTTCAGATAGAGATCGAGGATATCCTCTTTGGATAACTGGTGATCGATCTTCAGCGCCAGCAGGATTTCGGTGAGCTTGCGGGTATAGGTTTTTTCGCGCGTGAGAAAGAAATTGCGCGCGACCTGCATGGTGATGGTGCTGCCGCCCTGGCCTTTATGGCCGGTCCTGACCAGGTTGATCGCCGCGCGGAGCAGGCCCTGGATATCGACGCCCGGATGCTCGAAGAACCGCTCGTCTTCGGCCGCGAGGACGGCCTTGATCATTAGCGGAGGTACATCCTTGTAAGCGAGGGGGCTGCGCTTCATCTCGCCGAACTCGCCCATCAACTCGCCATCACGCGTGTAGACGCGCAACGGCACCTGCATGCGGACGTCTTTCAGGGCCTCGATCGATGGAAGGGTCGGCTCAATGTAGAAGTAGGCGACACTGGCGCCAATGCCTCCCAGCAGCCCTGCCAGCAGGGCGCTCCAGAAAAAGAAGCGAAATACTTTGGATAACGTTTTCATATGGGTTAGTCGGCGGCTTTGCGAACTGGTTCAACACGCCGCGATAAAGGCGCAGAGTATAAAGCTTTTGTTCCGTGCGGACTATGGCGGCAATGGTGAAATTATTTGTTGACCTGTAGTTGACACTGGTATTTAATGTTGTAAAACATATATATCTCCTAACTAGGGGTTTATAAAGGAAAATGCTCTCGCTGTCACAACTCCTACAGGGAAGTAAGCCTGCTCTCCTTGGGCTGGACATCAGTACCACGGCGGTCAAGTTGCTTGAGCTGAGCAAGAGCGGCGATCGTTACCGTGTGGAAAGCTATGCGGTGGAGCCTCTTCCTCCTAACTCTGTGATAGAAAAGAATATTTCCGACGTAGAGGCGGTCGGCGAGGCGATCCGACGCGCCGTAAAACGTTCCGGTACGAAAGCCAAGCATGCTGCCGCCGCGGTCGCCGGGTCGGCAGTCATCACGAAAATCATCTCGATGCCGGGATCGCTCTCCGATGATGAAATGGAGACCCAGATCCAGCTCGAAGCAGACCAGTACATTCCCTATCCGCTGGAGGAAGTGAACCTGGATTTTCAGGTTCAGGGACCGTCCGACAGCGACACCACCCGTGTTGACGTGCTGCTCGCCGCTTCACGTAGCGAAAACGTCGAGGTGCGTGTGGCCGCCATCGAATTGGCGGGGTTGGCCGGTAAGGTCATTGATGTTGAAGCCTATGCGATGGAAAACGCCTTTACTCTGGTGGCCGAGCAGATGCCGGACAGGGGGGTCGGCAAGACGATTGCGGTGGTCGATATCGGTGCCACCATGACCACCCTGAACGTGCTGCATGACTTAAAGACCATCTATACCCGTGAACAGGTGTTCGGCGGCAAGCAGCTGACTGAAGAGATTCAGCGGCGTTACGGCCTGTCCTACGAGGAAGCGGGGATGGCCAAGCGCCAGGGCGGCCTGCCCGACAACTATCTCCCCGAAGTGCTCGAGCCTTTCAAGGAGGCCATGGCCCAACAGGTGAGTCGCTCGCTGCAATTCTTTTTCTCGTCCAGTCAGTTCAACTCTGTTGATCAGATCGTTTTGGCCGGAGGGTCGGCATCCATTACGGGCGTGGACGAATTGATCGAATCCAAGCTGGGTGTGCCGACCATGGTCGCAAATCCGTTTACCAATATGAGTATTGCGCCCCGCATCAAGGCGCAAGTGCTGAGTAACGATGCGCCGGCACTGATGATTGCGTGCGGACTGGCGCTGCGGAGCTTCGACTAATGGCGCGCATCAACCTGCTTCCATGGCGTGAGGAGCTGCGCAAAGAGCAGCGCAAGCAATTTACCTTCATAGCAGCGGGTTCCGCTGTCTTGATGCTAATGGTCATCCTGTACGTTCATCTATATATTGGCGGATTAATCACGAATCAGAATTCGCGAAACCAGTATCTGCAACAACAAATCAGCGGCGTGGAGTCGAAGATTAAAGAGATCGAAGATCTGGAGAAGCAAAAGCAGCAATTGCTGGCGCGCATGAAAGTGATCGAACAACTCCAGCAGAACCGGCCGGCGGTGGTTCATTTGTTTGAATCATTGGCCAAGGCGGTGCCCGACGGTCTCTATTTGACAAGCGTCAAACAATCCGGAACCAACCTGACGATTGCGGGCATAGCACAGTCGAATGCACGTGTCTCGTCGTTCATGCGTAACCTGGATCATTCGCAGTGGTTCAATAATCCGGTGCTCGACGTAATCAAGGCGCAAGATAAAGGCGACCGTGCGCGGACGTTCGTGTTGCGGGTCACTCAAGCGAGCAAGAAAGAAGGGAGCTGACGAGCCATGGAGCTTGATTTCTCTCAGTTAAAAGGGCTCGATATCAATAACATCGGGACTTGGCCGCGGCTGGCAAAAGGCGGCGTCGTCGCGTTGTTATGTGTTTTGGTTTTGGGCGCGGGCTATTGGTTTGATACACAGGATCAGTTGAACGATTTGACCCGCGTTCAGCAACAAGAAATCCAATTGAAGCAAACCTTTGAAGCAAAGCAGGCTCGGGCGGCCAATCTGGATGCGTATAAGCAGCAGATGGTCGACATGAAAGAGTCGTTCGGTACCATGCTGCGGCAGTTGCCGAGCAAGACGGAAGTGGCGGATCTGCTTGTCGATATCACGCAAACCGGTCTTGCCAGCGGTCTCCACTTTGAGTTGTTCAAGCCAGGCAATGAAATTCCAAAAGACTTTTATGCGGAACTTCCGATCCAAATCAAAGTGACCGGTGGGTATCACAACTTTGGTCAGTTCGTGAGCGGTGTGGTGTCGCTGCCGCGTATCGTCACATTGCACAATATCCAGATATCCGTCGAGAATGGGGGCAAGTCAAGCTCTCTTGTTATGGAAGCGACCGCAAAGACGTATCGCTATTTGGACGAAGAAGAAATTGCAGCTGCCCGTCGGAATAAGGCCGGCGCGAAGCGGCGAAAATAACGGACGCAACATGGGAATCTCATCGATGTCGTTCGATACAGAACAAAATGTTGTGCGGTTTGCGCAGAAATACGCTAAGCGCAAAGTCCTTGCCTTAGTTGTGCTGACAGCGTTTCTGTCCACGTTAGGCGGTTGTGCGGCCAAAAATCAAAATGATCTTGTCGCTTACGTCAATGCGGTAAAGGCGCGCAAGGCGGGGCATATTGCGCCGCTGCCTGAATTCAAGAGTTATGAGTCGTTTGCGTATCAGCCCAATCATCTGCGCGATCCCTTCGCGCCCAGCAAGGCAGAGGCTTCGATTGTGGCCGGTAGCGGTAAGGGCGGGCCGCGGCCTAACGAAACACGCAATAAGGAGCCGCTCGAGGCGTTTCCTTTAGATGCGCTGAAATACGTTGGATTGCTGGAAAAGGATAAAACGGTGTGGGCCATCATCACGGCGCCCGACGGATTCGTCTATCGAATCCAGGTCGGAAATTACATGGGCCAAAACTACGGACGAGTGACCAGGATTACCGATGGCCAGATCGACATCCGCGAACTCGTTCCGAATGGAATGGGTGGTTGGGTTGAGCGGAATGCGAAGTTGGCCCTCACGGAATAGCCTACGGGGAATGCTGAAAATGAATTACAACTATCACTATTCGGCAAAGAGCGACGTGGAACGCATGGCAGGCACCCGACGGGGCATGCGGAAGACCTATCTAGCCTGTGCCGCGCTGCTGCTTGGATTGCTGAGTGCGCCAATCTATGCAGTGGGTACGCTGGAAAATATTACCTTTGCTCCGCTGTCGGGTGACAGCGTGCAGGTGCGTATGCACCTGTCAGGAACCGCTCCCATGCCCGGCACGTTTACTATCGATAATCCGGCGCGCCTTGTGGTGGACTTACCTGATACGCAATTGGGCAGTGTGCCGCGACATCAGACGGTTGGCTTGGGCCCGGCCCGCAGCATTCAAACGGTCGCTGCCGGAGGCCGTACGCGCGTAGTATTCAATATGGTGCATATGGCTCCCTTTGTGATTAAGCGCGAAAAGAACGATGTCGTTCTCGTTATCGGCGCTGCGTCATCGCAAATCCAATCGACCGCGCCGATTGCCAGTTCGCACGAAGCGGCGGCAACGGGTAATCAAATTACCAATGTTGATTTTCGTCGTGGTGAAACCGGCACGGGCCGCGTGATCATTTCGCTGTCGAACTCCTCCATGGTTGCGGATATTTCGAATCGTGGGCAGCAAAAAATCATTGTCAATTTCACTCCCGCGTCGGTTCCGAAGAAGCTGCAACGCCGGTTGAATGTCGTGGATTTTGCCACCCCGGTAAATACCATCGACACCTATAGCCATGGGGATGGCGTGCGCATGGAGATCGCTACCGCAGCCGGCGCGGAAAGTCTCTCATACCAAACCGGCGATACGTTGACCATCGAGGTGAAACCCAAGCCGAAGGCGGAGGGAGCGGCGAAGAAGCCAAAGTACACCGGCCAGAAGTTATCGCTGAATTTCCAAAATATCGAAGTGCGATCGGTACTTCAGTTGCTGGCGGATTTTACCGGCCTTAATCTCGTTACCAGCGACAGTGTGAAGGGCAACATTACCTTGCGTCTAAAGGACGTTCCGTGGGACGAGGCGCTGGATATTATTCTCAAGGCGCGCGGTCTCGGTATGCGCCGCATGGGTAATGTGATTATGGTGGCTCCGGCGGAGGAGATTGCCGCGCGGGAGAAACTCGAGCTTCAGGCGAAAGAACAGTTGAGTGCACTGGCGCCTCTCGATAGCGAAAGTATTCAGGTCAACTACGCCAAGGCGACGGACATTGCAGCCTTATTGAAAAACAAGGCAAACTCGCTGTTGTCGGCGCGCGGCTCCGTTAGTGTCGACGAGCGTACCAATATACTGCTGATCAAAGACACCGACGAGAATATAGCGGCGGTGCGCAAGCTGGTTGCAGAGCTGGACATACCGGTGCGCCAGGTGATGATAGAAACGCGTGTGGTATTGGCGACTGACAATTTCAGCAAGGAGCTAGGCGTTCGATTTGGTGTCACGAAGCAGGCGAACAGTGCTATAACGTCGGGAAACCTGAATGCCACGACCCAAGTTATTAACGGCCAGACCGTAACGTCCCCGGATCGCTGGAATGTTAATTTGCCGGTCACCAATATGGCGTCGACAGCGGGATCGATTGGCTTGGCAATTTCTCGTCTGCCGCTGGGTACCTTGGTCGAGTTGGAGCTGTCGGCGGCGCAGGCGGAAGGACAGACGGAGGTGATATCGAGCCCTCGCGTGGTAACTGCCAACCAGAAACAGGCCACCATCGAATCGGGTGTGGAAATTCCTTACCAACAGTCGACATCGTCGGGCGCCACCAGCGTAACGTTCAAGAAGGCGGTGTTGAGCCTTGAGGTTACGCCGCAGATCACGCCTGCCGACAGTATCGTGATGGATCTGACGGTCAACAAGGATAGTCCCGATTATGCGAATGCCGTGTTGGGGCAACCGCCGATCAATACCCAGAAGGTCTCGACCCAGGTTTTGGTCAACAATGGTGAGACTGTCGTGCTGGGCGGGATTTACGAGCAGAACAAGCAGCACCAGAGCAATCGTATCCCGTTTTTTGGCGACCTGCCGATCATCGGTGCGCTGTTCCGCAGCAACTACAATACGAACCAGAAGTCAGAGCTTCTTATCTTTGTAACGCCGAAGATAATGAAGGATAGCGCCACGTTGCAGTGATGGCGGCAATTTATCCTATCGATGGTTAACGGTACGAATATTTTTCTTGTCGGCCCCATGGGGGCCGGCAAGACCACCATTGGCCGTCAACTCGCCAATATCCTTCACAAGGAATTCAAGGATAGCGATCACGAGATCGTGCGCCGGACCGGCGCCAGCATTCCGTTGATCTTCGATATCGAGGGTGAAGAAGGATTTCGCCGGCGCGAACGGGATGTCATCGATGCGCTGAGCCGGGAGGAAAATCTGGTGTTGGCTACCGGTGGCGGCGCCGTGCTGGCGGAAGATAACCGACGCTTTCTCAGGGAGCGCGGTACTGTGATCTATCTGTATGCCTCCCTCGATCAACTGCTCAAGCGTACCGCCCATGACCGTAATCGGCCGCTGCTGCAGACCGCCGATCCGCGCGCCAAGCTGGAAGAGCTGATGCGGGCGCGCGATCCGTTGTACCGTCAGGTCGCGGACATGATCCTCTACACGGATGACCGTTCGGTACGCAGCGTGGTTAAGGAGATCATGATTCGGCTGGACGAGAATGCTGCCGGTACATGACGCCGTAGAGGCGATGGGTTATAGTAACTTCCCTGTTCGCATCGCCACCTTTCAAGTCACATGAAGATCTTGCACGTCGACCTTGGGGCGCGCAGTTACCCCATCTATATCGGCCCGGCTCTGCTGGGACGATCGGACTTGGTTGTCCCCTATATTGGGGGCACCCAGGTGATGGTGGTCAGCAATGAGACTGTGGCCCCGCTATATTTGGAGCGTACGCTAGCCTCTTTTCACGGCTATCGCACCGAGGCGGTGATCCTGCCGGACGGTGAGCAGTACAAGACGCTTGAGGTGGTCAATACGATTTTCGACGGGCTGTTGACCCATCGTTTTGATCGCCAATGCACCCTGGTGGCCCTGGGCGGAGGCGTGGTCGGTGATATGACCGGCTTTGCCGCAGCCTGCTATCAGCGCGGGGTACCGTTTATTCAGATCCCAACGACGCTGTTATCGCAGGTCGATTCCTCGGTCGGCGGTAAGACCGGTGTAAACCACCCACTCGGCAAGAACATGATCGGCGCATTCCACCAGCCGCGCTGCGTGATAGCCGATACCGACACCTTGATGACCCTGGACGAGCGGCAGCTGAAAGCCGGTATTGCCGAAATTATCAAGTACGGCATCATCAACGACCCGGAATTCTTCGCCTGGCTCGAACAGAATATGTCACGGATATTGGCTCGCGACGCGGCAGCGCTGGCCTATGCGATTGAGCGTTCCTGCCGCGATAAGGCCGCACTCGTCGCCGCCGACGAAACCGAGGCAGGCAGCCGGGCGTTGCTG